>NHBS01000038.1 GCA_002167825.1 Pelagibacteraceae bacterium TMED13
ATTCTGGAACAATATCATCCAGATTAAAATTATCACGACAACCACGTTTAAATGATTCTGTACCTCCGGCATTTATTACTTTCAAACCAATACTTTTAGTTGAATTTATAGTAAAAGCTACGTAATCATCAATGAATTGCTGTCCCCTTTTTTTTTGAAGCGAATTTAATAAAAAACTATCATTGCCCAATACCGACAAACATGCTTTGTCAATCATTGGAATTTTTTCTAATTCTAAATGACTAAGAAACGAATTTACTGGTAATACAGCTGGTTCAACTACAGTTGTAAAACCCATCTCAGCATATCTGTACCCAGTACCCTCACAAGTCCATCTAGTATTAAATCCAGGGAGAGTTTTTTTACGGTTTAAATTTTTCTCTAAAAAATTAAAGTGTATTTCCGGAGATAATACTCTTGCATTATTTACATTCCCTCCAGCAATGTGAGAATGAATGTCTATTCCACCAGCCATTACAATCATTCCGGAAACATCATATGATATTTTATAATCTACTAATTCTGATATTGAAGGTGAAACAATTTTCCCATCGCAAATATATATATCTTTTTGCTTGCCATTTATATTTCTTGAGGGATCATAAACTATCCCATTGGTAATTTTAAATTTCATTTTGCANNTTTTGAGTTAAAGTAGTATTAAATAATACTTTAAATTTATATTTATAATACAAAATATTTAATATATAAATTATGAAAGTTTAAAAATGGACTCTATAACACCAAAAAAAAAGGTCAAACTAGCTACCGAACAAAAAGTTAGTAGAGAAGAAGCTGAAGAAGCTGTGAGAACTCTAATTAAATGGGCTGGAGATGACCCAAAAAGAGAAGGGTTAATTGATACGCCAAGACGTGTTACAAAGGCTTATGAAGAGTTTTTTTTGGGATATAAAGAATCAGCAGATGAATATTTGTCAAAAACTTTTGAAGATGTAAATGGTTATGANGAAATTGTTATGTTNAAAGATATAGCATTCAATTCGCACTGNGAACATCATATGGTTCCAATAATAGGAAAAGTTCATCTNGCTTATCTGCCTGTAAAAAAAGTTGTGGGCATTTCAAAANTAGCAAGAACAGTCGATATCTTTGCCAAAAGACTCCAAACGCAAGAAACTATGACTCAGCAAATTTCAAGTTCAATCTATGAAACTCTAAAACCAAAGGGGGTTGCAGTATATGTTGAAGCATTTCATCAGTGTATGACAACTAGAGGCGTTTTAAAACCTAATGTATCAACAATAACCAACTCTTTTTTAGGTGACTTTAAAAACGACAAACACTTACAACAAAGATTTCTTGAATATTTAAAAACGTGACTAATATTGTTTTCGAAAAGCGTGTATCAGTAGAAGAGGTAGAAGAAGGTTTTACCTTTCAACCAAAGTTTGATTCCAATGGCCTTATTCCCATAATAACAATAGAGTTCGAAACTAATGAGGTGTTGATGCATGGATACTCAAATGAAGAGGCACTCAAACTCACAATGTCCAGTAAAAAAGCACATTATTTTTCAAGAAGTAGACAACAAATTTGGAAAAAAGGAGAGAAGAGCGGTTTATTCCAAAATATAAAACAGATTAAAATTGATGATGATCAAGACTGCTTGATTTACTTTGTAAATCTTGAAGGTAAAAAAGCTAGTTGTCATGTTGGATATAAATCTTGTTTCTACCGACAGTTAACCAAGGAAGAAGACAAGTATAGTGTTAAACTAGAATTCACTGAAGATANAAAAATATTTGATCCCGAAAAGGTTTATGGGAATCTTCCCAACCCCACCAAACTCTAATATTTTACTCCAATTTCATTTACATTGATACCTATTATGTTAAAGTAAAATTAAACTAATATTAATTGGAGGAAATATTATGGACGCATCAGTTCTGAATTATACTGTAAACGATAACGTTGCCAGTTTTTTAAATAAAAACCAAAAACTTTATATTGATGGTAGCTGGGTAGATACTGGCTCATCAAAAACTTTCGATGTAGAAGATCCAGCGACAGGAAAAAAGCTTACGTCTTGTGCCGCTGGGAATAGTAAAGACATTGATTTAGCTGTTAAAGCAGCAAGAAACGCATTTGACTCTGGTAAATGGACAGGAATACCAGCAAATGAAAGAGGAAAAATAATATGGAAAATTGGTGACTTAATCGATAATCATGCAGAAGAATTAGCACAACTAGAATCACTTGATAACGGGAAACCAGTTGCAGTCGCTGGAGCTGCGGATGTTCCCCTTTCTTCAGATATTTTTAGATATATGGCAGGTTGGGCTACTAAAATAGAGGGAGAAACTATTCCTATTTCCGTTCCGTATACACCTGGAGCTCAATATCATTCATATACCGTTAAAGAACCAGTTGGTGTTGTTGGTCAGATTATTCCATGGAACTTTCCTCTTTTAATGGCCGCGTGGAAAGTTGCACCTGCACTTGCTGCTGGATGTACTATAGTCCTAAAACCAGCAGAACAAACACCATTATCAGCATTAAGATTAGTGGAGATAATTCATGATTCAGGTTTACTACCTAATGGTGTATTAAATATTGTTACTGGTCTTGGGGAAGATGCTGGAGCACCATTGGCAGCCCATCCGCACGTAGATAAGGTCGCATTTACCGGTTCTACCGAAGTTGGCAAGCTTATTACAAAAGCAGCAGCCGGAAATCTAAAAAAGGTTTCTTTAGAGTTAGGTGGAAAATCGCCTACAATAATATTTCCCGATGCTGATATCGATGCTGCAATTGCTGGAGCAGCATCTGCTATTTTCTTTAACCATGGACAATGCTGTTGTGCAGGATCAAGGTTATTTGCTCATGAAAAAGTTTTTGATAAGGTAACTGAGGGTATATCTAAGATTGCAGACCAAATCAAGGTTGGGCCTGGGATGGATACTTCAACTGAAATGGGTCCATTAGTCTCCGATGAACAGTATCAGAAAGTTTCAGGCTATATTGAATCTGGAAAATCTGAGGGTGGTGAAGTAGTTGCAGGAGGTAAATATGATAACTCTTCTGGAGGACATTTTGTTCACCCTACTGTTTTTGCAAAAACAAACGCAGATATGACTCTTGTAAAAGAAGAAATTTTTGGCCCTGTTGTTTGTGCACAACCTTTTTCAGATGAAAATTTAGAAAAGATTGCTAACGAAGCAAATAATACTACTTTTGGTCTTGCAGCTAGTGTTTGGACAAAAAATATAAGTGTGGCACATAAATTAGCTGGGAAGATAAGAGCAGGAACGGTTTGGATCAATTGTCATAATATATTTGATGCCTCACTTCCTTTTGGTGGCTTTAAAGAATCAGGATGGGGAAGAGAAATGGGTCATGAAGTGTTAAAAAATTATACAGAAGTAAAAGCAGTAACTGTTAATCTTTAATTTTGAGATGTAAATAAACCAAGCTAATTTTTATTAGCTTGGTTCTTTCTAATATGAATTCTTTAATAACTGAAAAAAACGAAAAATATATAAGAGTAAAAAGAAATATTTCTCATTTGTTTTCTTTCCTTGTTATATTTATTTACTTTTCTTTTATTTTTCTGATTGGTTTTAATCCGAAACTACTTGCTAAAGAAATAGAAAATAGCTCCATGACATATGGTGTAGCTTTTGGACTGTCAATTATAATTTTTTCAATAATACTTACACTGATCTATACACTCATATCTAATANATATATCGATGAAATTAAAAAATAAAATGAATCTAAATTTTAATAAACAAAAATATGGAAAGTAATTTTGTAGCTTCAATAATTTTTTTTCTCTTTGTATTTGTTACATTAGCAATTACGTATTTTGCATCAAAAAAATCAAATACAAAAGAAAACTACTATGCTGCAGGCGAAAAAATTTCTGGCTTTCAAAATGGTCTTGCGATTGCGGGAGATTATATGTCTGCCGCTTCATTNTTGGGAATTTCAGGTCTAGTTTTCTTATCAGGTTTTGATGGTTTGATTTATTCAATTGGTTTTTTAGTTGGATGGCCAATTATTCTTTTTTTAGTAGCTGAAAAACTAAAAAATCTTGGCAAATTTACTTTTGCAGATGTAACCACAATTAGACTTAAACAATCAAAAATAAGAATCTTATCTTCGGTTTCCACCCTTATAACGGTTTTATTCTATCTTATTGCACAAATGGTTGGGGCTGGTTCATTAATTCAAACTTTATTTGATTTACCTTACAACTTTGCAATCTGGATTGTTGGTATTCTAATGATAATTTATGTAAGTTTTGGTGGAATGATAGCTACAACATGGGTTCAAATTATTAAGGCATTTTTATTAATTTTTGGAGCTTCAGTATTAAGTTTCTTAGTTCTAAAGGAATTCTCATTTAGTTTATCAAACTTGATCGATGCTGCTATTTTAGCTCATAAATCAGGCATTGATATTTTAAAGCCTGGGAAGCTTGTAGCTGATCCAGTTTCAGCAATTTCACTTGGAATTGCTTTAATATTGGGAACTGCAGGTCTGCCACACATACTTATGAGATTTTTTACAGTTCCGGATGCTAAAAGTGCTAGATTATCTGCATTTTATGCAACATCATTCATAGGATATTTTTACTTACTTACATTCATAATTGGTTTTGGTGCAATAGTTTACTTATCAACAAATCCAAACTATACCAATGCAGAAGGTACCTTGATTGGTTCTAATAATATGGCAGCAATTCATTTATCACATGCTGTTGGAGGGAATATTTTTCTAGGATTTATTTCAGCTGTAGCATTTGCAACTATCTTAGCTGTAGTTTCAGGCTTAACATTAGCCGGAGCATCTGCTGTTGGAAGAGATTTATATGTCTATGTTTTAAATAATGGGAAGGCCGATGAAAAAAAGGAATTATTTGTCTCAAAAATATCAAGTGTACTTATTGGTATTATTGCAATTTTTCTTGGTATTACTTTTGAAGGACAAAATGTGGCATTTATGGTTGGACTAGCCTTTGCAATCGCTGCAAGTACCAATTTCCCTGTCCTATTTTTAAGTATTAACTGGAAGAATCTTACAACTAATGGTGCCTTTTATGGCGGGATGATAGGATTATTAATAACTGTAAGTTTGGTGATTTTAGGTCCAACAATTTGGGTTGATATTTTTAAATTTGAAAAGGCAATTTTTCCTTACAAGTATCCTGCTCTATTTTCAGTGACTTTATCTTTTTTAGCAATTTTCATTATCTCAAAATTAGATTTTAAGAGTAAATCTGATACAGATAAAGAAAAATTTATGGAGATGATGAAAAAAGCATATTTAGGGAAGTAAAAGTTGATTTTTATAGATATAGATAAACCGCATCCTCAAGAGATAAAGGAATGGATGAAAAAAAATAAATTAAATATTGATCAATCTGCTGAAATTTTAGGNATAAGTAAAAGNCAATTTTCNAGATTTCTNTCNGGTGANACTCNNGCNAAAAGGGTTCACNNNNTNGCAATGCANATGNTTTGGATNNTATATGAAAANAAAAAAGANATTATTAANAATGATAANNNTNATTCAAAAAANGTAANNATNCCNATNAAATAACTANTCTTTNAATAATTGGTANANAACTTGTTTATTTTCAAATCGCATNTTTTTAATNACATCTAAAACTANNCCAGAAAAAAANCTTATAAANGATAATATCATTAGNAATCCAGCTAATATTGCTGAAGGTAGTTTTTCAACTAAACCAGTATTGTAAAAATCATGAACTACTGGTGTACCTAAAATTATGGATGAAATAAAAAAAAATAAACTCAAAAATGTAAAAAATAATAATGGCCTTTCATGCTTTATTAACATTAAGATTAGCCTAAGAATTTTTATTCCATCACGATAGGTACTTAATTTACTAAGAGAACCTTCTGGTCTTGAATTATACATACACTCTACTTCTTTAATTGAATGTTTTTGCTCTAGAGCGTGAATAGTTAATTCTGCTTCAATTTCAAATTCATTGGAGTAAACTGGAAAAGTCTTCACAAATCTTTTAGAAAAGACTCTAAAACCTGAAAAAATATCAGTTACATTCTTGCCAAAAAAGAGATTTACAAAAGAGGTGAAAATTTTATTACCTAGTAAATGGCCTCTTCTATATGCTTGTGAGTTCTTATGTACACGTTTTCCGATTACCATATCAAATTTTTCATTTTTAACATAATCTAACATTTTATTTATATTTCTTAAATCATATGTATTATCTCCATCCACCATAATATAATAATCATATTTATGGTTATCAGAGAACATTTTTCTAACAACATTTCCCTTCCCTCTCTCGCAAACTATTCTTACTTGAACACCAATTTTTTTTGCAACATTTACTGTTTTATCTGAAGAATTATTGTCGTAAACCACAATACCTGCCTTAGGTAAATATTTTTTAATATTATTAATTACAAGGCCTAAAGTTGATTCTTCATTTAAGCATGGAATTAAAACTAGAGCTTTCTTTTTCATTATGATGTAAATAATAATGTATTCGTTTCAGGTAATATTTTGTCAAATTTAAAACTATTAACTTGAAAATTTTTTAGTGGCTCAACTGACTCAATTCTATTAGCAATTATGAACTTAGCCATAGATCCTCTCATTTTCTTAATTTGCATCCCAATATTTTTATATTCATCGTTTAATTTGGTTTTAAAATCAAAGTTAATGACTTTTGCACTAATTTTTTTATGATTTAAAACTGAGAAATACTCCTTTGATGACAAGTTAAATAAGAATGTTGAACCATTAATTTTTATTTCTTCATTTAAATTTTTAGAAACATCCTCTCTCCAAAATTTATAAAGATCAGAATTAATTAATTTCACAGTATTCGTCCCCATTTCTAACCTGTAAGGCTGGATAACATCAAAAGGTTTAAGAAGTCCATATAATCCTGATAAAATTCTTAATTTTTTTTGAGTATAATCATACAAATTTTCTTCTAAGCTTCTAATTGATAAACCATCAAAGGTTGCTCCAGTAAAAAGAAATACAGCAGGCTTTTTGATATTCTTTGGGTTATCAAAGTTTACAAATCTTTTTTTATTAAGTTCAATGAGTTTATCACTAATTGGCATTAGTGATTTAAGTTCTGAGGTACTTAAACCTTTTAAATTTTCGCTAAGTATTTTTATTTTTTTTTTAAATTTTGGCTCAGAAAACTTATAATTTACAGTTTCAGTTTCAATATTTAAATTTTTTGACGGTGAAATTATAATCATAAATATATGATAATAACTTTTTTTAAAAATTAAACTTTAATTATTTTACCATTGCCCACTGACCACTTTTTTCCCTACAAGCAGTGTCCAAAGTCTTCCTAGACTCACTATCTAAGAAGAAAGTATGTTCAATTAATCTGCATTCTGNCCCTCCATAATGTCCTTTAATTACTACAACACCTTCATTTCCACTTTTAGGATTCTTCCAATACCCTGATCGTACAAAATTATTATTATCGTTGATTTCTAATACCTTAATGGTTTCTTTTTTATAAAAATAATAGTCATCTTGACCTAAAAACTCAGAAAGGTACGACCCTAATAATATTCCAACAGCAGATCCAACTGTTGTACTAAAAATATCTCCATCAGAAAGCTCGTATCCTAAATAACCGCCAGCAGCTGAAGAAGAGGTTCTAACCACGGTATCTCTATCAAGATTTACTGCTGAGCAACCTGTTATAAAAGAAGAGATTATGACAATCTTAACAAATTTTTTAATCATCTAAATACCTTTTAGTTAGCCTTTCTCTCTCTAAAAATCTTATTTCTGAGTTGCTAATGTTACTATTATTTTTAATCTCAATTGATTTTGAAGAGTATCTATTTTTTATAAAATTTTCTTTTAGTTGACTGGCATAATTCATTTTCTCAACTTTTTGGTTTATTCTAATAATATTTGCAGTATGTGAATCGATTATTTCAGATTTACCATATGCTAAAGGGGAGCTTTTAACCATTGAATCAGAAATAAAACCAAGTGGTTCGAAGAATCCGCCGCTGTGAAGTTGTTTTAAAAAGTAACCCGAAGTTCCAGTTATTGTTAAATATTGTAAAGCATAACTTAAGCTTCTAGTTTTAGANTTTAAGACACCTGCTTCTCCCTCACTTCCAAAGATCTCAGTAAAAGAATTTGATTGGACGCTTTTAAACAATAACAAAGCTAAGATTATAATTATAGTTCTCATAACTCTTAAAACGACTCATTTTAATAATATTTAGTTGTAGTTTAATGTTTCTATAATCATTAGCTTTTGCTGTATTGGTAGATTATTAAAATAGTTTTTATTTACATTAATTTGCCTACTGTTTTCAAACCTTGAGACAACATCAACTTTATTTTGATAAGTATTTTCTTTACTTAAAGAACTATCATAGTATTGATCATAGACTAAACCTACTCCAACTCCAATAAGCGAAAATTCAAATATATTTAGTGATTTGACATTCGAGAACGCCAGCATGTTAAGTAGAGCGAGAGTTATAGAGAATTTTGTCATAATATTACCTTTATGGTTAATATATAATTTTTTTTAGTTAGTGACAAATACTATTGTTAAAAGAAATATTGTATTGATTTTTATTCAGAAAAGGGGTCAAACATTCATTTAATACATTACCTATAATCCGCGTATTTATTCTCCCCTATTCTATTAAACCTTTTATTTAATATTTACAGGTTTTAGATTATTATGAATCAATGAAAAAGTTTATTGTCCATTATGAAATTGTTTTTGAAAAATATGACAACGCTGTTCAAGGTAGTATGGAAGTGAAACTTGGTGAAGAGATGTCAGACCCAGATGGATATGTTTATAAAGTAAAAAATGAAGACGATGCTATGAAGTATGTTGATGACTTTTACTATCACAATGCAGAAAGTGATATGATTAGACTACCGAAAGATTTTGATGGGGATACTCATTTAGATATTACTAAGGTAATAAAAAAATAGTTATGTTGTTTAGATTTATAATGATTGGAACAGTAATTTGTATATTAATAATGATGATGTAATTAAAAATATGAAAAAACTATTACTGATATTGTTTTGTTTGTTTCTATCTTTTGAGGTGAAATCTGAATCTGATGAGGAAATTTATAAAAACTTTAAAAAGAATGAAAAAGTGTTTTATAAAGAACTTGAGTCAGAAGTATCAATTCTTATTACTGCAGGATTTCCAATAACAGAGGTAAAAGAGTCTATTTCTGAAGTTTTAAGAAAAGGAAAAACTATAGCAGGGCAAATTCCTATAAAAAAAAACTATTCAGATTCACAAAAAAATAAAATTTATAATATTGTAACAGAAAAAATCTTTCAAGAACCTAAAATAAGTTTTGCTTTCTTTAAATTCAAAGACAGAGATTTTAAAGTAAAACTACAAAATATGATTGAAAAAGATTTTGAAGAATTTTCACTTAATGAAAATCAGTTAGTATATAATGTTCTGGGGCGTTTAAATGACAAAAAAATTGGCAGTAAATATAATCTTAAAAAATTAATCGGTGATTATAGTGATGAACAAAAAAAGGATATATCAGAAATTTTAGTACAAGATTTTTTTAAACAAAGAAAACAAGATAAAAAATATTATGCTTGTATGTCAAAACATTCAAAGGGACAAATGGAGGCATTTGAAGTTGGTATAATTGGAGAATCTTGCAAAATGTTATTAAGTAATGATAAGAAAAAACAAAAAAGGGGTAAGTGTACTTTAAAAGAAATTGGCAAACATTCTCAGATGGTTTTAAGTCTAAAATACAAAAATTGTAAGTATCAAAATGAATAAAAGTTTCTCACAAGAAACTTTTTTATTTATCCCCACTCCCCTTTTTCTGAGAACTTTTCATCATTCAAATCTTTGTCCTTAGTTATCGAAGTTTGATAGTAGTTTTCTATCAAACTCTATCAAACTCAAAGATACTTTTTCACTTTTTTACAAAACCCCTACTCTCTCTAGGTTTTATGGTAGCGGAGGAGGGACTTGAACCCCCGACACGCGGATTATGATTCCGCTGCTCTAACCACCTGAGCTACTCCGCCTAAGTTTAATAGAATTCATTAAAAGACTTAGTTTAATTTTTACATTTTGTAAAGTTTCTTTTACTCTAACTTCAAAGTTAACGGATAATATTTAAAATCAAGTCAAAAGAATTAAGTTTTGAAACTCTAATTATTCTGTTTTTCGCTTGCTGATATCCATCCTCCNCCAATCATTTTTTTTTTTCTATCATAGAATACACAAGCTTNGCCTGGAGCAACNCCGTACTCTGGTTTAGAGAGTTCAACAACACCCAGNTTCTTATTTATATCNGAGATCCTAACTTCCCCGTTAACNAGAGACATTCCTGATCTTATTTTTATTGTAGCTTTAAATGGTTTTATTGGTAAATCTCCAGAACAAAAGTTTAAGTCTTTCAAATAAATAAAATATTTTTTAAGTTTATCCTTAGGACCTACAATAACCTTGTTATTTTTAAGATTTATGTCAACAACATAAAAGGGTCTATGTTCATTTTGTCCTTTAATCCCACCTATTCCTATACCTTTTCTTTGTCCTATAGTATAATTTGCCAAACCATCGTGAAAACCTAAGGATGTTCCATCTACTGTCTCTATAACACCTTGTTTAAATGANCNTGTAGAATNTTTTTTTAAAAAGTCTCTATAATTTCCATCAGGAATAAAGCATATATCCTGACTATCCGGTTTATCTGCAACATCTAATGAGAAAAATTTTGCTAGATTTCTAATTTCTTGCTTAGTGAAATAACCCAAGGGAAACCTAAGNGTCTTTAGCTGATTTTGAGTGGTAGCAAATAAAAAGTAGCTTTGATCTTTTGTTTTATCATTTGCCTGGTAAAGATGTATTCTTCCATCTTCTTCAATTCTTTTAACGTAATGTCCAGTNGCTAAATACGAACATCCAATTGACTTACTAAAATCTAGCATATCTTTAAATTTAACCGTTTGATTACATTTTATGCAAGGAATTGGTGTATGTCCCTTGTTATAACTTTCTATGAAATCTTCAATGACAGATTGTTTGAACCTTGATTTGTAATCAACTATAAAATGCTTAATTCCAATTTTTTTTGCTACCGTTCTTGCATCACGAATATCTTTACCTGAACAACATGTTTTAGAGGCGCTAGCTTTTGATGCTTCATAAAGCTTCATAGAAACACCTATTACCTCATATCCCAAATGATTTAAAATCGCTGCTGTAACTGATGAATCAACTCCACCTGACATTGCTACAACGATCTTCTCTCCGGTTTTTGGAAGATTATTTATCTTTTTAAATTCAGTAAAGTTAATATTCATTCTAATCTCTTTCGTCAATCCANGCCATTTGTATTGCTTCAAGAATTTTTTCATTTGAATTACTAGGGGANTCATCAAAGCCCTCTAGATTGATNACCCAATTATGTAAATCCGTAAAACGAAGATTTATATTATCCTTTTCAGGAAATTTTTCCTCCAACAAAATGGCTATTTCAATCGTATCTGTCCATTTAATTGTCATTATTTAAACACTCATATTTCTTGTTCCATTTGGAACTTTTACCTTGATTCCATCAAGTGAATCATCGACAATTATTTGGCAACCAAGTCTTGAAGTATGAGTAAGACCCCAAGCAAGGTCGAGCATATCCTCCTCTTCCTCTGATGGTTCAGGTAATTTTTCAAAAAATTCTTTTTCAATTATTATATGACATGTTGAACANGCAAGTGATCCTTCACATGCACCTTCAAGATCAATTCCGTTACTATGTGCAACCTCAAGTAAAGAAAGACCATTTTCAGCATTCACAGTCTTTTCAGAACCGTCAGATTCTACAAAAATAATTTTTGTCATATTTNTTATAAATCCTTTGTATTTTGACCAACTAAGTTACTAAATTCAGATCCTATCTTTTTTTCAGCAAAAAATTCGGTTTCCTTATTTAATTTNTTATATAGTTGTTCAATTTTATCTTTATCGTTTTTATTCAACTCTTTTTGTAGCATATTAATTAAATTACTAATATTTTCTATATTTTTTTTTTCACATAACTTTTCAATATCTTTTTGATAATAATGAATTTCATTAATTATTTTCTTAGCCTTAATTTTCCATTCTATCAGCATTCTGAAACTTACATCCTCTTCAGCATTTTTTATACTTGACTCTACTATCTCTTTTAAATCTTTAATATTAATATTGTCATCTGTTTTTATTACNAGATTTTCTTTCATACCAGTAGATTCATCTATAGCAGTGATGACTAAGATTCCATCCACATCTATTGAGAATCTAACTATAATTCTTGGAATACCGGCTGGTTTAGGATCAAGTCCAGACAAAACAAATTCTCCTAAAGATATATTATTTTCAGATGTTTCCCTTTCACCTTGAAGTATTTTAATTTTAAGACTAGTTTGACCATTTTCAGATGTTGTNAAAGTTTGTTCTTTAATTGCAGGTATAGGAGTGTTTCTTGATATAACTTTCTCCATTAATCCTCCCATAGTTTCTATACCTAAAGATAATGGAGTTACATCTAGTAATAAGTTCTTTGAACCATTAATTAAGTCATTACCATGTAATGAAGCACCTCTAGANACAACTAAATCTGGGTTTGTATCGTCGTAAATTTTTGTACTAAACTTATCCTTAAGCATCTCCTTAACAAATTCACAACGTGTAGATCCTCCAACAAGAATTATACCATCAACATCTTCATCAGTAATGTTAAGTTCATCACAAAGACTTTTTGAAATGTTTATTGTTTTATCAACTAGTTTATAAATACTTTCGTTAAATTCCTCTTTCTTAAATTTAATTTTTTTAGATATTGANTTAAATTTTATATTTTCTTCAAAATTATTCTTTGACTCAAAGTTCTCCTTAATCTTTTTTACATAACCTATAAACCTTTTCCTTTCCTGAACATCAACTTTATTTAGATCTAGATCAAAATTTTTTTTTGCTAGATAACTTGAATATAAAAAATCAAAATCATCACCACCAAGAACTGGATCACCGCTAGTTCCAAGTACTTTAAAAACTCCCTCTGATAGCTTGAGAACTGAAATATCAAAAGTACCGCCACCTAAGTCGTAAACAAAAAAAGTACCGGTCTTACTCTTTTCAATTCCATAAGCAAAAGCTGCAGATGTTGGTTCATTTATTAACCTTTTGATATTAAATCCAGCTAGAAAAGCTGATCGCATAATTTCAGATCTGGCTTTTTCGTCATAGTAAGCAGGAACAGTTAAGACACAATCATAACCTTTCAATTTAAGAAATGAATCGCAAAGAGACTTGAGGTAAATAAAAAAATCTTTTG
Organism: Pelagibacteraceae bacterium TMED13; assembly: GCA_002167825.1. Taxonomy (GTDB): domain Bacteria; phylum Pseudomonadota; class Alphaproteobacteria; order Methylaequorales; family Methylaequoraceae; genus TMED13. The sequence goes on from NHBS01000038.1 coordinate 13,359, forward strand.
CTACTTCAATTGTACTTATTTTTTGTTCATTCTCATTGAGAAAAATTTTATTATCTGGATCCTTTAAAAAGTTTCTTTTGATCGATTTAATTGCATCAACAGCTTCTTTTTCAGAAATATCATTTCCAAATTTCTTAATTCCATTTTTATAATAAATTAATGTTGGTATAAGTTCGCAATTTTTTTCATCTTTAATAAAACTTATTTTTTCATCAGTTATTACAGAGCAAACCGAATTGGTAGTTCCAAAGTCTATCCCTAAACAAATATTCTTTTCTTTATTATTTTTAGGCTCTTCAATTGTTAATAAATTCACTTAAATACTCTTTTGTTAGTTTAAAATTTTATTTAAATAAGATAGTTTAATACTATTATTCAGCATTTGATCATAGTCTCTTTTTTTATATAATACTTCTGTTTCAAACAAAATTTTATCAATTAATTTTTTTATTCTTTCTTTTACGATTTTTTTTTGATTACCTTCTGCAAACATAAACTCTTCTTGGATTTCCATGATATCTTGCAGTAATTCACTGTTTTTATATGTTTTATCATGATTCATAATAGAAACTCCAGATTTCTCGAGAATTAGGTTTATTCTATCAACATAGTTTTTTAATAAATTATAAGACTCATTTATTTTTGAAGAGTACTTATTAGATGCCTCTATCTCTCTTTGTGACAAACCAATAAATTTATTNGGATGGAAAACAATTTGAAGCTTCAGATAGTTTTTCTCTAATAAATCGAGGTCTATGAGAACCTTTTTATCTATTGAAAAGATTTCGAACTCATTGATTTCAACGTTTTCTTGAATTTTTCCACAGGATTTACAAAAAAACTCCTCATGCGATACTCTATCCTTACAATTCCAACATCTTTTTCCCATTTATTTAATTAAACATGAAAAGATTCACCGCAACCACATCTACCTTTTTCATTTGGATTTGTAAATTTAAACCCAGACTCTAACTCACCNTCCTGATAATCCATTTGTGTTCCNATTAAAAATAATGAAGCCTTGGGGTTTACAAAGATCTTAATGTCATTGTCGACATCCACAACTTCATCTTCTTCTAGAGGGTTATCAACATATTCAAGTTTATACGTAAGACCAGAGCAACCCTTTGTTTCAATATCTAGTTTGATACCAAGAGGTTTACTTTTCCTAGATAATACAAGCTTCCTTATTTGATTAATTGCATTATTAGTTANGGTTATCATTTTTCATTTTTTTTCTTATAATCTTCNATTGCNGCTTTNATTGCATCTTCCGCTAGTACAGAGCANTGAATTTTAACAGGAGGCANTGCAAGNTGTGTAGCTATTTCAGTATTTTTAATAGAATTAGCTTCNTCAATTTTTTTTCCTTTCACCCACTCGGTNATCAAAGAGCTNGAGGCAATAGCTGACCCACAACCAAATGTTTTAAACTTAGCGTCTTCTATCACACCTTTATCATTAACTTTAATTTGAAGCTTCATAACATCACCACAAGCAGGAGCTCCAACCAAACCTGTTCCTACATCTTCNGATTCTTTGTTAAGAGATCCAACATTTTTTGGATTTTCATAATGATCTAAAAGTTCTTTACTATATGCCATATTTTCTCCTTTATAAAAATATTTTTAGTGTGACGCCCATTTTATTTTACTGATATCCACACCTTCTTGGGCCATNTCCCAGAGTGGACTTAGAGATCTTAATCTTTTTACTTCATTCACAATTACCTTCACAGCATCGCGAATATCTTTCTCTGATGTATACCTTCCAATACCTATCCTCAGACTTGTATGAGCCAACTCCTCGGAAACACCAAGTGCCTTTAAAACATATGAAGGCTCTAGAGAAGCTGATGTACACGCTGAACCGGAGGATACAGCAAGATTTTTAATTCCCATCATCAGGGATTCACCTTCAACGTAAGCAAAGCTTAGGTTAATATTACCTGGCACCCTATTTGTTTCAGAACCATTAATAAAGATGTCAGCACATTCTCCATGTATCCCTTCTAGGAATATATTCTTTAGCTTAGTTATTCTTTTGGACTCCTCGTCAATCTCATCAGCACAAATTCTACACGCCTCTCCTAAACCTACACATAAGGCAGGTGAAAGTGTCCCAGATCTCATACCTCTCTCTTGACCTCCCCCACTCATCATGGCCGTAATTCTCACTCTTGGTTTACGTCTTACATATAAGGCTCCTACACCCTTAGGAGCATATATCTTGTGGCCAGATATACTTAGAAGGTCAATATTCATTTCATTAACATCTACTTTGATTTTGCCAATTGCTTGTGCACAATCCGTATGAAAAAAAACACTATTTTTCCTACAAATTTCCCCTATTTCTTTAAGCGGTTGTATCACACCAATTTCATTATGCACACCCATTATTGAAACTAGAAGAGTCTTATCGTTTATTTTTGACTCAAGATCTTTAATATCAATTAGACCGTCTTTATTAACTTGTAAGTAGGTGACTTCAAAACCTTTTTCAGATAGCAGTCTACAAGATTCTAGAACACATTTGTGTTCAGTGACACAAGTGATAATGTGGTTTTTCTTATCTCCATAAAAATCTGCTAGCCCTTTAATCGCTAAGTTATTTGATTCTGTTGCTCCCGATGTGAATATAATCTCCTTAGGATTAGCACCTATTATNTTTGCAACATTTTCTCTTGCGACTTCTACCGCTTGTTCTGCTTCCCAACCAAAGGAATGATTTCTTGAGTGGGGGTTTCCATAAATTTCNCCGAAGTATGGTATCATCTTGTCGATGACCCTTTTATCAACTGGGGTTGTTGCTTGATAGTCGAGATATATGTTATTAATAATATTCATTTATTCATATTTAGTGATTTAGTTCAAATTATCCATTAAATATTTATTTTTAAAATCTATTCTGTTAAATTTTACATCTTCAATTGATATTGAATTTAGAAATTTTGATATATGATTAGTTAATTCATGCCATAAGTTATGTGTTAGACATTTAGAATTATGACCTTTGGAGTAGCAACCAATGCCTTTTCCATTACATCTATTAATTTTGAAATCCTCGTCTATTGCTCTGATAACTTCATAAATAGAAATTGACTGTGGATCTTTTTCAAACATATATCCTCCTAAAGGACCTCTTATACTCTTTACTATTTTTTTCTTTTTCAAAGAGGAAAATATCTGTTCTAAAAAGTTTACGGAAATATTTTGTCTGTTTGATATATCAGAAAGTTTAACAGGATTGCCATTATTTATGTTCAAGGACATATCAACTAATGATGTCACCGCAGCTCTTCCTTTTGATGTAAGTTTCATATTATCCTCTTTTAACTTTTCTTTTTCTTTTAAGATTTTGTTTTAATTGAAAACCAAAGGTATTCTTTTGATTTTGCATAGAATTTTGTAGCTCTAANATCTTTTCGTTTAAGATATGAATTTCTTTGAAAAGAGCATTTATACTTTTCTTGTTAGGGTCGTCGATCTTCCCNTTNGAGATTCCNTATGCTTCGAAAAGTTCTACGTCCCTTTTATAGTCNGACTGGATCTTTCTTGCTGGTATACCCACAAATGTCATATCAGAGGGAACATTGTTAAGAACGACAGCATTTGCACCAATTCTAGAGTTCTCACCAATTACAACTGGACCTAAGACTTGGGCACCTGAACCTACAATAACATTATCTTTAAGCGTTGGATGACGTTTAACATTTCTTTGAAGACTTGAATCAATTGAAGGGGTTAATCCACCTAGCGTAGTTTGTTGATACATTGTAACATTATTACCAATTGTAGAAGTTTCACCAATAACAAGTCCTGCTCCATGATCTATGAAAAAACTATGACCCACAGTGGCTGCAGGATGTATCTCTATAGAGGTTAACATTCTTATAAAATTACTAATAAATCTAGCTAAAAACTTTAGACCAAATCTCCAAAATAAATTTGAAAGCCTGTGAAAAAAAATTGCGTGAAAACCTGGATAAGTGAAGAAAATTTCAAAATAATTTCTTGCTGCAGGGTCTCTCAATTTAGCAGCTTTTAAATCGCTAAGTATAAGTGTTAACAAACTTTTTGACATAATCTAATATTTATAATATACATCTATATAATTATTATATCTTACCAAATTAGTCAAGTTTAAACATGCCAGAAATTCTTCTTAATGGACCAGTCGGAAGACTCGAAGCGAGATATACCCATAATAATATTTCCAACAGCCCATCCATTCTAATTCTACATGCACACCCAGGCCATGGGGGAAATATGAACAATAACTTGTCTTTGATGCTTCATAAATTTTTCTCTGATAATGGATTCTCAAGTCTAAGGTTTAATTTTAGAGGTGTTGGCAAGTCGGAAGGAGATCATGACGGGAGTGAGGGAGAACTTGCAGACTCAGCTATAGCCCTTGACTGGCTTCAAAATCAGAATCCAGAGTCAAAAGAATATTGGGTATGCGGTATTTCATTTGGAGCCTGGGTTGGTATGCAACTTTTAATGAGAAGGCCAGAAATACCAAAATTTATTCTTTTAAGCCCACCTGTCGGGAAATATGATTTTAACTTTTTAGCACCCTGCCCTGCATCTGGTGTTATCATTTCTGGTGAGAAAGACGGACTAATCGATAAAGATATGGTAAAAGATGTTGCTACAAAATTAAACAAGCAGAAGTCTATTTCAGTTAAATACGACTCGGTAAAGTCTGCGGATCATTTTTTTACTAATCAAGAGAAAAAAGTAATAGAAAAAATAAAAAAATATATTTAACCTAGTTGATATTATTAGGTTTAAATATTACTCCGCATGTATTGCTTTTTTTACAACCAGTTGTTTCAGGAAAAGCAGAATTTAAACCTCTAATTGTTCTAATAGATATAAATGCAAATGCTTGCGATTCAATAAAATCACTATGATAACCAAAATCGTCTGCATTAAAAACCTTTCCATTTGAAACTAAATCTTTCAGATGATTCATTAGAGTGATATTTTTTACACCACCACCGGATATTATCCATTCGTCAACCTTACGATTTAGCTTACTCTCTAAATTAGAAATAATATATGCGGTATAAAATGTTAATGATCTAAGATTATCGTACATACTTACTTTTGAAGATATAAAATTCTCTAACTTAAAATAATAATTATCAAAAGAAACGGGGTGGCTTTTTTTTAAAAATGTTTTTTTTGCCCAATTTTTAATTAAATTCAAATTTACTTTTCCATTTTCTGCTAATTCCCCTTTATCATCAAAATTCTTTTTGAAAAATCTTTTACATAAACTATCAATTAACACATTTCCTGGACCTATATCAGATGAATAAAATTTGTTTTTGCTTAATAGTGTATAGTTAGAAATACCTCCTAAATTGATTACTAAAGTATTTTTTTTATAAGATGAGAAAATTGCATTATGATAGATTGGAACCAAAGGAGCCCCTTGCCCACCATTCTTTAAATCATTAGCTCTGAAATCTGACACAACTTTTTTTTCTAATCTATTAGAAATATGTTGAGCATTACCAATTTGAATTGATATCTTCTTCTTTGGAGAATGGATTAAAGTCACACCATGGATACCTAAAACATCAATGATATCTAGATTAATATGGTTAGTCTTAACAAACTTTTTTGTATTAAGTATTACTAACTCACTAAATTCTTTTTGTGTACAGGAAAATAATTCTGATTTCATAGTTTTGTCAAAATCATTATTTAAATTTTTAATTAATGCCCTCAATTTTTCTTTTAACTTTTTCCCTAACCTAAAATAAAAGTTTTTTAATACTTTTACCTGAGAAACTCCATCTGATTTAATTAGAGAAAAATCAAAACCATCCATTGAAGTGCCACTCATTATTCCAATTGAATAATATTCTTTTTTTTTCATAGTATATAGTATAACCTTTGCGTTGTTATGAAAAATAATTTTTTTGACTTTTTAGAATCAAGAGGGTTTGTTCATCAATCTACAGATAAAAATTCAATAAGAAAATTACTTACAGAAGAAATTTGTAAAGGATATATTGGTTTTGATTGCACCTCTGATAGCCTTCATGTTGGTTCTTTATTACCACTTATGATTCTAAGAAACTTTCAAAAGTGTGGGCATAAACCAATAATTTTAATAGGTGGCGGCACAACCTTAATAGGCGATCCATCTGGAAAAGATGAAACTAGAAAAATTTTAACTAAAGATGAAATTGACAGTAATAAAAAAAAGCTAAAAAAAATCTTTGAGAAGTTCGTATCTTTTGATAATAAACTTTCAAATTGTGCTTCAATAGTTGACAACTATGATTGGTTGATGCAACTAAAATTCATTCCATTTCTAAGAGAGGTTGGGAGCAAATTTTCTGTTAATAAAATGATAAATTTAGAATCATCTAAAATCAGATTAGAAAGAGAACAACATTTAAGTTTCTTAGAATTTAATTATTCAATTTTGCAAGCCTATGATTTCGTAGAACTATTTAATAAATTTAAATGTAAGATACAATTTGGAGGGTCTGATCAATGGGGAAATATTATTTCTGGTATCGAATTAGCAAAAAAAATGATTAACACAACCTTATATGGAGTTACAACTCCTTTAATAACAACTTCAACAGGCCAAAAAATGGGTAAAACCGCAAATGGAGCAATTTGGCTTTCTAAAGATAAACTTAAAATTACAGATTTTTGGCAATTTTGGAGAAATACTTCAGATTCTGATGTTTTTAAATTTTTAAACNTTTTTACTGATCTTGAATCTAAAGAAATAGATAACTTAAGAAATTCCAACCAAGATATAAATGAATTAAAAATTATTCTGGCTAACGAAGTTACAAAAATTTGTCACAGTGAAAAAGATTCAAAAAATGCTGAAAAGGAAGCAAGTATTTTATTAACTAAAGGAAATATCGATCTTTCTGCGATTGAAAATTGTGAAAAAAAAATATCTATCAATGAAAAAACAATAATTAACAAGTTTTCATTAAAAGAAGCTTTAATAAAATTAGAGCTCTCAAGTTCAAATGGCGAATCAAAAAGATTAATCTCTCAAGGAGCAGTTAAACTTAATGAAGACGTTATTATCAATAAAGAAGAGATAATCAGAATTGACATGTTTAAAATAGTTTCAGATGAAAATAATAAAAAATTCTTAATTATTTATGTAGGTAAAAAAAAGTATGGGATCATTGAATTAATCGGTTAAGAAATTTTTAATAATATTTGGAACAAATACAGAAATAGGGTTATAAGAAACTTCCAACTCACCAGAGTTATTATTTTCTATTTTAAAATTCGCCCCGATCAAACCGTCCTCTGGTGAGCCTGCAGTGATAATGTCACCAACAATCGGAAACTTAGTAATTAAAGTATTAAGCGTATAAGCAGGAATTATTGAACCATTTGTCAAAAAGTAATCACTATCTAACCCAATAACAGAATCAAATTGAATTCCTAGCTCACTTCCTTTAAGTAGACTATCAATAATTCTTAACTTTTCATCACCAAATTCATATTTTGCATTTAATTTATCAAATATTATACCTCCATCTTTAATTTTCTGTGCGAGTCCTTGTAAAGAAAATAAGCTAAAAAAATCTGCAAAAAAAGGAGCATCAGAAAAAACTATATCTTTACCAGCAATCATACCTTCAAAATTATTACTAAGATTATTCTTATAACCCTCAATTTTTAGACTNCCTCTAGTAACACCTAAATTTTTTCCGAAAATATNAATTAAATCTGGTAAATAATTACTTTCAAGAACAAATTTTTTTTCTGATTCATAATCTCCGATAAAGACTTTATGATGAACCTCATTTGAAACTAAATTTATTTCAAGAGCATCAAAAATACCATTATTTAANGAAAAATTAAATTTTGGATTAGTAAAGCTTAATTGATTAATCTTAAGTTGACTTAAGTCTGATTCAAAAAATAATTTTTTAACTTCATTAGTTTTATTTTTAGGTAATTCTTTATTGATTAAATTTAATTTTTTTCCGTATACTTTAAGTAAATTTTCTTTTTTATTATATTTTAATTTAAAATCTTGGTTTGGACTTATTAACTTTGTTACTTCAGCATTCAAGAGGGTATCTTCGTCAAAATTAGCATTAATTTCTACTTTAAGGTTTTCGGTATCTAGATCAAAAAATATAGAGTTTAAATCTCCATAGGGACTTATTATAAACCTGACTCTACCACCTTTGGTTATAATATTTTCTCCTAAAAATTTTGAGCTTATTCCGTATTTNTCTAGATTTCCTATTCCTTCAAACTTAAAGNTATTGTTAGTCATTAGTTCAATNTTAAAGTNAATCGGAATTNAACCAGCATCNTCAACTTCTATNTTGAATAAACTTTTTGGNAATGACTCNGCTCTAATAATNTAGTTTCCTGATATTGAATTTACTAAATTATTATTTTTANTNATNTGATTNCCGTTAAAAGTAAAGTTTGATCCTANTAATNTTCCACCTCCCTTAAATTNGGTNTTGCTGTTATTNACAAGAATATCTAAATTAAAATCCTTAATATCANCGTCACTAAAAAANTCATTATAAACAGCTTGGTCTATATTGATATCTGATTCATANATGATTTGTTCGGTTTTNAGATTTACTAATAAGGGGAATGAAAGATCNAGATTCACAATATTATTTCCAGATACANCGCGTAATTCTGAGTAAGTATTCTTATCAATTATNGACTTATCTAAGTAGTCTATAACTTCTGAATTCTTTCCTTTTATTTTTAAAGATATATTAGCTTTTTCTAAATCGGTATCTAGATCAAATAGGTCAACAGTACCTTTGATTAAATCAAGATTTTCTGAATCTCCACTGGAAATATTAAAGATTATATTGCTAGAAAAAAATTCTGCTTTTCCATATAAATTTTTAACTACAGGCATGTTTTCCATATACCTTATTTCGATATCGGAAAATTCAAAGTTCCCTTTCAATGACTTAAGTTTAAATTCATCAAAAATACTAAACTCCATATTTAATATGAAATTATTTATATTTCCAGAAGAGTTACTTAACATCCATTCATAAACTGACATTTGAAAATTCTTAGGCCAAAGTTCTAAGAGCTGAAAAGTATTTACCTTATCAGATATAACTTTTAAAGATGATGGTTTTTGTTTGGTGAGATTTATTTTTGCCTCAAACATAGAATATATTCCACGATCACTGAATTCAAATTTAATATCAAACGAATCATTTGTTTTCATTCCAATTAGATCGGAATCTTTAAAGAATATTCTTTGAACACCTTTATTTGTTTCGAAGGTAATTTCTGAATTAATTTTAAAATTTAGATCTTCTAAACTTTGAAAAAAAGTATCTCTGTTAGTATAAAAACTGGATTTACCTGAAATCACAAGTTTTTCAAAATTAATATCTTTATATTTTGAAAAACTGTTTAAAAATTCAAATGAGAAGTTTTTAAGTTTTAATTTATAAAGGTTCTCGTCATTTTCCTTTTCAACTAAAAGAAAATTATCAAGTTCTTCATTTTTTTTACTTATTAAAATTCTTAAATCATCTTTTCCTTTAAGAAGTAAGTCAAAAATATATTTTGATTTTTCACCTTTTTTTAATTTCAATTCAATAGAACTATTTATAATTTCAATATTTTTAAAAAAATTTAGAAAATTTACGTATTTATCAAATCCTATTTTTTCTTCATTATTAAGGTCTAGAAAAACTTTTTCACTTACAGGTAAATCAAATCTACCATCAAATATTTTTAAAGTTGTGTCGAATAAGTTTTCAGATAGCGTGATATCTATACCGATAAGTATATTATCAAGATGATTATTTCCTATAATAATGTCTTCAGCTAAAATTTCAAAATTCTTAGAAATCCTATTAAAACTCACATAAACACTTCCTACCTCTCTAATATCATATTTTTTGTATATTTCACTTTTTCTGTCAAAGTAGTCTAAAAGATTAATTTTCACAGGTTTTAAAGAAATAACGTATAAAAAAGAAAATAAAGAAGTTAGAAGTAATAGAAATAATAATGAAAATATTAACGATAACTTGATTAAATATTTATTTTTCATATTTATATAAATACACTAATTTTAAGTTATGTAATTATAAAGTTTAAAAAGGTTAATATGAAAATAAATGACAAGCTAAAAGATTTATCTTTTCAAATTGAAGAAGGTAAAGTAATTAAAGAAATCGATCTTAAAGGTAAAATCACAATAATATATTTTTATCCAAAGGATGATACCCCAGGTTGTACAAAGGAAGCAATAGAATTTAGTGATTACTACGAAAAGCTAAGAAAACTTGGAGTTATGATCATCGGAGTATCAAAGGATTCTCTAATTAAACATAAAAAATTCAAAGATAAATATAATATAAAATTTCATCTAGCCTCAGATGATGGAACCCTTTGTGGTGAGTTTAAAGTTTGGGTTGAAAAATCAATGTACGGAAAGAAATATATGGGAATAGAACGTTCAACTTTTGTGATAGATAAAGATTTAAGAATCTTAGGTATTTGGCGAAAAGTCAAAGTCAAAGGTCATGTTGAAGAAGTTTATGATTTTATAAATAATTTAAGTTAATTTTATCAGTTGATTCTCTAAAATAACTTTAATTTTACCATCTAAGAATCCGTTTACATCAGACAATTCAAATTTTGTTCTATGATCCTTAACCATTGTGTATGGTTGCATTATATATGATCGAATTTGATTACCCCAACTTATATCACTTTTTTCTGATCTATTTTTTTTCCCCTCTTCTTCTTCTTTAGCTATTTCAATTTCAAAGAGTTTGGATTTTAATAAATCCATAGCTATAGATTTATTCCTNTGTTGTGACCTNCTACTTTGACATTGAACNACAATTTTTGTAGGAGTATGAGTTATTCTTACNGCACTATCTGTTTTGTTTACATGTTGNCCACCTGCTCCAGATGCCCTAAATGTATCAACTTTCAGATCCTTTTCATTCACATCAATTTTAATAGTATTGTCAACTTCTGGATAACAATAAACAGATGCAAANCTTGTGTGCCTTCTNGATTGTGAATCAAANGGAGANATTCGTACTAATCTATGTACNCCATTCTCAAGTTTGAGCCATCCNTANCAGTTTTCNCCTCTAATTTTAATGGAAATTGACTTATANCCNGCCTCTTCACCTATATTTTGGTCTAATATTTCACATTTAAANCCATTTGACTCTGACCANCTTGAATACATCCTAAAGAGCATTGCAACCCAATCTTGAGATTCAACTCCACCAGCACCAGAATTGATTTCTAAGATTACATTTTTAGAGTCTGCTTTACCATTCATTAAAGTTTCTAAATATAATTTGTTAAGAGAGTTTTCTAAATCTATGAGTTCAGTTTTTAAATCATTTAAAAGATTTTCATTTTTTTCTTCATTTGATAATTTTATGAGCTCAACAATATCGTTGTAACTACTACAATTTTTTTCAAACAGATCTAAGAAGTTTTGAAGATTATTTTTTTTTTTTAAAATATTATTAGTTTCAGAATAATTATTCCAGTTATCATTGTTCTCTAAGGACAAATCAATCGAACGAAGTTCTTCTCTAATTTTTTTTTTTTCAAACATACCCCCTGAGGTTTTTAATTAAAACCTCCAATTGAGACAATAAATCATCAAAGCCTAAATTCATATTAGTAAAACCCCCTGAATTCTAAATTTTTATTTTGAGTATCCTTTCCTCTAATATTATCAAAACTGAAATCTGATTTAAACGCCTCAGTAATATATTTTTCATTTGTAGGCTCACCAGTAAAAAGATCAATATTCATAAATTTGATCGATTTCGGTATAATGAANGGTCTGGGACTTTTTTTTGAATAGATTTTTTTCATGAAATCATTAAATATTGGAGCAGCAACTTTTGATCCAGTCTCAAACCTTCCAAGTGACTTAGGAACGTCATAACCAACAAAAACTCCAACTGTTAACTCAGAATTATATCCTATAAACCATGCATCTTGATTATTATTAGTAGTACCAGTTTTACCAGCTATTTGAAAATTAAAATTATTTATATTTTTTGCTGTACCTCTCTTGATCACTCCCATCAAAAATGATGTCATTTGATAAGCTGACTCCTCTGAAAAAATTTTTAAAGAGTTATTTTTAATCTCGGGTATTGGAACTCTTTTTAATGCAGATGGATTGCTTATTAAATTATTGTCCACAACACAATCTAGACATTGCCTTTGATCAGCTTTATAAAGAACTTCTCCATTACTATCATAAATAACATCTATTAAATTTGCCTCAACCTTATAACCTCCGTTAGCTATTGTTGCATATGCTGCTGTTATTTTTTGTAGAGTGCTTTCTAATGAACCCAATGAACTAGAGATTAAATTTGGAAATTTTTCATAGACTCCTAATTCAAGAGAAACTTTTGATATTTTATCTAGTCCCAGTTGGTCTGAAAGCCTAACAGTCATTAGATTTCTAGATTTTTCAATACCTAATCTTAAGGTACTAGGNCCATAGAATTTATCACCATAATTTGTTGGACGCCACACACCTTTATCAGAGTAATCATCAACAACGAATGGTGCATCTAAAACCTTACTNATTGGGGTATAACCGTTTTCTAGTGCGGTAAGATAAACAATTGGTTTGAATGATGAGCCTAATTGTCGTTTAGCTTGAGTAGAACGATTAAAGGATGAACTTGAATCATAGCCTCCAATCATAGCTAAAACTCTTCCCGTACGGTTGTCCATAACCACCATTCCTCCATTGACTTTTGGGATTTGNGATAAATTAAAGNTATTATTACTTTCATNAAATTCTAAAACTAATACATCNCCAANTTTNAATTTATTCTNAAANTTNAATTCTTTTTCTTTAATAATATTTAAATTTGANCGATAGAGNTTAGTTTTTTGTTTATTTTTAAATAAAACTTCAANTCTATCATTTTTTACTTTTGTAACTAATNCNAGNCTATCATTNTANAGACCAATTGGTTTTTTTAGNTCAAAAAAAGCTTCATACATTTTCNCTTGATTTTTTAAATTTTCAATTGGTCCTAACCATTNTTTTCTTTTAGANAAATCTTTAAGACCTTTNCGAAANGATTCCTCGGCTTGAAGTTGAATTTTTTCATCTAANGTAGTCATTATTGTCATACCNCCNTCATAAAGTTTTTTCTCACTAAATTTATTAATNAAGCTTCTTCTNACTTCTTCTTTAAAAAATGATGCATTATCATTAAGNATTTTCTTAGTCCTTTTTANNTTGATNGGTTTATTTAATAAATTCATATAACTTTCAACATCAATAAATTTTTCATCAAGAAGTCTTTTCAAAACCCAGTTTCTTCTTTTTAAAGCNCGTATAGGACTTTTATANGGATTGTAACTTGATGGNGCTTTAGGAAGTGCAGCNAGCAGTGCCATTTCATNAATTTCNAAATCAACTAANGATTTATTAAAATAATTTAATGATGCTGANGCNACACCATANGAACCATTTCCTAAATAAATTTCATTTAAATACAACTCCATTATTCTTTTTTTATTCAGAAGATTCTCCATCCTTAGGGCTAATATNATTTCTTTAATTTTTCTAGAGTAAGAAAGCTCATTTGTTAAAAGAAGGTTTTTAGCAACTTGTTGTGTAATTGTTGATGCGCCTTCAGGTCTTTTATCACTAAAAATATTAGTCATATTTTTAAAAAAAGCTCTGGCAATACCCTTGAAATCAACGCCAAAATGATTGTAGAAGTTTATATCCTCTGATACTAAAAAACAGTTAATTAGCTCTCTAGGTATTTGATTATAATTAATAAAAATTCTATTTTCATTGGAATAATCTTCAAGAAAATTTCCGTTTGTTGTAAAAATTTTAGATACTAATCTAGGTTGATAATATGAAAGTTTATCAAAGTTAGGAAGGTTTTTTCCATAAATAAAAAAAACAAAAAAAACCATAAAAATACCGGATACAACTCCAGTGATAAGTAGTAAAAATAATCTTTTTAAAAATCTAAACATAATAAAAGCTAATTAACATTTTTCTCTTTCCAAACAAAATACTCAATCACAGCATCAGAAATTTTATCGGCAATTTTATTTTGATAATCGTTCGTGAGCAAAAGTTTAGAATCTTTTTTATTTGACAAATATCCCATTTCAATCAAAACCGACGGTATATCCAACGACTTTAACACAACAAATCCAGCATATCTATGAGTTCTGTGTAATAAATTTATTTTTCCTTCAAATGAGTCAATTAAGTAATTTACTAGAGAACTTGATTGGTTAAGTGTTTCGCGTTTAGTAAGGTCTAACAGAATATTTGTTACTTCAGAGGATTCGTTTGATAAATCTACACCATCAATCAAATCAGATTTATTTTCTCTTCTTGCTAATGCTTCAGCTTCTTTATCAGATGCTTTTTCTGAGAGTGTATAAAAAGATAATCCACGTGTTCTTGGATTTTTGTTGTAGTCGGCATGTAATGAAATAAATATATCAGCATTATTCTTTTTAGCTATCTTAGTTCTATCTTTCAATTTCAAGTATCTGTCATTTACTCTTGTAAGAATAACTTCAAAATTAGTTTTTTTCATAAATTTTTTTTTTAGTAAAAGACCCACTTTAAGAGTAATGTTTTTTTCAAGGTTTTTGTGAATTCCAACTGCTCCAGAGTCTTTCCCCCCATGTCCTGGATCAATAACAATTGTTTTCTTTTTTATTTTTCTTAAAGAATAGTCAATTACAATTCTTGAGAACTCATTCTTTTTTTTTTTTAGAAGATAAATATTTGGTTTATAAATCGGTCTATCAAAAACTAAATCCAAAGTATTGTTTGAATCATCAAAAAAGATTTTCTTCAAATTATTCTGATATTTAAATTTATTTTTTATTTTTATTTTTTTTTTAAATGTAATCTCAATCTTTTTTGAAAAAACTCTTGAATCAAATATCAAATCCTTATTTAGATCAAGTACAATCCTTTTCTTATCATCGTTGGCACCATATCTTAGGTTTACAAGTTCATCAGAAAATGATTGATTGAAATAGATTAAAAAAAGTAATATGAATTTTATAAAATTAATCAATTGTGAAAATAAAAATTAGTTATACTATATATAGTGTTCTTTTTTAAAAAAAATCAATATGTTCGATAAAATATTTTGTGTATAATTAATGATATAAGAATTATGTAAGGAATTTAGTTTATGAAAAAAATGTTAATTGATGCGGCTGAAAAAGAATCCGTAAGAGTCGCAATTACCAAAGATAGTAGCTTAGTAGATTATGAATCAGAGAAAATTATAAATGAAAGAATAAAAGGAAATATATATCTTGCAAAAATTATAAGAGTGGAACCGTCTCTTCAAGCAGCATTTGTTGATTACGGAGGAAATAGACACGGTTTTCTAGCCTA
This sequence comes from Pelagibacteraceae bacterium TMED13, assembly GCA_002167825.1. GTDB lineage: Bacteria > Pseudomonadota > Alphaproteobacteria > Methylaequorales > Methylaequoraceae > TMED13. Next base: position 28,797 of record NHBS01000038.1, read on the forward strand.
CAATGAAATTCATCCTGATTATTTTAAGATTCCAACTGCTGATAAAAAAAAGTTATTAGAACAAGAACTCGAAAATACAAAAAATCTTCAACTTGATGATGATGATGATGGTGATGGTGATGTTGATGTTGATGTTGAAAGTGAGCTTTCAGAGCCTTTGCAGGATTTCAATGAAGAAACATCAAAAAAAAATTCTCACGAAAAAGGTTTTTTAAATAAAGTTTTTGATTTTTTCAACTATAAACCAATTGAAGATTTTAATACGCCAAAAGTAAGAAAAAAAAATAGAAGGTTTAAAAATAAGGAAAAGCCTAAACACGTAATCTTTCATAGAAAATACAGCATTCAGGAGGTTATTAAAAGTAATCAGGTTATTCTGATTCAGGTCGTAAAAGAAGAAAGAGGTAACAAAGGTGCCGCAGTTACTACAAGACTTTCATTAGCTGGAAAATATTGCGTTCTAATGCCTAATACAAATAAAGGTGGAGGAATTTCAAGAAAAATCATGGATGTTAAATTAAGAAAAAAACTTAAAGATATTGTTGATAAATTAGATATAAAAAGTGGGATGGGCGTAATAGTTAGAACTGCTGGTCAAATAATGGGGTTTAAAGAAATTAAAAGAGACTATAGTTCATTAATTAAACTTTGGGGTGAAATTACCTCTAAAACAATTAAATCCAATGCACCATGCTTAATACACGAGGAAGATAATATAATTAAAAGATCATTAAGAGATTATTTTGATGCATCTTTTGATGAAATAATAATTAATGATAAAGATACACTTAAGAAATCTAAAGAATTTGTTAAACAATTTATGCCAAGTTCAATTAAGTCCTTAAAGTTATATAAAGAAAAAAAACCATTGTTTGTTACTCATCAGATTGAAAGTAAAATAATGGATATTAACAATCCAATTGTTCATCTAAAATCTGGAGGTTATTTAGTTATAAACCAAACAGAAGCTTTAGTTTCAATTGATATAAATTCAGGTAGATATACTAAACAGAGAAATATTGAGGACACGGCGTTTAAAACAAATCTTGAGGCTGCTGAAGAGATTACAAAGCAACTTAGAATTAGAGATCTCGCTGGACTTATTGTAATTGACTTCATAGATATGTTGGAACGAAATCATAACATAAAAGTAGAAAGAAGATTAAGAGAACATATAAAAAATGATCGTGCAAGAGTACAAGTTGGTCGTATAAGTAACTTTGGTTTAATGGAAATATCGAGACAAAGACTAAAAGTTACTACTGATACAATGATGTCAAGTACATGTAAGTACTGTAATGGTTATGGAAGTATTATTTCTCAAGAATTTTTAATTGAGCAATTAATTAAAGTTTGTAACGAATATTTAAATCATAAAAAAATTAGTGAGTTATATCTAATTTTGAATAAAGTTTTGTTGGACATCATGGTAAAAAATCTGAATTCAAAAAAAATATCAATTAAAGAATTAAAGATACTTAATTTTGAAAGACTAAGTGACCATGAATACATAATCTGTAGTAAAGACGAAATTTATAATAAAAATTGTCATGAAAACTTAGAAATTGATAGTGTTCAAGAAGTAATTAAAAATCGAAGTAGGAAATCTCATAAAACTAGGATTGATTCCAAAGTTAGTTTAAATTTATTAGAAGAAAATGAAAACAATCAAAAACCTTTGAAAGATGAACTAAATGTTGAAGGAAAAATTGATTCCGAAAATATTGAAGTTTCTTCAAAAAGAAAAAGTTTTAGAGAAAAAGCTAAGAAATTTAATTCATCTGACGCCAAAATTACTAAAACCACCAAAAAATCTAAACAAAAAGTAGGCATTTTAACAAAGAAAAAGGATGATGAAAAAAGACAGGGGTGGTGGTCTCAGTAGTTGGTTTTATACCATTTATATAGAAGGTTAAGTCCAGTGAGTAAGCTTTTCTGATCTGATGAAAAAGAAATTCTTATTGTTTTCTTTCCATTTCTAGTATCGAAGTCAATACCTGGAGTTAAAGCAACACCCGTATCATTTAACAATTTTTTTACAAAAACTGATGAGTCAATTTTTAATTTTTTAATATTAACATAAAAGTAAAACGCACCTGATGGTATGGAATATTCAAGAAGTGGCATTTTCTCTAAAATTTTCAATGACTTATCTCTATTTTCTTTGTAACTTTTTACAACATTATCAAAATTATCAATGCATTCGAAAGCTTTAATAGCAGCAAATTGAGCAATATTCCCAGATGAAATGAAAATATTTTGTGAAAGCTTTAATAAATTTTTTGTCAATGATTTAGGAACAATAACCCAGCCCAATCTCCAACCTGGCATACAAAAATATTTTGAAAAACTATTTATTATTATGGTCTCATCACCAAAGTTTAAACAAGATTTAAGTTCAAGGTCATAGGTAATTCCATGATAAATTTCATCAGAGATAAGTTTGATTTTATATTTTTTACAAAAATTATAAATATATTTAAGTTCCACATCAGTAAAAACTTGACCATTGGGGTTATTAGGATTTGATATTATTACACCATCTAATTCTTTATATTTCTCGATTAACTTAAAATTTATAGTTCTCTCATTTATATCTGGATAGATTTCAACAACCTCAATATCCAGACTTTTTAAAATATTTCTATAGGCTGGATAAACAGGATTGAAAATTGCAACTTTATCTCCCTTATCAAAATTTAATAAAAATGAAAGTAAAAAAGCACCTGATGAACCAGTTGTAATAAAAACTCTATCTTCAGAAANNTCAACNTGATATTTACGTTTATAATATTCAGANATTTTTTTTCTTAANGGATATATNCCATTGGAAGGTGTATACCCTGCTATTCCTTTTTTTACTAGCCTTTGNACTTCATCTTTTATCAAATNTGGNGTTTTNATCTGAGGTTCACCAAGCTCTAAATGNTANACTTTTTTATNTTCCAANTCCATTTTCTTGGCTTTTTCTAACAAATTCATTACATAAAANGGTGAAACGTTAGATCTNATTGATGGTTTGTAAATTTTTCTCTTCATAGTTATNAAATAGAGTTTAGAATAATAATATGAAATTACTAATTNCTTTTTTAATAGCTACCTTTTTTTTTAAAAATTTANACTGTCAGAANTTAAAAATTATAAGAGATGCGGAAACAGAAAATTTATTAACTGATTTAAGNAAAATATTAACNAAAGATACCCATTTAGAAGGAGAAAACTTAAAATTNTANNTTGATAATAAANATTATATAAATGCCTTCGTTACGCCTGANAAACANTTTTTTTTCACCAAAGAGTTATTNTTAAAAAGTGANATGATTGATGATATTGCAGGTGTATTATCTCANGAAATAGGTCACTTAGTAGGAGGTCATTTTATNAATAGAGAAAAAATGACAAANAAATCAGCAATGATGAGTATTTTATCATCTATTCTAGCCGTTGGTGCGATAGCNGGNGGAGCTCCAGCGGCAGGNTCNGCACTNTTAATGGGTGGNCAACANTTAACTTCTGCTAGANCATTAGCATTTTCNAGGTCTCANGANCATTTAGCTGATCAGACAGCCATAAGATTAATGAATANCAANGGNTTTTCGCTAAAAGGATTAATAAATNTATTTGAAAAACTTCAAAATAANGANAGATTAAAAAAAATTAATCCTTANTTTTTAACACATCCACTATCNTCTGAAAGGATAAAAAATATAAAATTAAATATAANNAAGANTCAAAAACTAANAGATTTCNCATCNTTTAACGAAAGATTNAGTTTGATTAAAGCAAAGTTCAATGGNTNCTTTCTAAGNGANGACCAAATAACTTCTATCTACCNAGAAAATAATATACAAAAATATTATGCCCTNGTTTTTAATAATTATAGAAGAGGNAAAGGTTAGAAAATCTATAGAACAAATAAGAAAGTGTATAGANTATAATAATNNTAACCCATACTTNTACGAAATTNTGGGACAAATATATTTNGAACAGGGNGACTTTGATAATGCTATAAAATCTTTTATANAAGCAATAANAATTAACCCNAAAGAAAAAAGTTTTGAATTATTTCTAGCAAAGTCACTTTATCATAGTAAGANTAATTTAAATTATAAAAAATCTATCAACCTTTTAGATAAATATATTAAAAATGANGATTTTCCNGTTGATGCTTGGCACTATTTAGGGTTAAATTATGGTAAACTTAAAAAATTAGATTTATCATCATATGCATTTGCTGAAAAGTATTTGCTGGTAAATCAACTTGATAACGCTACAATACACATAAATCGTGCTAAGCAATTATCAAANAACACAGTTTTGCTNAATAAGTTAAGTGATTTAGANTATCAAATAAATAAAAGAAAANGTAAATGAAAAAGATAAATATTNTTAATGGNCCAAATCTAAACTTGTTAGGTAAACGAGAGGTTGAAATATATGGTAAAAAAAGNCTTGATGATATCATTAATGAATGTCAANTAATNGCCNATGANTTNAATATTAAGCTAAGTTTTTACCANAGCAATTCNGANTCTGAAATCATCGAGAANATTCAAAANTCAAATAACTTTGATGGATTAATAATTAATGCNGGGGCATATACTCANACATCAATAGCAATACACGATGCTTTAAAAGTACTTAAAATACCAAAAATTGAAGTTCATATCTCTAATATTTATAATAGAGAGGAGTTTAGAAAAAATTCATTTATNAGNAGCTCAGTNAATGGTATTATCGCNGGATTTGGAACGGATGTTTATAAAATTTCAATACAATCNATCAATTATCTTNTAGAAAATCATGAAAATCGATAAAAAAATATCAGATAATATANCAGAACTATCTAAAATTATGGATAAGAATAATCTTTTAGAAATNGATATTTCAGATGGTAAAAATTCTTANAAGCTAAAAAANNTTTCTNATAAAAGTAANNTTATNGAAAAATTTAAAGATGAAGTNTCTGATCAANCTTTNAAAAAGGATAATACTGATNTAAAAGATTCNTCTTTNAAATCTCCACTTGTTGGNACAGCCTATCTTTGTCCAGAACCNGGTTCAAAAGCNTTTATTGAGGTTGGNCAAACNGTAAAAATTGGTCAAGTAATACTCATAATTGAAGCTATGAAAACAATGAATGAAATTACTGCTGATAGAAATGGAGTTGTNAAAAAAATTTTTGTANAAAACGAAGCTCCAGTNGAGTTTGGGGANCCACTTGTTTTAATTGAGTAATGTTAAAAAAAATTCTAGTAGCTAATAGNGGTGAAATAGCCCTTAGAATTCTTAGAGCNTGNAAAGAGCTTGGGATAAAAACTGTAGTTGTTCATTCTACAGCAGATGAGAAAGAAATGTTTGTTAGACTTGCAGATGAAAGCGTGTGTATCGGCCCACCTCAAGTCAAAGGTTCTTACCTTAATATTCCATCAATAATATCAGCCGCAACCATAGGAAATGTTGANGCTATCCACCCNGGTATAGGNATGTTATCTGAAAATGCAAATTTTGCAAAAATTGTTCAAGATCATGGNTTTACTTTTATTGGGCCAGATTTTANTCATATTGAAAATATGTCNAATAAAATTAAGGCGAAAGATTTTGCGGTAAAAATTGGATTACCCATAGTTCCGGGGAGTAAAAAAAACATNAAAGANTTNGCAGAAGCAAAAGCTATAGCTGGTGAAATNGGTTATCCTATTTTNATTAAGGCTACGAATGGNGGNGGGGGNAGAGGAATAAAAAAAGTTTTCAAAGAAAAAGAATTAAAAGAAAACCTCTCTTTAGCTAGAAAAGAAGCAGTNCANAGCTTTGGTAATGATGAGGTTTATATTGAAAAACTAATTGAAAATCCTAGACATATTGAGGTTCAAATCATTGGTGATAGTTTTGGAAATATTATTCATGTAGGTGAGAGGGAGTGCTCGATACAGAGGAGAAGTCAGAAAATAATTGAGGAATGTCCAAGNCCAGCAATTTCTGATGAAGANAGAAAAAGAATTTGTGATTTAACAATTNAAGCTTTTAATNNAGTNGGTTATAAAAGTTTAGGAACGGTTGANTATTTATATAGCAATGGAGAGTTTTATTTCATCGAAATGAATACTAGNNTNCAAGTNGAGCACACNATTACNGANGAAGTTTANAACNTAGATATTGTTAAAGAACAAATATTTATTGCATCAGGAGAAAAAATTTCTATCAATCAAAAAGATATAACAAAAGTATGTCACTCTATAGAATGTAGAATTAATGCTGAGAACCCCATAACTTTACTACCTTCAACCGGTATGGTTACTACTTATCATCCGCCTGGNGGNCCAGGNATAAGAGTTGACTCTCTATTATATTCTGGTTGNAGTGTTACAGCATTTTACGACGGACTAATTTCGAAGATCATTGCTAAAGGGAATACACGAAATGAATGTATAATGAGACTAAATCGTGCACTTGACGAATATGTTATTGAAGGTATAGAAACCAATATAAGTTCACTAAAGAAGATTATAAATCATAAAAATTTTATAGATTNTGATTTTGATATAAGTTGGTTTGATAAACAAATTGAGAATAATTAATGTTCTTATCCAAAGATATAGTACTTCAAGCNTATAAGAAAGGNCTTTTTCCAATGTCAGATTCGCATNAAGACCCTTATATTTTTTGGGTAAATCCTGAGCAAAGAGGNATTATTCACTTAAATAATTTTAAAATTTCTAAAAGTCTAAAAAAATTTATTAAAAAATTAAGTTTTTCGATAAAAATTAATGAAAATTTTTCTGATGTTATAAAACTTTGCGCTAAAAATAAATACCGTAATAGTACCTGGATAAATAAGCAAATAATTGATAGCTATACTAAACTATCTATTACCGGTAAAGCAATATCGATAGAATACTTTGAAGAAGGAAGAATGCTTGGAGGTTTGTATGGTGTAATTTTAGGTGAAATTTTCTGTGGTGAAAGTATGTTTAGTCTAAAAAAGAATGCTAGTAAAATTTGTATAGCTTATCTTGCAGCACATCTTATTGATAGTGGTTTTAAGATTATAGACACTCANTTTTATTCAGATCATTTAAGTCAATTTGGTACNATAAAAATTNCTCAGGAANAGTACTTAAACATTTTAAATGAAAATAACTTAAAGAAAGATTTAACGATTAATAANAACTTNAAGAANAATATTTTAGAGTACTTTTAGTCCTCNGTTTTTTTTAAAAAAATTGGATCCTCTTCCAAACAACTATGTANTCTTATATCAAGTGAGGCNTTATGAGNAGANTTNATGTAATGGGATGATTTAAAAATCCAACCAAAAAAATTATTTTTTAATTTATTTTTGTAAAGAGACTTATGACTTATTAAAGCTATATCATCTTGTCTTTCTTTAGTATTAAGTTTAACGCATCTGTGAACAATAATTGTTGTATTATTTATTTCGAGAGTTTGAGATAAAGGAAGAATATAAAAAAATTTTTCAGTGGTATCTTTATTTAATATTCTTATCTTTGCACCCTGAAATTCNAAAGTNTNACTNAAGACNTCTGTATTNAANAATAGNGANAAAANAATAAATATTAAGCTAATANTCATTTACCAATTGAAAATGATAAATCATTAACAAGNCTTTTTAANTTTTTTTTAAAATCNTCTTCATCACAACCCATTAAAATACCATCATCTATNGCACTTTGAAGCACATTATAAACTTCAAGAAAATTNTCATTTAACACTTTATTAGTCTCAATGCAGGAAATTATCTTTTTTTCTTTATCTATCCAAAGTTGCTCTTCAAACTTTTTCATTTTACTGAGTTGCCAAAAAAATTATTTTACTAACTTGATCTTCTATCGATTCAAAATCAATAACATTTACAAAATTACNACCTTGTTTTAAAAACTCTTTTGANTCTCTATTTTCTGGNATGACTGACAAATACTTATTACCAAGGATACCGTCACTACTAATCGAGACAACACTTTCTTTTGGTATTTTAATATTTGAAAATACCTTAAACTCAACATTTGCCAAAAAATCATCATCAAGATAAACTCNATTAACAACTCCAATCTTTACACCACTCATTTTAACATCATTTCCAACAATTAATCCACCAACCTCTAAAAACTTTGCATTTAAATCATAAAATTTTTCACTAGAATCATTAGAGTTAACCGAAATCAATTTAATTAAAAAAATACTAGAAATAAGTATAGTCAAGAAACCGAGTACTGTTTCAAAATAATTAGCTTTCATTTTTATTCATTTCTCCTAATTCAATTATTTTTTTAAGAAGATCCTCAACTAGTATCGAATCTTCATAAAATGAAAAAAATTCATTTTCATTCATTAATTCCTCACTGCCTCCTATTTCTATTAGCATAAATTTAGCTCCAAACAAACCATCTGTTTGGATTGATATCGAAGAATCATTAGGAAGGTTTATATCCCTATCTATCGATATAGAAACTAACGGATAATTTTTATCTAATGATACTTTATTTACAAAACCAACCTTCACACCAGAAATTAGAACATCTGTACCAACTTGAACACCATCAATTTTATTGAAGGCAATTTTGTAATCCTTTAGAGAAACTTTTGAAGCTTTTTTTTCTGAGAATAAAACTGTTAAAATCATAACAACAAAAACTAACCCTAAAAAAAATTTTATATATCTATTTTTCATCTGGCTTCCATATTGAATATATATTTTTTACTTTATCTGATTTTTTTTGATCTTTATACTCATACGCATATGGAGTTCCAGTCATGTTTGGTAAATGATCTTTCATCCACGACTTTTTAAGAGATTTTTTTGGCAGATCGTCTGACACATGATGCAACCATGCATTCCATTCTTGAGGAACTTTACTAGCCTCAACTATTCCCTTATAAATTATAAACCTTCTCTCCCTTGAATTATTTTTAATACTATTATTATTCTTAGTATAATATAAATTGCCGTAATCATCTGTACCAACAAATTTTGCAAAAAATTTACAATATATTTTAAAAAAAACTGAATTATATGATAAACTCACAGTATAACCTATAATGGTATTTATATGAATAAATATAACGATTTAAAAAACTTTATCGACAATTTTNTTGATAATCTTGAAAAAAATATTTCCACCTTAAAAAAATCTAANCCAGNAAATCAGAATTCTGATTNAATTTTAGAAATTGAAAAACAAATNAATTCATTAAAAAATNTTGAAAAANGTNNNTCTGACTTNAAAAATAAAAGNTCTAAANTACCAGATAGACGAAAAGGCTATACCCAAAAAGCAACTATAGATAAGCATAAAGTGTATTTAAGAACNGGTGAATATATGGATGGAAGACTTGGNGANATATTTATTGATATGCACAAAGAAGGAGCCGCNTTNAGAAGTCTTATGAATAACTTTGCTATATCNGTTTCAATNGGATTGCAATATGGAGTGCCTCTAGATGAATTTGTTGAAGCTTTCACATTTACTAAATTTGAACCCTCGGGAANCGTCAAAGGTAATACAGAGATAAANTCAGCAACTTCGATACTTGATTATATCTTCAAAGAACTAGCAATATCCTATTTAGGTAGAGATGATTTTAGNAATCAAAATAATACNGACAAGACTGACCTAAATCCAACTGATATATACGAATCNAANAAAAATGCTGAAACTGTATTAAAAGAATTTACTAGTATAGGTTATATNAGAAAAAAAATACTTGATAGTAAGTTAACTTTAATAAGTAATGAAAAGGATCAACTTAAAAAAGTAAAAGAAAGNTATNANTTTGANGGTGATGCCTGTGATAAGTGNGGTAATTTNACTCTTTACAAGGAAAAAAATANAATAAAATGCCTTACATGTAANCATGANTATAGTGAATAGTTTTTTTAAAGAAAATTTGATAAATAAAGGTGTANATAGATATAATNAAAAACCTATTTCAATAGCAAATTATAGTCCATATAANTATTTCAATAAAGTATTATATATTTCAGGTCAGTTACCAATTGTGAATGGAAGATTGANATATTCTGGGAAAATTGGANATGAAATTAATAAAAATNATTCAGAAGATTGTGTATTAATTTGTGTTTCAAATATACTATGGAATGTTAGTGATTTTTTAGAAAATACAGAAGAAAANATAGANGNAATNAGTTGTTTNAATTTAAGAGGTTTTTTCAATACTGTAGATAANTATGAGGANCACTCAAAACTCCTTGATAAGGCATCAACNNTAATTGTTGAGGTTTTAGGTNCTAAACATGGNAAGCATTCNAGACTTGCTATCGGTTGCGCATCTCTTCCTAAAAACTCTCCTGTTGAAATCGAAGCTATATTTTCAATATTATAATTATATATGCAAATAAANACCGTTGACTCGATAANTCAGATAAAGAAATTCTGTAATGAAAATTTTAGAGATAAAAACCCATTCATAAGTTATGANTTCTTTGAATTATTAGAAAAAACAAATTGTACCGTNAANTCAAAAGGCTGGATNCCAGAACATATTATCATCAAAGANAAAAATAAACTTATTGGTTTAATTCCAAATTTTAGAAAATTAAACTCTTACGGTGAATTTGTTTTNGATCAAATCTTTGAAAATGCATTCTATCAGATTGGTAGGGATTATTTTCCAAAATTTCTTTCAGCAATACCTTTTACTCCTGTAACAAGGAATAATTTCTTATATTTTTCACATGAGGTTAATGAAACTGAATTATTTAGTAAACTCAAAGTATTTTTACAAAAAAAAAAAGTTTCGTCATTTCATATCAATTTTATTGATAAGATTATTTCTACAAAGTTAAAAAAGTATTTTCATCAAAGAGTTGGAATACAGTATCATTGGAAAAATAATAAGTATAAATCCTTTGATCATTTCTTAAGTCATCTAAAAAGTAGAAAAAAAAAAAATATTCTAAAGGAAAGAAAATTTATTGAGGATAAGAATATAAAATTTACGATAAAAGTAGGTAAGGATATTAATGATGTTGATTTATTAAATTTGTATCAATGTTATTCTCATACAATCAATAAAAAATGGTCACAAGAGTACCTTACTAAAGAGTTTTTTTTACAGCTTCTAAATTCAAATTTAATTAAGGATACTGTATTGATTTCAGCAAGCTTAGATAGTAAATTTGTTGGCTGTTCAGTACATTTTAAAAAAAATAAAAATTTATTCGGACGTTACTGGGGAGCATTACAAGAAATACCAAACTTACATTTTGAACTTTGCTATTATCAAGCAATAGAATATGCAATTTTAAATGATTTAGAACTAGTGGAAGCGGGTGCTCAAGGTGAACATAAAATATCAAGAGGTTACCTCCCCGTAAAAACTTTTAGCTGCCATTGGTTTAACAATGATGTTCTCGACAAACCCATAAGCAATTTTCTTATACAAGAAGAACAGAAGGTTATAAATACTTTAAACTATCTTGAAAAAAATTTATCTCCATTTAATGATAAATAGAATCTGCTTTTTGAAAGTCGTCTTTTAAAGATATTAAGAATTCATCTTTTTTTGTAGAAAAGTCTATTAAAACTTGTCTCTTTTTTTTAGGTGATTTTAACAATAAATTAGCTAATGGAACCTTGATTTTATCTTGAATTACTTTTGCCATTGGTCTTGCTCCGTTAGTTGGATCAAAACCTTTTTCTAGTAACACTAGTTTAGCTTCTTTTGTAACTGATAATGATAATTCTTTTTCATAAAGTAAGTTCTCCAATTCCATCAAAAACTTGTCAACAATTTTTAAAGAATGATTTTTATTAAGCATTTTAAAATTAACTACCGCATCAAGCCTATTTCTAAACTCTGGACTAAAGAAACTTTTTATTGCTTTTTCATTATCTTGAATTGATTTGTCGTTCATAAATCCAATTTTATCTCTTACAATATCCACGGCTCCAACATTACTTGTCATTACTATTATAGAGTTGGTAAAATCAACTTTTTTACCAAGATGGTCTGTTAGTTTTCCATAATCCATTATTTGTAAAAGTAGATTAAAAAGATCGGGATGAGCTTTCTCAATTTCATCTAATAGTATAACTGAGTGTGGTGTCTTATCAATAGAGTCGGTAAGCAAACCTCCTTGATCAAAACCAACATATCCAGGTGGGGCGCCAATCAATTTAGAAACACTATGCCTCTCCATATATTCAGACATATCNAATCTTANAAAATTCATCTTCATTATATTAGCTAGCTGTTTAGTAAGCTCNGTTTTCCCAACTCCTGTGGGNCCAGCAAATAAAAATGATCCAATTGGTTTATCTTTATTNCTCAAACCAATTTTAGACAACTTAATTGCTGAAGATAAAACATTTATTGCCTCATCTTGTCCAAAAATAAGAGTCTTAAGATCTCTTTCTAAATTTTTCAATTTAACCTTATCATTTGATTTAATNGTGTTTTCTGGGATATTTGCAATCTTTGATATTGTGTTTTGAATATCTTGTTTTGAAACCAGTTTATTTTTACGCTTACTATTAATTTTTACCGACGCNGCAGCCTCATCTAGAATATCAATAGCCTTATCTGGAAGTTTTTGNTTAACTAGATACTTTTTTGACAAATTCACAGCTTCTTCAAAACAATCTATTTCAAATTGAACATTATGATAGCTTTCATAAAACTCCTTAATACCACTTAAAATTTTAATTGAGTTTTCTGTTGATGGCTCATCAATATCAATTTTTTGGAAACGGCGGCAAAGTGCTCTATCTTTCTCAAAATAATTTCTATATTCACTGTAAGTNGTGGAGCCCATACATCTTAGGTTNCCCTTAGAAAGAGCTGGTTTCAATATNTTGGAAGCATCCATGGATCCTGAGGTAGTCCCTCCTGCNCCGATGAGAGTATGAATTTCATCAATAAATAAAATAAAGTTACTATTTTTTTCAAAAAAATTTATCAATTTTTTCAACCTATCCTCAAAATCTCCTCTAAATTTTGTNCCAGCAAGCATTCCTCCTAAATCAAGAGAATAAATGGTTGTATTTNNAATTGAATCAGGAACCTCACNATTTACAATTTTAAAAGCCANCCCTTCTGCTAGAGCTGTTTTACCAACCCCCGGATCACCAACAAATATTGGGTTATTCTTATTTCGTCTAGATAGAATATGGATGGTTCTTTCAATCTCTTTAGCCCTTCCGATAATTGGGTCAATTTTTTTTTGAACAACCTGTCTGTTTAAGTTAACACAATATTTTTCTAAAAAGCTATTCATACTATCAGTTGACGATTCGGTGTTCTCATCAAATTTTTCATCTTGCTGTGTACCAGCATTTTCATCTTTTCCGATCCCATGAGAAATATAATCAACCACATCAAGTCTTGTAAGATTTTGTTGCTGTAAGAAATAAACGGCATGCGATTCTCTTTCGCTAAAAAGTGCAACCAATACATTTGCTCCATTTGCCTCTTCATTACCTGAAGACTGTACATGAATTACTGCTCTTTGAATAACTCGCTGAAAACCTAATGTTGGTTTTATTTCATCATCGTTAGTTTTTTCAAGCTCTTTAAGATTTTTTTTAATAAAATCTTCTAGATCTGTTCTAAGTATTTTTTCATCAATTGAACATGCTGATAAAATTTTTTTAACATCTTGATCATCTAATAAAGATAATAGCAAATGCTCTAGCGTCATATAGAAATGACCAAATTTTTTAGCATAACTTTGGGTTCTTTGTAGTGTTTTTTCAAATTCATCAGAAATCATTATTCTTGCTCCATTACACATTTAAGTGGGTGTTGGTCATTTTTCGCCATTTTTTCAACAGTAAAGACCTTCGTTTCAGCAATTTCCTTAGTGTAAACTCCGCATACACCAGAACCTTTTTTATGAACCATCAACATTATATTTACAGCATCCTCTTCATTTCTACTAAAAACTGTTTTGATTAATTTTACAACATATTCCATCGGTGTATAGTCATCATTTAACAAAATAACCTTGTACAATTTTGGTTTTTTTACTTTGTTTCTTGTTTTAGTAAGAGTTTCTGAAGATATTTGCTTAAAATTATCGGACATATCACAATTTGCTNTTCTATAATAAAGTAGAAAAATTAAACATAATTTTCAACTAATATTTTATCCGATAGTTCTGAATCAACTTCAAATATAGCCTCTTTAACAAGCGAGAGTTCTTTTTTCAAATTCTCAAATGAATTTGCTTCACATCTAAGAACTAACTCTGCTTGGGTATTAGATGCTCTCAATAACCACCATCCATTTTCAGATGATACCCTTATTCCATCGATATCAATAATATCTTGATTTTTCCTTTTTTGATTAGAGGTTATTTTATTAATTATTTCAAATTTTTTGAAATCGTTACACTCCAGTCTTATCTCAGGCGTATTAAAGGCTTTTGGAAATTGATCTATAATTTCTGATAATTTTTTACTCTGTTTATCTAGCAACTCAACTAATTTTACTGATGAATATAATGCATCATCAAAACCATAATAATTCAAGTTAAAGAATATGTGTCCACTCATTTCTCCAGCTAAATCAGCTTTATTTTTTTTAATATTTACTTTTACATGGCTATGTCCTGTTTGTGATATGATTGGTATTCCAAGTTTTTTTTTTATCTCATCAAAAAGAATTTGACTACATTTTACATCACCTATGATTTTTGCTCCCTTTTTCTTTTTTAAAATTTCATAGGAAAATAACAANAGTAATTGATCTCCTGATAATACTCTTCCCTTNTCNTCTATAACTCCAATCCTATCTCCATCACCATCAAANGCNATTCCAAGATCTAGTTTTTCTTGTATTATTAAATTGATACAATCTTTTAAGTTTTTAGGGTTAGATGGATCTGGATGATGGTTAGGAAAGTTTCCGTCAACATTTTCAAAAAGTAAAAAGTTTTGATTATTAATTTTTTTTGCAATTTTTGACATTAATTCTCCAGCNACTCCATTTCCGGCATCCCATGCAATCCTATNTTTNTTTTTTAAATTTATTCCTTTAAAAATTCTATNTATATATTCATCTTTAAANCATTGTTTAANTTTTTTTCCTCTATTTCTTTTAAAAGAAAATCCNTTTGCCTTTTCNGATAANTTTATTAGGTCGTCACCATAAAACGGCATATTATTAAAAACAAATTTNAAACCGTTATGATGCTTAGGATTATGTGATCCTGTTATCATAANACCTCCAGCAGCGTTGTTTTTTATACAAGAAAAATATAGNANAGGGGTTGGGCNTAGTCCAATTTCAGTAACATTAACACCAACCTCTAATAACCCCTCTACAAGTTCNTTTTTTAAACTTNCTGAGGATAATCTTCCATCGTATGCTATATTTACATTTTNATTCTTGCCAACTTTTAAGCCAAAAAGGTTNCCNATTATTTTTGCGTCTAAGTCAAAAAGTGTTTTATTATAGATTCCTCTTATNTCATAAGATCTGATGATTGTTTTATTAAACAAGTGNTTTTTNTCAATCANTATTATCTCTCCCTATTGAATAGTANTTAAAACCCATTTCATTTAATTCTTTNGGATTNTAAATATTTCTNAAATCAATAATGATTTTATTTTTAAGTAANTTTTTTACTTTCTCTAAATNTAATGCCCTAAATTGNTTCCATTCNGTAAGAATAACTAAGGCATNNGAATNTTTTGTTGTTTCATAAGCATCATTACAATAAACNATATCATTNGAAATATCTGCAAAATACTTTTTTGCCTCTTCCATTCCNTCAGGATCAAACACTTTTAACTTACATTTTTCTTNTATCAGTTTAGGAATTAAATCAAGACTTGGACTATCNCTCATATCATCAGTATTNGGTTTAAATGTTAAACCAAGAATNGCTATAGTTTTANTNTCGNTATTTNTAGGAAGTGTTTTAATTATTTTCTTATAAATATTTTGCTTTCGTTTTTTGTTACTTTTNACNACATGTTCTACTAAACCAAGNGGGGAACTNTAATCTTGGGCNGTTTTTACTAGTGCAAGTGTATCTTTAGGNAAACATGAGCCNCCNTANCCGGGGCCTGGGTGTAAAAATTTTTTTCCTATTCTTCCATCCAATCCAATACCTGTAGAAACGTCACTTACATTAGCACCAACTTTTTCACATAAATCAGCAATTTCATTTATAAAAGTAATCTTAGTAGCTAAAAAAGAATTT
The DNA here is from genome assembly GCA_002167825.1 of Pelagibacteraceae bacterium TMED13. Lineage (GTDB taxonomy): Bacteria > Pseudomonadota > Alphaproteobacteria > Methylaequorales > Methylaequoraceae > TMED13. The sequence continues at coordinate 44,989 of NHBS01000038.1, forward strand.
GCTGCATATTTAATCATTTCAGCAGTTTCCCTTTTAGTAAATAAAATCGGTGTTTCTAATAAAAAAAGTGGTCTATATAATTCCTTTAGAATATCTTTTGCTTTTTCACTTTCACAGCCAATAACCACTCTGTCAGGTCTCATAAAATCATCAATTGCTGAACCCTCTCTTAAAAACTCTGGGTTAGAAGCTACTTCAAAGTCTAATTCTGGATTTATTTCATTAATAATTTCATATACTTTTTTTCCTGTTCCTATGGGAACAGTTGATTTGTTTACTATCACAGCAAAATGATTTAGCTTTTTTGCTATATCTTCTGCTGCATTAAAAACATAAGATAAATCTGCGTGACCATCACCTCTTCTCGAAGGTGTACCTACGGCTATAAAAATTGCATCACTTCCGTTTAAAGATTTTCCTACATCTGTTTCAAAAGATAGTCTGTTAGCTTGAACGTTTTTTTTTACTAGTTCATTAAGCCCTGGTTCATAAATGGGTATAATTCCTTTTTTTAGGTTATTAATTTTTTTTATATCTTTGTCTACACATACAACTTCAACGCCAAACTCTGCAAAACATGTCCCAGATACAAGACCAACATAGCCAGTACCAATAATAGTAATTTTCATAATCTTCCAATAATTTTTTTTAATTCTGTTTTTATATCTTTATCATTTAAACCAAATTTAAGGTTCGCTTCAATAAATCCTAACTTATTACCACAGTCAAAACGCTCACCATCAAATTCTAGTCCCAATAAACCAGGTTCTTCAATTAATTCATTCAAACTATCAGTTAATTGAATTTCTTTATTGTGTCCTGATTTCATTTTTTTTAAATATGCGAAAATCTTTTCATTTAATAAGTATCTACCAACTATCGTAAGGTTTGATGGTGCTTCTGAAACTTTTGGTTTTTCAACTAAATTCATTATATTATAGGATTTTCCCTGATTTTTTGAATACTCAATAACGCCATATTTATATACTTTTTTTTTATCAACTGCCTCTAGTGCTATGACAGATGCGTAATTATTTTTTTTAGATAAATCTATTAATTGTTTAGTTATTGGGACTTTNGACATTATTATATCATCTGGAAGAATTACAACAAAATTTTCATTTTTATTTATAAGTTTTGAAGCACACAAGACTGCATGTCCAAGACCTTTNGGCTCACTTTGATTAACAAATGAAAAACTACCTAAGGAGTGTTGAATATTTATCGATTCTAGNTCTTTGATTTTTTTCTTTTTTTTTAACAAGTCCTCTAAAAGTACTGATCTGTCGAAGTGCTCCATTANTGNGCTTTTCCTTGAAGAAGTAACAAATATCATTTGTTCGATCCCAGACTTTGCNGCCTCAATTACTGCCCATTCAAGTANAGGCTTATCCAAAACAGTTAACATCTCCTTGGGAATAGCNTTTGTAGCAGGAAGAAACCTTGTTCCCATCCCAGCGATTGGAAATATAGCNTTTGTTACTTTATTTGTCATTGGTCAAGAGGTTAATATAAAATAAAAAAATCTCAACCTAAAAGAATATCTCTTGCCTTATTTATTCTTTTTGTAATCCATTCTGACCCACCAAGATCTGGGTGATTTTTTTTGATAAGTTTGTTATACCTTTCAACTATTTCTTCTTTAGTAGCTTTTCTATCTAACCCAAGAATTTCAANTGCTTCTNCTNTATCCATTCTTTTAAAATTTCCTGATTGAGTTTTACTACTAAAAAAAATACTCTTCANAAAANTCAAAACAGGCATCCATTTAAAAAATAATACAAATACCAAAGGTATCATTGACACAACCTTTGGATTAAATCTCATTAAAAAAATTAAAAATAGAATTAAACATATAAAAATAAAGAGTTTTAAATATTTTTTAAATTTGTATTGTGANAGGTGTATGAAGTTCACAAAAAGAGAAAGTAATACNGTTATAATTAAAATACTAACAACTAAATANATAAACATATGAGCTCCAAAAAATATAAACTTTTATACTTTNTAAGTGAAGATGAATATTTTATTTCTCATAAAATTGAACAAGTTCAACATGCAATAAAAAAAAATATTGATGTTTTAGTAGTAACTAAATTTAAAAAAAAAGAAAAACAAATTTTAAATGCAGGTTTTAAGACTAAACATTTAGACTTTGATCGAAAATCACTAAATCCAGTTAAAGAGTTCTTATGTATCTTAAAGTTAGCAGTAATTATTTTTAAATATAAACCTAATATCATTCAAGCAAACGCACTTAAACCTATCTTATATATTTCATTAATTTCATATTTCTTAAGTAAAAAAATAAAAATTATTCTTTGTGTAGTCGGGCTTGGTTATTTATTTATAGAAAAAAATAAAAAAAAAAATCTTATAAAAAATATCTACCTTTTATTAATGAAATTTACCTTAAGAAAAAAAAATTCAATATTCGTTTTTCAAAATAATGACGATAAAAAAATCTTTATGAATAAGAATTTGCTGAGAAATGTAAGTTTTAAAATTATCAAAGGTTCAGGTGTTAATGTTAATAAGTTCTGTAGTAAAAAAGTGAAGAAGATCTATGATATAATTTTTCATTCTAGATTATTATATGATAAAGGATTTAATGAAATTGTAGAAGCATTAGAAATTCTTAGAAAAAAGAAAATATACCCTAAAACTCTAATCTTAGGGGATCCTGATAAATCAAATAGATCATCAGTTGACGAGTCAATTATAATTTCAATGGCTAGAAAAAAAAAATTCCACTGGATAAATAAAGTTGGTAACGTAATCCCATATTTACAAAAATCAAAAATTTCTATTCTTCCATCCTACAGGGAAGGACTACCTAAATCTCTACTAGAAGCTGCTAGTTGTAAACTGCCTTTAGTAGCAACTGATGTTCCAGGTTGTAGAGAAATATGTAAAAATAACTTTAATGGTATACTGATTCCAAAAAAAAATTCTAAATCACTTTCAAAAGGAATTGAGAAATTATTAAAAAATGAATCCTTAATGTTAAAATATGGCGAAAATGGAAGAAAGTTGGTCAAAGAAAATTTTTCACTAAAAGTTATCTCAGATCTATTTATGAAAATCTATTTAGATAATAACTAGAAAAGTCCTTGTATTTTTCCATCATCCCCGATTCTAACTTCATATGCAGCAGGTTTCTTGGGTAAACCAGGCATAGTCATAATATCACCTGCTATCGCAACAATAAATTCAGCTCCGGCTGATAGGCGAACTTCTCTTATGTTAATTTCGTGGTCTGTTGGAGCGCACTTTTTTGAAGCATCTGTACTAAAACTATACTGAGTTTTTGCCATGCAAACGGGAAAATGATCGTAACCAATAGATGAAATTTCATTAAGCTTTTTTAACGCCTGGGGAGAAAAAGAAACATTACTAGCTCTATAAATTTCTTTTGATATAATTTCTATTTTTGTTCTTGGAGAATCTTTATCTTCATATAGAAATTTAAATTTTGCTTTATTATTTTCAACTATATTAACAACCTTTTCAGCTAAATTAGCTGCACCTTCTCCACCTTTAGCCCAGTGTTCTGCAAGGACTGCATCAACATTAAACGATTTACAAACTTCAATAACTTTTTTTATCTCATCCTCAGTATCAGTAGGGAACCTATTAAGTGCGACTACTGTAGGTAAACCAAACTTTGCTAAATTTTCTAAATGTCTAATAAGGTTGGGAAGACCATCCTCAACTGCATTTAGATTTTCTTCAGATAGCTTTTTTGGGTCAACGTTTCCGTGAAGTTTTAAGGCTCTCACTGTGGCTACAACAACAGCACAAGATGGCGATAAACCAGATTTTCTACACTTTATATTCAGAAACTTTTCTGCACCTAAATCTGCTCCAAATCCTGCCTCAGTTACAACATAATCTGCAAGTTTTAATGCTGACTTTGTAGCAATAACAGTGTTACAACCGTGAGCAATATTAGCAAACGGTCCACCGTGAATGAATGCGGGATTGTTTTCGAGTGTTTGAACTAAATTTGGTTGAAGAGCATCCTTAAGTAATACTGCCATAGCTCCGTCAGCTTTAATATCACTACAAAATATTGGTTTAAGATCCCTTGTATACCCAACTATAATTTTCCCTAGTCTTTCGGTTAAATCGTCAAAATCTTTAGACAGGCAAAGAATAGCCATGACTTCCGAGGCTACTGTTATATCAAAACCATCTTCTCTAGAAAAACCATTTGCAATTCCACCTAACGAACTAGTGATAGTTCTTAGAGCTCTATCGTTCATATCGACAACTCTTCTCCATGAGACTCTCCTAGAATCTATCTGCGGCTCCAAATTCCAATATATATGGTTATCCACCATAGCAGATAAAAGCATATGAGCTGATGTTATTGCATGAAAATCTCCTGTGAAGTGTAAGTTTATATCTTCCATTGGAACTACCTGAGCATAACCTCCTCCAGCTGCTCCACCTTTCATACCAAAACACGGACCTAGGCTTGGTTCTCTTAATGCAACCATTGCTTTTTTACCAATATGATTTAAACCATCAGTTAATCCAACAGATGTTGTTGTTTTTCCCTCCCCAGCTGTTGTGGGTGTCATTGCTGTAACAAGAATTAGCTTTCCCTCGGGCTTACTTTCAATAGATTTAATATAACTAGAATCTAATTTTGCTTTATAATGACCGTATGGTATTAAGCTATCGCTATCTATTGAAAGTCTATCTTTGGCTAAATCATTAATTTTAAGTTTATTTGCTAACCTTGCAATTTCTAAATCTGTTTTATATTCCGTCATAATGTCTAGAATAATGCATTATATTGCTTTGATCTACAACTTTTTAAATTCCAATTTTTTAGAAGATCCTTTTTTTCTGATATTTGATTAAGATATAAATTTTGTAGAGAATAAGCCTCCATTTCTTTAAAAGCATTTTCAGTATTTTTATTTGAAGAAAACTGTAAGGCATGAATCATTTCGTGAAGAAGGATAGATTGATGACAAGGATCCTCAAGGTCACCTTTAGTTATCAATATCCCAACATTAGGATCAAAGTAAGCAACAATTGGGCATTTACCGTTACAGGCCTTTTCTTCAATAATTTTTTTCTCACTAATATTTACTGAATAATCAAATTTACTGATTTGGTAATCTGTGTTATTAGAAATCCATATTAATAAT
>NHBS01000039.1 GCA_002167825.1 Pelagibacteraceae bacterium TMED13
GGGGTGGTAGGATTCGAACCTACGAATGCCGCTACCAAAAAGCGGTGCCTTACCACTTGGCCACACCCCAATTAGCTTTAAAGATAATCATTTTTCACTTCTTATACAAGGTTTATATCATTTATAGAATTTACTAATTTCGTGTTCATGACCCAATAAAAGGGAAATTTTAATTTAATCATTTTTTCAGCACTTTCTAAACTTTCCTTATTTTCAAATATAGAAAAACAAGTTGCTCCAGAGCCAGTCATCCTTGAATATAAACTATTAGTTTTTAATCTTAAAAATTCTAAAATTATATTTATTTCTAAAAGCTCTTTTATCGCTACTGACTCAAGATGATTTTCTTTACCCTTTAAAAAATCGAGATTAATTTGGGTTAACTTGATTTCTTTTTTAACCTTTTTTTCTTTTTCTATTTTTAACTTTTCAAAAATTATTTTAGTTGAAATTTCTTTAATTGGATTTATTAAAAGTACATGATAGTCATCTAAATCATGATTAACAAACTGTATTTGATCACCAATTCCAGTTATTATTGCAGACTTACCATAGTAACAAAATGGAACATCTGCACCAATGGAAATCAAAAAATTATCAAGATACTGACTTTCATCCACATTAAAAATATCATGAATTGCCCTTATAACCGTTGCAGCATTTGATGACCCTCCTCCCATTCCTGAAGAGATTGGTAAATTTTTTTCAAGAGTCACGCTAACTCTAAATTCTCTTTCATAAAGTTGCTCAAGACCATTTACTGCTTCTACAATTATATTTTTATTAAGGTCTAAAAACCTTCCGAATGGTCCATTTATTTTTAATTTGAATGTAGAGGACTTTTCAATTCTAATAATGTCACCTAGTTCACAAAAAGTCATTAAGCTCTCCAGATTATGAAAACCATCTTTTCTTTTATTCTTTACTTCTAAGTAAAGATTTAATTTTGCAGGAGATATAAATTTATGTGATCTTTTCATATTTTCTAAAGACCTTTATTTATTTTTTCATTAACTACTTTTTTTGTTTTATACTCTGGCTCTAAAATAAGTACCTTTTTCCACTGTGATAATGCTTCTGACTTTCTATTTGACATCCAATATGCATCGCCTAAGTGGTCATTAAGTGTTGCATCATTGGGTAACATTACAACAGCCTTTTCTAAATGAAATACAGATTCTTCAAATTCTTTTGACAAAAAATATGCCCACCCTAACGAATCCCTTATATATCCATCAGATGGTTCCAACTCTACAGCTTTTTTTAAAAGTTCTAAAGCTTTGTTAATATTAATTTTTCTATCTAGCCAACTGTACGCTAAATAGTTCATTACGTAAGGATCATTGGGATTTAAGTCGAGAGATCTTTTAAAATCTTGCTCAGCTCTATTCCAGTCTTTAATTTGCTCATAAGATATTCCTCTTGAGTAAAGAATATTTGAAGTCCCTTCAAGTTTATCATTTTCTATTAGTCGTGAATAAACAACTATAGCTTTTTCATAATTTTTAAGTTTTCTATATTTGTCTCCTAGTATTCTTCTCATTTCAAATTCACTCGGAAATCTATTAGTAAACTTCTTAAGTTCATCAATAAAGATATTGTTTTTTTCTAATTTTTCTAGGAATGCTAATCTCATCTTAAAAATTTTATAAAAGTAAATATTTTTTTCGTCAACGCTATTTAAATTCATCAAAGCAAGGTTATCGAGTTCTAGATCATTTAAAATACCTGAAAGTAGAAGCCTCATAGCATTAAAGTCTGTTCTAAGTCTTATAGATAGTTTTCCAAAGAAAGCTGCATACATGTTGATATCCTTAGAGTAATACCAACTAGAGATATTGTAGAGAACCTCAGCTATACCATCACTTTGGCTATAAATTGGGTTGAATAAAGATTTATTATTTTTTAAATAGTTGATATCATAATTCTGGAAGTTGATTTTTAGTTTTTTAAGCTCATCATTTTTTTTTAATGCTTCATTATGATTTTTTTTATCAATAGCGTTTAATAGTAATATCTCCTTAAGCCTAAAAGAAGCAAAATTCTCGACCTCAATCTTTTCAAAATATTTATCTGACTTTTCTTCATTTTTCTTATTTTTATAAAATAGAGCTGTGTGAAGGCATATTATAGGAATACACTCGGATTCAATATTTATTTCACTTTTATCTTTATAGCTTAACCAAATATTGATTGCTCTTATGAAGTTTGAATCAAATTCTTTTAGTTTAATATTATCCAAATAATTTTGCGATGATCCGGACTCTAAGAATTGATCGACCATCATATAAAAATTAGCAATTACATTATTTTTATCTTTCAAAAGAATTTTTTCGCTTATTAGCCGAGAATTATTCCAGTCACTAAAAATTACAGATTGAAATAGTATTTCTTCATAAAAAGTTTCATCTATTTTATCTAAGTCTATTTCGTATAAAAACTTCTTTAAGTTAGCNTAATCTTTATTTTGTTTTGCGTGATTCCAAGANAGAAANCCTCCATAGTAGCTAACNTTTTTNANCTCNGATTTAACTATCCCAAAGTTAAAAATTATAATGAATAATACTAAGAANTTTNTACATACCTGTATAATTTGGGCCACCTCCTCCCTCGGGAGTAATCCAATTAATATTTTGAGATGGATCTTTTATGTCACATGTTTTGCAATGAATGCAGTTCTGAGCATTTATTTGAAGTCGATCAAGCCCTTCATCATTTACAATTTCATATACACCAGCTGGACAATAACGTTGCTCGGGTGAATCATATAATGCTAAATTTGTATCGATTGGTATCTTTTCGTCAGAAATTTTAAGATGAACAGGTTGATTTTCCTCGTGGTATGTTGAAGAAAAAGAAACATTTGTTAATCTATCAAATGTTATTTTGCCATCTGGTTTGGGATAATCGATTTTTTTAGCTTTAGTCTTTTCTTGAAGTGAACAATGATCGGGTTCTCCATGTTTTAAGGTCCATGGTGCTTTTCCTCTAAGAATAATTTGGTCTATCCCAGTCAGAATTGTTCCTAATTTTAAACCATATTTGAAGGATGGGCGCACATTTCTTGCTGCTTTCAGCTCTTTTCCCGCCCATGAGTTGTTGAACTCTGATTGAAAATCTTCGAGTTCGATTCCCTCTAGGTTTTGTTCTAACTTTCTAAACACATTTTCAGAGGCAACTATCCCTGATTTCATAGCAGTGTGTGTACCTTTTATTTTTGGAGTATTTAATGTTCCAGCCTCACAACCTATTAATGACCCACCTGGAAATGAAAGCTTTGGTAAAGACTGCCATCCGCCTTCATTTAGTGCACGTGCCCCATATGAGACTCTTCTACCATCATCAAGTAAAGGCTTTATTGAAGGGTGTATTTTAAATCTTTGGAATTCTTCATAAGGTGATAAATATGGATTTTTATAGTCGAGCCCTATAACAAAGCCTAATGATACTAGATTTTTATCTAAATGGTATAAAAATGATCCCCCATAAGTTTCTTGATCTAGTGGCCATCCAATTGAGTGCATTACGTTTCCGGGTTTAGAGTTTTCAGGTTTTACTTCCCAAAGTTCTTTTAAGCCAATTCCATAGGTTTGATGTTGAGCTTTTCTTCTTAGATCAAACTGACTCATAAGTTTTTTACCTAAATGACCTCTACAACCCTCTGCAAATAAGGTAAATTTGGAATGAATTTCAATACCAGCCTGATAGTTTTGACCCGGGTTCCCCTGAATATCAACTCCTAAATCACCTGTGACAATCCCTTTAAGAATACCATTATCTACAACGATATCTGATGCCGCAAAACCTGGGTAAATCTCTACTCCCAACTTTTCTGCTTCATTACCCAACCATTTACATAAAGAACCAAGTGAAATTATAAAATTTCCTTTATTATGCATAACTGGTGGGATTAGAAAGTTTGGAATATTAAATGACTTATTATTAGTCATAAACTTGATGGATTCTTTTTTCACCTCAACCTTAACTGGACATTCAGCATTATCTCTCCAATCATCAAATAATTCATCCATTGCAGTTGGTTGAAGTATGGCACCAGATAAAATGTGAGCTCCGACCTCTGAGCCCTTTTCAACTATACAAACAGAATAATCTTTATTATTTTCGATACACATTTTTTTGAATTTAATTGCGGCTGCTAATCCTGAAGGACCGGCTCCAACAATCAAAAGGTCATAATTCATTTTTTCTCTTGTCATAATTTGTTTTAATTTTTTTTTAAATTTATAGTAGAATATATATATTAATGAAAGTTAAAAACATAAAGTCTTTTATTGAGTTTTATCAAAACTTAGGCACTACCACATCAATGACTAATTCAGTTAGAGGTAATAGCACGAATCTATTATACCAAGATTTAGCTGCAAATGAATTAGAAAAAGTTCCCATTTTAAAAAAATATAATAAAAATCAGTCAAAACAAAAAAAGCTAGAAGTACTCAAATCAAGCCTAAAAGATATTAATTGTGATTTGAAGGATATTGCAACTAATTTAGTTTTTAGTGATGGTAATATTGATTCTGAGATCATGCTTATTGGAGAAGCTCCAGGTGCTGAAGAGGATAAACAAGGCAAACCATTTGTAGGAGAGGCTGGAAAGCTTTTGGATAAGATGCTTTCATTTATAGATTTAAAGAGAGAAAAAAATTTTTATGTCACAAATATCCTATATTGGAGACCGCCAGGAAATAGGACTCCGAATAACCAAGAGATTTCTCAATGCTTAGAATCTACTATAGAGCATATAAAAATTATAAAACCTAAACTTATAATTTTAGTTGGAGGAATCGCTGCAAAAACTCTACTAAAGTCTCAAGAAGGTATCACAAAAATTCGTGAAACTAGTCATTATTATTCTGATAATGATAAGACTAAAATATATACTAAAGCAATTTTTCATCCTGCATATTTATTAAAAAACCCTATTGAAAAAAAAAGAATGTGGGATGATCTTTTAGAAATTGACAAAATAATATCAAAAAACAATATAAGGAGATGAAATGTCCCAAATAAGTCTAGGAATTGTAATAATTGTTGTATCGGATAGTAGAAATGAGCAGACCGATAAATCAGGAAAGGTACTTGAAGAAAGGATTAATAAATCTGGTCATAAGTTAGTACAAAAAATTTTTCTTAAAGATAATGTTGAGGATATTAAAAGTAAACTATTAGAACTTATTAACTCTGACAATCATAATGTAGTTATTTTATCAGGTGGAACAGGATTGACAGGTAGAGACTCTACACCTGAGGCCGTGAAGGCTGTAATTAAAAAAGAAATACCTGGATTTGGAGAAATATTTAGAATGATTAGTTATGATAAGATTGCCACTTCCTCACTTCAGTCTAGAGCTATGGCTGGCTTAGCTGATGATAAATTTATATTTGCGCTGCCAGGTTCTCCTGGTGCATGTAAAGATGCTTGGGACAATATTCTTGTACACCAGCTAAATTCTGATACAAAACCTTGTAATCTTGTTGAATTAATTCCTAGATTAAGAGAAGGTTAATTATATAAGATTAAAATCTTGAATTGACTGACTTCAACCATGAGTCAATTTCATTATCTGTTTGCATACAACAAGAAGTAATTGGAAATTTATCTTTTTGCAATTTGGTTAATCTTTCATCTTCTTGGCTTGGTTGAACAAACATTACACAATTTATCTCGTGGATAACCCCATTATCAGCAGATGTGTTTTCATTCACAACCACCATATCCTTTACGTACAAACTTTCTCTTTTAAAAAGTTGAATTGATTTGTTGGTAACCGTAATTTCTTCTGTAATTTTAGAGGTTAAATCACTGCTTGATTTTTGTCCTATTAAAATATGATCCAGAATCAACATTTTTCTTAATGAAGTGTCTGATAAAATTTGATCATAGACTTTTTTTGGTAAAGCATCGAAAGCTTTATTATTGGGAACGAAAATTGTCCAATTCCATGGAAATTTTTGTTGTAAAGTTGCCTCAAGTTCGGTGTTATTAATATAAGAATAAAAACTTGATAGATTCGGATTCTCTCTAATAATTTCTACAATACCCTTAGCGTTTGCGTTGAAATAAGAAATAAAAAAGAAAAATAAAGAAAAAATTTTTAAAAACAACTTGTCTCCTTTCAATTCGTTAAACAAAACTTACCCAAAACAAATTTTTCAATATCCTTTTTTTGGATAGGTTAGTTGTTATAATAATTATAACAACTATTTTATAACCTTGGTAGTAACAAATAAAAATGACTATTACTCTGACCTTGACAACTCAATTATAGGTATAGATGAGGTTGGAAGAGGTGCTTTATGCGGGCCAGTTGTTTCTTGTGCCCTAATACTTCATAAAAATATTTCTCAAGAAAAGCTATTTGATAAAATTACAGACTCAAAAAAGTTATCAGAAAAAAAAAGATTAGAATTATCGACGATAATTAAGAAATATTCTAAATTTAATATTGGAATAAGTGATAATATGGAAATTGATAAATATAATATTCTTAATGCTACGATTTTTTCAATGAAAAGGGCATATAGGAAGTTTGAAAATACCAAATTTAAAATAAAAATAGATGGATTAAAAACTTTTGAATTAAATGACAGGACTACCTTTCATATTAAAGGGGATCAAAAATCTATAACTATTGCAGCAGCATCTATCGTAGCTAAAGTATATAGAGATGATTTGATGATAAAACATTCGAGTGATTATCCTCAATATGGTTGGGTAAGAAATAAGGGTTATGGAACTAAGGAACATATTGACGCTATTCAAAAATTTGGAATATCAAAGCACCATCGAAAGAGCTTTATAAAAAATCTAAATCTTAGCTAAGGGAAACTTTATATTCACTTCTAACCCTCCAAATTTTGATGATTTTGTCAACCAAACCTCCCCTTTAGTTGTCTCAACAATATCTTTAACTATATTTAATCCTAGACCCGTACCTGGTGTTTGTTCATCTAATCTAAATCCTCTAGCAAAAACCTTTTTCATCTTATCTTGAGGCAACCCCGGACCATCATCGGAAAATATCATTTGTATATGATCTTCGTCTAATTTTTTAATTTCTAATAAAACACTGGTGCCTGCCCACTTACAACTATTTTCAACTATGTTACCAATCACCTCTTCCATATCTTCAAAACTACTTAAAACAAATGCTTTATCTAAGCTAGAGGATAGTTTTATATCTTTGGACGGATAAAGTTTTAAAAAAATCCCAACCATCTTTTTTGATAATTCAATAATATTTATTTTTTCTTTAGCAACCTTTCCTAATGAATCTAAATGAGCTTTTTTTAAGTACCTATCAATTTGTCTTTTCATTAGTTGGATTTGGTTATCTAAAACCTTATCTTTACTGTCAATTTCATTAGAAACTACTGCAAGCGGAGTTTTAAGTACATGTGCGAGATTTCCTACATGAGTTTTTGCTCGCTCTATAATTTTTTCATTATGCTCCAACAGGTTATTTATCTCAGTTGCAAGTGGCTGAACCTCCAATGGGTAGGGGTCTTGAAGATTCTTTTCGTCTCCGTTTCTGATTTTAAAAAGAGCGGTCTTAATTTTATTTAAAGGTAATAGGCCAAAGTTGACCTGTAAAAAAACTGCAAACATTAAACCTACTCCTAAAGCTATTAAAATTGTCTGTAAGGTATTATTAAATTTCTTTATATTTCCTTGATATTCTTCTGTATCTCCTGAAACTGTAAATGTTACTGGATTTTTATATCCAGGGAAGGATATTTCTCTTTGTATTATATGTAATTTTTTCTTTTCAATTTTTTTNACTTGATTGTCATTTGTTAATGCTTGAGANACAAATTGAGATCTNCCNCCAATAAGCCTTTTGTCAATTGTAAAAACTTGATCCCACATACTTCTTGATCTAGCNAATGTTTTTGCNCCATCATTNATTTGCCAGTACCANCCAGAATATGGTTGAAAATATCTNGGNTCNCCAATTGTNCTTACAACGGTNATTCCATCAGANGAGTCAAGACGNCTTGAACCTATCAGTGTTTCTAGTAAAAGGTTAAGTCTATCGTCAAAAGCTTTAAAATTAGAGTTTTGGTTTAAATCAGAAAGNAGAAGTCCCGCNGAAACCAAAGTTAACATGATCCAGACTGTCGCACTAATAAAAAGTCTTACAGCTAAAGAGTTCATTTTATTCTTTATCTAAGGACAAACGATAACCATGACCCCTTTCAGTTTTGATTAAATTCATACCCATTTTTTTTCTCAATCTACCTATAAAAACCTCTATTGTATTAGAATCTCTGTCAAAATCTTGATCATAAATATGTTCAACTAATTCCGTTCTTGATATTACTTTGTCTTGGTGATGTAAAAAATATTCTATTATCTTATATTCGTGTGAAGTTAATTTGAGCTTAGTTCCATTTAAAAAGACTTTATTTGACTTTGTATCAATCTTTAATGGTCCGCACTCTATATCAGATGTAGCATGGCCAGCTGACCTTCTTATCAAGGCTCTAAGTCTTGCTAATAGTTCTTCCATTTGAAAAGGTTTAGTTAGATAGTCATCCGCTCCAGCATCAAATCCTGATACCTTGTCACTCCACTGATTCCTAGCCGTTAAAATAAGCACAGGAAAATTTTTTTTTTCTTTTCTCCACTTCTCGAGAATAGTGATACCATCTATTTTAGGAAGCCCAAGATCAAGAATTACAGCATCATAGGGTTCCGTATCTCCAAGAAAATGACCTTCTTCACCATCAATTGCAAAATCAACAGAATAACCACTATCTTCCAATGATGNTTTAATTTGTTTGTTTAAATTAGGATCATCCTCAATAACTAAAATTCTCAATTATCTTCTCCAGAGATGACGGATAATACCGTTGCTGTTCCTGCATCAACTCTTATTTGTTTAACATTATTATTATTATCAATTATCATAATATCGTAAACCCAACCAAATAAACCTTTTTCATTATCCTTTAAGTTAATAGATATAACCCTTCCAAAAAAATTTTCAGTAATATTTTTTAGAATATCGTTTAATGGAAGTATCTCCCCTTCATTTACAGCTTTAATTGCTTTTTCGTGATCATTTATAGTTTCAGAACAAAGATCTTTTTGAACAAACATTAAAAATGTGAACAAAATGAAAAATATTTTTGAAAAACTTAACAAAAAACCTCCTCTTGAATTTTTTTCATTAGTACTGAGGATGGCTTGTTTACAATATCTTTTTTCAAAACCCATTCAAAATTCGCAAACCTTTTTTTTCTTTTTAAGTTTATCTCAATTATGAATAGTTTCAAATGGAAATGACTAAAGGTATGTTTCACGAATTTACTAAAAACATGGTTATGGGTTATCGAATTTATTTTTTGCCAGTTATCTGCAATTGCTTTTAACAAAGGTTGTTCTTCTAATTCATTATTTACCTCAACGAACCTTGTTATAGGAAAACAATATAAATTTTCAAGAATTCTACCTTCAGACCTTTGTAATAAAACATAATCTTTAAATTTTATAAAATATGTAACTCCAAGCTTTCTTTTCACCAACCTTTTCTTTATTTTTGGTTCGGTATTTACTTTATAACTACATTCAATTTTCACAGGACAAGCCAGACAATCTGGTGTTTTATTTTTACATATTAAATTAGCCATATCCATTAGAGCCTGGCAATAGAATCTGTTATTTTTGATTGGTGTAAGCTTTGTTGCGATGTTCTTTATGTTTTTTTCTACATTCGGCTTGTTTTTATCCAAGTTGAAAGCTCTAGTAATTATTCTTTTAATGTTACCGTCAATTACAGTACAATTTTGGTCTACAAGTATCGCACATATTGCACTAGAGACATAATCCCCAATGCCAGGAAGTTTTTTCAGGTCTTCTAAATTAATATTTATCTTTTCTTTTTTTAAAATTTCTTTTGCTAAATAGAGGTTTTTTGCCCTCTGATAATAACCCATTCCTTGCCAAACAAGCAGAATTTCATCTAATGATGCATTAAAAAATGTCTCAAGGTTTGGCCATTTTTTCAGAAATTTATCGTAATAAGGTATTACAGTTTTGACAGTAGTTTGTTGAAGCATTACCTCGGATATCCAAATATTATAAAATTGTTGATTCTTTTTTTGTCTCCATGGAAGATCTCTTTTATTTTTTGAATACCATTGTAAGATTTTTTTTTGCCAAGCTGTCTTGAATTCTTTTTTTATATGGTAATATTCCATGATGCGAAGAAATAATTATAACTCATCTTTATCTAAAATTTCAACTCTTCTTCCAAAGGTACTTAAAAATTTAAAAAAAACTAATAAGAATAGCTCTAAACTACTTGAGCTTAAGATGAAATGGAAAGATATAATTAACAATAAGATTTCCGAGGATATTTTCGTTGATTCGATAAAAAAATTAAATAATAAAAATGTCTTAATAATTATTTCAAAAAAACCAAACTTAATTGAAATATCATACTCTTCTGAAATGATTAAAGATAAAATTAACAAACATTTTAANGAATGTTTTATAGATAATATAAAGTTTAAAAGATCGTTACATTTTTGATTTTTTATGGTAAAAAATTGTAATGATAAATAGTCTTAAATACTCATTAATTTCNTTGATTCTTTCGTTTATTTTTTTNTCAAATGATACTAGCGCNAGAATCGTTGACACNATTGAAGCACTTGAAAATAANTCAATTGGNGAAAAAGAGGCTCCNATAAAAATGATAGAATTTGCATCTTTAACNTGCGGTCATTGTGCTAANTTTCACAATGAAGTGTTCCCATTAATTAAAGAAAATTATATAGATACTGGAAAAATTCACTTCACGTACAACGATTTTCCACTCGATAAGTATGCGCTCAAAGCATCTGTGATTGCTAGATGTTCAGGAAATAAAAAATTCTTTAGTTTTCTAAAAGTTTTATATAACAAGCAAAAGGACTGGACTAGAACACAAGATCCTTTTAAGTCNTTACTAAAAATTGCAAAGCTAGGAGGCTTAAAAAATGACGAAATAAAAGTCTGTGTTGGAAATAAATCTATTGAAGATGGTCTTTTAAAGCAAAGATTAAAATCAACCAAAAGCTTCGATATAAAGGCAACTCCAACTATTTATCTAAATGCAAAAAAATATGATGGTGATTTAACGTATGAAGCTCTAAAACTAAAAATTGAATCATTATTGAAATAAAATAAATTGTTTACCGTTAAAAAATTAAAAATATCAGGATTTAAATCTTTCGCACACTCAACAGAAATTTTGATAGAAGATGGTGTCACAGGAATAATTGGTCCTAACGGTTGTGGGAAATCAAATATTTTTGAGGCTATTAGATGGGTAATGGGTGAATCATCGTCAAAGAGCCTTAGATCTAGTTCTCAGGATGAAATTATTTTTAATGGTACTCAAAATTTACCTGCAAAGAATTTTGCAGAGGTTAGTATAGAATTAAACGATTTTGAGGGTAACATTCCAAATCTTAGTACTAATGATGAAAAAAAAGTTGTTATTTCTAGAATTCTCGAAAGAGGTGTTGGTTCTTTTTTTAAGATTAACGATAAAGATGCAAGAGCAAAAGATGTAAGTATTATGTTCTACGATTCAGGTAGTGGAGCGAGATCAAGTTCAATAATCAGTCAAGGAAATATTGATCAAATAATAAACTTTAAGCCTATAGACAGAAAAATAATACTTGAGGATGCTGCTGGAACATCAGGATTACAAGCTAGACGTCATGAATCTGAACTTAAGCTTCAGTCAACTGAAAGTAATTTAGAGAAAATTGATTTGAATCTAAATAATCTATATGAGAACCAAAAAAGCCTTTCTAGACAAGCAAGACAGGCTGAAAGATATGAACAAATGTCAAAGGATATTAAAGATTTACAATCTAAGCTTCTATTTTTAGATTGGAAAAAAATTGAATTTAATCTTAATAAAGATGAGGAACAAAGAAAGAAAATATCAAGTGAAATTGATTTTATTAAATCTAATATCAAAGAGTTAAATAATAAAAATGATCTAAGTAAAGAAACTTTTAACAAGCTACAGAAGGAAAAAGAAGTTTTAAACCAAACGCTTTTCAAACTTGAAAAGGAAATAAGTGAGCAAAAAAATAAAATTGAAAATATTAAAAATAAAAAGAATGAAATTCAGAGATTTCTTGTAACTGTTCAAAAAGATAAAAATGATGAAAAAACCAACCTAACTGAAATCAGTGAAACCATTAAACAAACTGAAATTGATATTTCAAACTTAAATTCAAGGAACTTAGAAAAAGAAAAAATAAATGAATTATTAAAAAATGAGAANAAAATCAAAGACCAAATAAAGCAACTTGAAACNTTGTATGTTAATGAAATTCAGTTAACACTNGGGGAAGAATTNAAATCCGATAACNTAAAAGAAAATAAGGAAAATTTAGAAAAAGATATAAAAAATGTAACTAGTGAAATTGATTTGCTGAGGATCAAGNGTAAGGATGNTCAACTAATTCTNTCANATTTAAATAAAGATTTGAATAANTTNAAAAAATCAAACCAAAGTATTCATATGGAACTCATTGAAAAAAAAAAAGATCTTGGAAAGATAGAAGAAAAAAAAANNTTACTTAATAAAGAGATCAANTCTTACGTAGAACAAATTGAAACACTCTCCACACAGCATACAGAAATACAAACTGAAATCAAAACTTTAGCAGAAATCGCAGGTGATAACTTACTGTCAGAAAAATCAGTAGTGAATTTACTTAAAATCAAAAAAGGTTATGAAAATGCTGTTTATGCTGCTTTAACTCATGAACTTGATGCAACGTTAACAAATTCAAAGAAGCGGTGGGTTAAGGCTGTAGTAAGTAACCTCTCAAATATTGAGAGTCCTTTATCTGATTATGTTGAAAGCCCTAGTGAACTGCTTCCAATATTGTCACAAATAGGATTTATAAATGATGACAGTCATGCAATTGGTTTACAAAAAAAACTTTCAGTTGGACAAATGCTTGTAAATAGGAAGGGTACCATATGGAGATGGGATGGGTTTATATCAGAGGACAATCTGCAGAAAAAAAAAATAATTGATTCTCATTTGCGTATAACCGAATTACGTGAAGGAGAAAAAGTAATAAAAAAACAATTATCTGATTTAGAACAATTAAAAGCGATGAAAATTAATGAGGAAGATAATAACGTAAAAAAAATCTTAACAATAAATTCATTGATTGAGGATCTTTATAAACAAAGTGATAGTTTAACTCCTCAAATATCAAAACTTAATGAAAAAAATTCTATTATTAATCTAAATATTCAAAATACAAATAGCACAATATCTCAACTTAAAAATAGCCTCACAGAATCAAATAAAAAATTACAGGAAATGAAAGATGCTGAAATTATCTCAATTAAGAATAGTAAAAGTGATACGGATAATGTTCAGAATAAAATATCAAAGCTAGATAGTAACCTTGAAACCACAAGAAATGAGATCAATCTATTAAAACAAAAAATTATGAGAGAAGAGCTCAATAAAACTTACTTTCAAAATGATCTGATAAAGGGTAAAAAAATGTTTGAAGAGGCTTCAAAAAAAATTGTCATACTTGAAAAAAGAGAAAAGTTTTATTACGAAGAAAATGCAAAGCTTGAAAATCTCCCGACAAATTTATTGGAAAGTATTGATAACCTCCAGGGCGAAATAAATAACATTTCAAGTAAAATAAAAGTTAACTTAGAGAGTCAACAGTCAACTTCCCAAAAAATATCAATAGACGAAAAGAGTCTAGATAGAATGAATAGAGATAGAGAAGCAAAACAAAATGAAATAACTATTATTCAAACAAACCTTAACAATAACAAATCTAATGAAAAGGAATTTAGGGAGTTAATTTTTCAAAAAACATCACGCCAACCTGAGGACTTAGAAGAATTATTTAAAGAAGAAGTAAATATAGATAATCATATTAACCTGACTAATAAATTAGAGAGGTTGATAGGACAAAGAGAACAAATGGGTCCAGTTAATCTAAGAGCTAAATTGGAAGAAGACGAAATTAAAAATATAATAGATGAACTCGAGTTAGAAAAGAACGATCTCGTTCAAGCTATTGATAAACTAAGAATCGCTATATCTAAAATTAATAATGAAGGAAAGAAAAGGTTAATTGAAGCATTTGATAAAGTTGACAAAAATTTTCGTGATTTATTTAAAAAACTTTTTGATGGTGGCGAGGCAAAATTAGAATTAATTAAATCTGAAGATCCCCTACAAACCGGAATAGAAATTTATGCAAGACCTCCAGGAAAAAAACTGTCGTCTCTTTCTTTATTATCAGGCGGTGAAAAAACATTAACAGCTATTTCTCTNATATTTTCNATATTCTTAATTAATCCATCTCCTATTTGTATTCTGGACGAAGTTGATGCTGCACTGGATGAAATTAACGTTCAAAAGTTTTGTAAACTTTTGGAAGAACTNAAAAATAACACTAAAACNAAATTCTTAATAATTACTCATAATAAAATTACAATGTCTTCGCTTGACAGNGTTTACGGTGTTACAATGGCTCAAAAAGGAATTTCTGATGTAGTTTCTGTTGATTTTAAACAAATAGATCTTAAAAAAGCTGTATGACAAAACAAAAAGTATCCGACAAATTGGTTTTAAGTGGTAAAAAAAATTCACAAAAAAAAAAATCTGGATATGGGATAGGAATGAAAATGTCCTTAGACCTATTTTCTTCAATATTGGTAGGTATGATGATCGGTCTTGGAATAGATAATTTTTTTTCAACAAAACCTGTATTTTTATTAATATTTTTGGTATTAGGAATAATTGCTGGTTTTTATAGCTTATATAAATCAGCTCAAAATTTAAATAAAAAGGATTAGAGGTTAAATTGGCAAGTCCATTATCACAATTTGAAGTTAAAACAATAATTCCAATAGAAGCTTTTGGCTACGATATTTCTTTTACAAACTCTTCTTTAGCTATGTTGATAACAGTGTTACTAGTAGTTCTATTCATGTATATAGGTTCTAGGAATCTGTCTGTTATACCTTCACGAGGTCAAACTGTTCTAGAATCTACTTATGAATTCATTGCAGGAATGATTGGCGACAATATAGGACAAGAAGGAATGAAATATTTTTCTTTTATATTTTCACTTTTTTTGTTTATTCTGATTGGAAACCTTTTAGGTATGTTTCCATACAGTTTTACATGGACCAGTCATATTATAGTAACTTTTGCAATCGCCTTTTTCATTTTTATCGGTGTTACAATGATTGCAATATATAAGCATGGATTGTTAAAGTTTATGAGTTTTTTCGCACCTTCCGGTGTTCCTAAACCAATGCTCATACTTTTGGTTCCAATTGAAATCATCTCTTATCTTTCNAGACCTATAAGTTTATCAGTAAGACTTTTTGCAAACATGATGGCGGGTCACACACTTTTAAAAGTGATAGGAGGGTTCGTGTTTGTTCTTGGGGCAAACACGTTTATAATAGGCGGAGTTCTGCCNTTAGCTTTTTTGGTTGCATTAACAGGCTTAGAAATCGTTATAGCATTTTTACAAGCTTATGTATTTGCAATATTAACTTGTTTATACATTAATGATGCAATACATTTACATTAAATTTAACTTAAGGAGAACATTAATATGGATATAGAATCTGCAAAACTATTAGGAGCNGGTATCGCTGTGCTAGGTGTAATTGGTTCTGGAATCGGTATAGGGTCAATCTTNGCTGCATTTATTTCAGCTGTAGGTAGAAATCCTGAGGCAAGAGANCACGTTTTTACTATGACAATGCTTGGNTTTGCATTAGTTGAAGCTTTAGCTCTNTTCGCTTTGATCATNGCTTTACTTTTACTTTTTGTTTTCTAAAAAAATATGGTTNNAAAGATAATNATATCTTTAATTTTCTATTTNTTTTCATTTNAAGTTTTTGCAGCTGAAGAAAGTGGNGGGATGCCTCAACTTAACCCNGANACCTTCAGCTCTCAACTCTTTTGGTTAGGAATATTNTTTGTTTTGATNTTCATTATNAACCATTANCTCTTTTTACCAAAAATTGAAAAAATNAGATNNTTGAGAAAAAAAACAATNGANGANTATACTTCTGAGGCNAAGGAAATNAACGATTCAATTGCGAAAGTTATTGAAAAGATAGAAACTCAGCTAAGGNTAGCAAAAGATGAGTATAACACGCAAATTAAGAAAGTTTATGAAGATAACAGAAAAATTTATGAAAATACTCTAANAGATTTAAANGAAAAAATAGAAACAAAAAAAANAAATCATCTGAAATCNTTATCTAAGAANGAAGTATCGATTAGAAANAATTTTCCAGAAATTTGTGTTGATCTCTCNAATAAGTTATANGANAATATAATGAATGAAAAAAGTTCTTCAAATATNGAGGANTTTAAAANATTTGATAAGGANANATAATGGACTTTAATATACTNGATGANGCAACNTTGTGGGTAGGTTTATCTTTCNTNTTATTTNTNCTTNTNGTTATAAAACCACTAACNTCCATGTTTTCTCAAAATATTGANGCNCAAATNNATTCTCTNAAAAAAGAAATANATGAAGCNAAAANGCTTAAAATAGAAGCTGAGAATCTGTTAGATGAACATAAANCTAAAGAAAAAAAAAACACNATGTATATCGATGAATTAAANAAGCAGACAAGAAAAGAAGNAACGGAGATTGAGGAAAGAATAAAGAAAGAGATAAAGCTAGCAATTAANAGAAAAGAAGCAAATTATGAACTCATAATTAAACAGATGGAGTCTAATCTCAAAAGAGAATTTACANAAAGAAATCATGGNNAANACACTNAAATTTACTCAATCAAGAATTGAAAAGAATATTTCTGAAAAACATAATGATAATTTTATTGATGAGTCTTTAAAGAAGCTTCCAAAACAACTATATTAGAGTTCGTATGGCAGTACATACAGTTTTATCGTCTACTGAAATAAAAAAGATACTGAGTAACTACCAAATAGGTGATTTAAAAGACTATGTAGGAATCAAAGAAGGTATAGAAAATACAAACTACCTTGTAAATACAACACAAAATAAATTCATACTTACTATTTACGAAGAAAGAATAAGGGATGACCTCATTCCTTTTTATATGGATGTGATGTACAATTCTTGTACAAATGGAATCAAGTGTCCAACACCTATAAAAGATAGAAATGGTCAACTAATAAATATTATTAAAAAAAAAAGTTATGGATTTTTTAAATTTATAAATGGAAAGTCAAAAAAAAAATGGTCAAAGAATAATTGTTATGAAGTAGGAAAAGAACTAGCAAAATTTCANATAGTTAATAAANATATNATAACNTTAAATAAAAATAACTTTAGCTTNGATTTTTGGAATATATCATTTAATANNTATAAANNTTTAATGNATAANGAACTTCCTGGCTCTTTTGANATAGTAANCGAAGAAATAAANTTTTTAAATAAAAATTGGCCACTTANTNTACCTGAAGGTATTATTCATGCAGATTTGTTTCCAGATAATGTATTATTTANNAGATCTCANAAAGTTTCTGGAATGATTGACTTTTACTTTGCTTGNAAGGATTTTTTTTCTTACGACATAGCTATTNTGATAAATGCNTGGTGTTTTCCAGATAATAACTTTAATAAAATATTTATGAATAATATATTAAAAGGTTACGAATCTATTAGAAAGCTTCAAATAATTGAAAAAAAAAAATTGAATGTACTTTTAAGAGGCTCTTCCTTAAGATTTTTACTAACAAGAATCATAGATATACAAAAAAAAACAAAAAATAAACTTTTAGAAATTAAGAATCCTGAAGATTTTCTTAAAAGATTAATTTTTCATAGAACTATTAGTAATGAAAACTACGGCATTTGAAAATTTAAATTGTATTATTTACACAGATGGTGCTTGCCTAGGTAATCCAGGTAAGGGGGGCTGGGCAGCAGTTATAATTGAACCCTCTGGCGAAAGAGAGATTGTTGGGTGTGAAAAGTTTACCACGAATAATAGAATGGAATTAATGGCAGTTATAAGAGCTTTAAAAGAAATTAAACCTAATAGTCAAATATCACTTTTTAGTGATAGTAAATACGTAATAGATGGGATCACAAAGTGGATTAAGAATTGGAAAATGAATAACTGGCAGACAGCTAGTAAAAAACAAATTAAAAATTTAGATCTATGGAAAGATCTTGACGAACTAACATCTAAATTTGAGATTACTTGGAATTGGGTAAAAGGGCATAGCACTGACGAGTACAATAATAAAGTTGATAGACTTGCACGAAATGAAGCGGAAAGGATTATTTAAAGAAATTTGAGTACATTCTCTGCCTTACTCTTATCAAGCCCTCCACCCTCTTCATCAAAAATTGCATTTACCAAACCATTATCAATAATCATTGAAAACCTTGATAAACGTTTTCCTAGACCAATTACCGTTAAGTCTATCATAGCGTCAATTTCATTTAAAAAATCACCGTAGCTATCGGCAATAAAACCAATATCATTCTCACCAAAGCTCTTTGACCATTCTTGCATAACAAAAGGATCATTTACAGACACAAAATAAATCTTATCAATCCCCTTTGAAATAATATCATCCTTGTGCTTAATATAACCAGGTAAATGTTGTTCTGAACACGTAGGAGTAAAAGCACCTGGAACAGATACGAGTAGTATCTTTTTATCATTAAATAATTCAGTTGATTTAACTGAAACTGGTCCTTTATCACTCATCATGTAAAAATCTACTTGTGGGAAGCAGTCACCTTCTTTAATTTTCATTTAAAACCTTTCTTAAATCTTTTGTAAGAATATCCTGTGAAAGTATTTCTGGCAATAGAATTCCTTCATTAAATTTTTTACTAAATATTATATTAACTGGAATACCAAACCTTCCGAATTTTGAAATAAATTCTAAGATTTTAGGATCCTTCTTTGTCCAATCAGCCTGTATCAGTTTAATTTCATTATCTAAAAAAATCCTATTTATTTTTTTACTATTTATTGTCGTTATTTTGTTTATTTGACAGGTAATACACCAATCAGCAGTAACATCGAGAAAAACTATTTCATTTTTTTTTATATAATCGTATACATTGGATTCATTAAACTTTTCCCATTTCAGGTTTTCTTTACTCTTATTNAAGTAACTNANAGTAGAAGAAAGTAATATTATAGTGAAACTGATAAAGAATAATTGCTTTTTAAATTTACCTTTAATAATAGAAGCTATCAAAATAATACTCAAAAATACAAAAATAAAAATTAGGTTTAATTCCAAAAGATTAAGTAACCATCCAGTAGATAAAAGTAATAAAAATCCAAGGAAAAACCTAAATTTNATCATCCATTCACCAGGTTTGGGAATGACCTTAATAATGTTNGGAAATAAAATACATAAGATGTATGGGATAGAAAATCCTATCGATATGAAAAAAAAAATACTTATAATTATTATAGGAGACCCTAGCATNGAAAACCCTACAGCNGTTCCGAGAAATGGTGCACTGCATGGAGTAGCCAGAAGTGTAGAAAAAACTCCNCCTAAGAANTCTTTGTATTTANNATTATTGNTAATGAAATTATTAAACTTATCATTTAGTGAGCGAGGTAAGAGTAATTCAAAGTATCCCAATAGATTTAAAGTAAATAAAAAAATAATAACAGTAATAAAAATTAAAAAAGTTTTATTCTGAAAATGGAATCCCCAACCNACTTGACTTCCCAAAGTTTTTAAGAAAANAACTAATAATCCTAGAAATAAAAAAGATGAGATTATTCCTAGAACAATANTTAATGANGACAACCTAATTTTCTTTTTATTTTGTTGTATCATNGAGGAAAAAGAAAGTAATTTAATTGAAATTATAGGAAGAACGCAAGGCATAAAATTAAGTATTAAACCACCAATNAATGCAATAAAATAAAAATATATAATATTATGTTTCTGCCTTAAATTATTTTTTATNAATTGAATTTCATTGACNGAAGATCCGTTGTCAAAAACTATTTGTATNGGTTTTGTTAATGCTTCAAGCGGAGTCTCTGAACTAATTTCAATAATATTTTTTGATTTATCTAGAATATTAACAGTGAGAGAGGATTCTTCAGAGTATACAAATATACTTTCTAGTTGAAANTCTTCATTTGATCTTAAGGATGCTTTTAATTTATTTGATCCCAAAAATTTTACATTATAGATTTCATATTCACTTAAATTATTCCTTGGAACTTTCTTAAATGTGCTTATAAATTCTTCAGATATTTTTATATTTTNTTTGTTAATATTAATTTGTTTTTTTTCAGAAATTGGAATGCAGATTTCTTTGCAAACTAAGTAATTTAACGTAATGATTTGCTTTATTTTGTCTTGATTATTTTTNAACTTTATACGTACTGGAAAGTTGACTGTATTCTGATATCCAATTGTAAGTATACTATTATCAATAGAGCCTTTTGGATACGGAAATANAATTTCATAATCATCTGGTTCTGAATTTCCCCAATCAATTTGAATCGGCAAACCAGCATCACCAGGGTTTTTCCAATATGTTTTCCACCCTTTTTCTAAAACTATTCTAATATTAAAATAGTAATCATTATTAACTTTATAGACACTATTACTTGGTAATATTTCTGATGAGGCTTTAGAGTTTGTTAAATTGTCGTTACTGTATAACAATTTNAAGTTGATAAAAAAACAGAGTATAAAGATTAAGTGTCTCATTAGATTTCTTATAATTGAAAATTAATAAAATATTTGTAATAATTTAATAATGAAAAAGTCTTTTTTAAAGGGTAATATTTTGTGCGCACTTCCACAACTAAAAGATATCTTCTTTTCTAAAAGTTTAATTTACCTTACTCACCACAGTAAAGATGGTGCAGTTGGTATTATATTAAACTACAAAATCATGAATATAAAAGGAATTGATTTATTTAATAAATTAAACATCAAAAGTAATGATAGTAATAGTAATATCTCATTTCCTTTTCATGTAGGAGGACCTATGAGTCAAAATAATGGCTTCATTTTGCATTCTAATGATTACAAAAATACTTCAACAATAAAAGTATCTAAGAAAGTTTTTTTGACTGTATCAACAGATATCTTAATTGATATTGCTCAAGGCAAAGGCCCAAAGGATTTTTTTATATCTCTTGGTTATTCTGGATGGGGTCCGGGACAACTTGAAGATGAAATTAAAAATAATAGCTGGATAAATTTAAATGAACATATGGATTTGCTATTTGATAAAAATACAGAAGAAAAATGGAACACTGCTATTAAAAGAACTGGAATAGATTTTTCAAAATTCCTAAACTTATCTGGAAACGCATGATTTCTCAGTAATATATTGAATCAGTTCTTTTAGATTATTTTCAAGAAGATCAAACTTTTCCTCTTTATTAATAATAGATGATATTCTTTNTGGTAATGTCACTTGATCATTAATTACTTTTTTTACAGTATCGATAAATTTACTNTAATGTGCAGTTGCNAGGTAAATTCTTTTCTCACTATCATCGAGAACGGTTTTACCAATCGAATAGCCAACAGCAGTATGAGGGTCGATAATTATTCTAAATCTCTTAAATATTTTGTTGATTGATGNAAGTGTTTCTTTATCATTCAAACGACCATATCTAAATGAATTCTTCATAAGATCCAGCAATTTTGTGTCTACAGAGAAATAGCCTTTCATACCCAGGTCTCTATATAGATTTTTTATAAGTTCTGTACTCTTAGAGTAATCATAAAGTAATCTCTCAAAATTACTCGATACTTGGATATCCATACTTGGACTAACGGTTTTTATTGTTTGTTTGAGTTTCATAACACCTGTTTCAAAAAAACGTGTTAAAATATCGTTTTTATTTGAACTAACNACTAGTTTATTAATTGGAAGACCCATCTTTTTACTAATNTATCCTGCGTATACATTACCAAAATTGCCAGTTGGAACAACATAANTTACTCTTCTNAGATTNTTTTCGACTTTGAAATAACTCCAAAAATAATACACAAGTTGTCCCATAATTCTAACCCAATTGATAGAGTTGACAGCTGCAAGATTTATTTNTTTTNCTTCGTAATTAAAAAAATCTTTTACTAACTTTTGACAATCATCAAAATCACCCTTAATTGCTATACAAAATACGTTCTTATTTTTAAATGTTGTCATCTGTTTTCTCTGAGTTTCACTTACTTTTCCATGAGGNAAAAGAATAAAAGTTTTNATTTTCTTAGATCTTGAGCAACCATAAATTGCAGCNGAACCAGTATCACCNGAAGTTGCACCTAATATAGTAAGTTNNATTCTTTTTTTTTTTAAAACATAGTCATAGATATTACCAAGTAATTGAAGTGCAAAATCNTTAAACGCTAATGTNGGNCCGTGANATAAATTAAGAATNTTTTCATTTTCAGANAATTTATCAATATTAATAATATTTNNTCCAAAATTTTTATCATATGTTTTGTANCAAATTTTTTTATAATCTTTATGNGGTATATCAGATTCTGATATGAAGCCCTTAGTTACTTGATAACACAGCTCTGCATAATTCATATGGCTTAATCTTTTTGAGATCTTTAGTTGAAAATTTNGGGAAAGTCTTTGGAACATACAACCCCCCATCTTTTGCTAAACCATTTAATAAAACTGAGGTAAAGCTAACTTCATCTTCGCCACCTCTTGTTGATACATATTTCATTATTTTTTTATTATCTTAAAATTAGAAAATAAAAAAACTCCTATCAATCCAAAACTTAAAAACATCCAAGTTAAAGCATATTGAAGATGGTTATTTCTTAGGTAAATTCGAGTTTGATTCCCAATTGGATAACCACCTGGTCCATTATTTGTTGCTTCTAGGTAAATTTCATTAACAAAAGGTATTTGTAAATATTNACTCATNAGACTTGGTTCTACAAAAAACCAGGTNTTTTTNATTATNTCATTGTCTGGTTGAAAATANCCTTTTCTGCCTGGTATCCTAATAACAACTTCAAANTGCTTTGACTCAANAATTAAATTATTTTTTCTTAATGATTTTTCTTTAAGCTTAAGAGGTATCCACCCGGTATCAAAAACATAAAATTTNTTATCAGAAGTTTTAAAAGGAACTAAAATGTGNAAACCATTATTACCATTTTTACTCAAAGCAGGCATAAACATTTCTTGATCATTCANTAAAGTNCCTTTGATATTTGCTTTTCTAAACTCGTTTTTTGAAGGCTCCTTGAAAGAATCTAATTGTTCTGGNATTTTTTCAAAATTACTTACTCTCAAATTAATTAGGCTTTCTTTCCATTTTAACCTTTTGAATTGCCATGATGACATTGAAATAAGTATTCCTAATGCNAGGAAAAANGAAACTAGAGGAATNAACCTAGGCTTAAATTCAATTAATTGTGATTTATAATTAAATCTCATTCCTTGCTAGACTGAGGCCCACCAATAAACAAAGGTGAAGAGAAAAAGCCATATTACATCAACAAAATGCCAATACCAGGCTGCAAACTCAAATCCGAGATGTTTTTCAGGACTAAAGTGACCTGTGAGGCCTCTAAAAAAACAAACAATAAGAAATAAAGTACCTATTATAACGTGTACTCCATGAAATCCAGTTGCCATGTAGAATGTAGAGGGATAAATCCCATCTTCAATTGAAAAAGTTGCATGTTTATATTCATAAGCTTGAAAACCAGTAAAAATTACACCAAGAACTATTGTTAGGAATAAGAAAATCATAAAGTTCTTCCTATCATTCTCTCTTAAAGCATGGTGCGCCCATGTTATAGTTCCACCGGATGCCAACAAAATAAAAGTATTCAATAAGGGTATCCCAAACGGGGGTATTAGTTCAATATCTTCTGGTGGAAAAGCACCACCGAGTGCATCTTGTCTTCCAATCAACTCTGGACTATCTACTCCAGGATAAAACGCTACATCAAAAAAAGCCCAGAACCATGCGGAAAAAAACATTACCTCTGATGCAATGAATAAAATCATTCCATATCTGAGTCCTATTTGCACAACTTTATTGTGAAATTTACCGCTTTTTGATTCATTCACAACATCTTTCCACCAAAGTATGCTGGTTAAAAGAACTGCTGCCCCACCAATATAAAATAAGGTAGAACTTTCTTGATGCATCATAACAACTAGCCCATAGGCTAAAACAAGCAATGCAATTGCGGTAACTAATGGCCATGGACTTGGGTCAACTAAATGATAGGGGTGCTTTTGATTTTCGCTCATAAACTTATCTCACAAACATTGTATACGAAAGAGTAATTTCCTCTAGGTTATTAATAAACTTATCATCTTTTATTGAGGGGTCAATAAAAAAAGAAACTGGCATATCGACACTCTCCCCAGGGTTTAAAACTTGTTCTTCAAAACAAAAACACTCTATTTTATTAAAATACTTTGCTGCTTGATGAGGAGTAACATTAAATACTGACATAGTTGTTATTTCCCTATCTGTCTTATTAACAGCTTTGTAAAAAGCTAAACTATTCTCACCAATATTTACACTAACTTTTTTTCTTTCTGGCTCGAAATATAGGGGGGAATTTTTTTCAACTGATGAGTCAAAACGAATATCTATTTGCTCACCTATCTGGATCAAATTTTTTTCTTTTGAAATCAGGGGGGTGCCACCATAACCAGTAACTTGACAAAATAGTTTGTATAACGGAACAGCAGCAAAACTCATCCCTAGCATAAACAAAGCAAACAGGGATAATGCAAGAGCGTGATTTTTTAAGCTTTTTCTTTCTAACATAACTTAAAATTTAATTATTGTTACAATATAAAAGATTATAGCTAAGGATAATAAAGCAAGACCTAGTGCAATATTTTTTTTTTTATTCTTGTCCATTTCTACAAAGCCATGTCAATTACAAGAAAAGAAAATATGCAATATAAATATAATATAGAAAATTTAAATAACTTGGGAGCATATGATAATTCATCATTATCAGAACTTTTAAGAAGTCTAAACGAAAGATAACAAAAATAAGTATTGAGGATTGATGCTGCAATTATGTATATTAAACCAGAAAACTCTAAAAGAAATGGTAAAGTAGTCACTGCAAATAAGATCATAGAATAAATCATTATTTGCATTTTTGTAATTTTTTTCCCCTTAACTAC
>NHBS01000040.1 GCA_002167825.1 Pelagibacteraceae bacterium TMED13
CTGCAAATATTTTTAGATTTGATAATTGTTTTTTACTGAGTGCATTTGAACTCATCATTCTTTCAACTGCTTTTCTTACAACGACTTCTGGAGTTTTACCATTTATAAGGTTTTCGAAATATGTCTCTTTTAGTCCACCAGGATAACCAGTATGTTTGAAGTAAATTTTTTTTTTAGCTTTATTTCCAGTTAGTTTTATCTTCTTTGCATTTATGACTATAACATTATCACCACAATCCATGTGAGGTGTAAAGGTTGTCTTGTGCTTNCCTCTAAGTAANNTAGCTATATNAGANGCTACNCTNCCNAGAACNANNCNNTCANCATCNATCATNANCCATTTTTTTTTAATTTCTTTACTTTTNATACTATANGTCAACATTACATTAGGAAAATATCTAAAAAAAATAATGTGTCAACTTTAAAAAAAAATTATAAATTTTTNNAAATCCATTCAAGATATTTATCATTAATCTTNTTGATATTTAATTCCCCAATAAATGGAATACTATAAGGATGATTATTATTTAAATAAATCTCAATCTCTTTAAAACGTTTNACNGTTTTGATNACTAAAANANTTTCATTNACAGNATTTATCTTTGAATTTTCCTTATAAAAGCTTNTTACNTCTTTTATAATATTNATACAGCTTGCAAAATTATCACTAATCATTTTTTTTGCNAAATCTTCNGCATCAGTNATGCTNCCACAAGTTGTATAGAATAAATTCAACNTTCTAATCATTTATGAAATATAATGGTCGGNGCGACTGGATTTGAACCAGCGACCTCCCGNCCCCCAGACGGACACGCTACCAAGCTGCGCTACGCNCCGACATTTATAGATTGTTNTTAATTTCATTTATCAATTCTTTAATCTCATCAATTATGANCTTTTTTTGAGTATCAAATTCNTCAATATTTTGAATCGCACCCTTAATTGTCAATTTTTTTTCATACAGTAAATATTTGATTTTTTTTAAAAGATCAATTTGATCTTTAGAGTAATATCTCGATCCTTTANTNTTTTTTANAGGGTTAAGATCCTTAAATTTAGTTTCCCAAAATCTNATAACATANACAGGNANCTCAATTAAAGATGAAACTTCTCCTATNGTTTTTAGAGCATCATCATGTTTAATCATNAACATNTNTAATGTTAGAATTAATGAAATTGACTAAAAAATTNGATGGTTTNAATTTAATAACACANCTTTCTGAAATNATAACTTCTTCTTTTGTTCTTGGGTTTCTTCCTANTCGTGCTTTTTTCTTCATCACCTTGAAAATTCCAAAATTAACTAATTTNACATCTTTTTCCTCAATAAGTTCTCTGGTTATTAAATCCAGGAATACCTCAAAAAAAACNTGGCACTCTCTTTTTGAAAGCCCAATATTCTCGTTAAGGTAATTGATCATTGAGGCTTTTGTTAATACTTCATCTTCCATAATATTACATTANAATTTTAATATACAACTTCCCCATGTCAACCCACCTCCNATCGCACACATNGCAATTAAATGATNATCTTTAATTTTTCCATTTTTNATGGCNGAGGATAATGCTAATGGAATAGATGCTGCAGATGTATTNGCNTGAAATTTAACGGTGCTTATTGTTTTTTCTTCGCTTATCCCTANCTTTTTTGCTGTACTAGAAATAATTCTTTGATTAGCTTGGTGNGGTATAAACCAATCGATATCTTTAATTGATANGTTACATTNATCCAACGCTTTAGANGTTGCCTCAGATAATTTATTGACTGCTTGCTTAAAAATATCTTGNCCATTCATCCTTATTTTACCAACTTTNTGATTAAATGAAGGACCTCCATCACTNTATAAACTATCATGCCANGAACCATCTGAATAAATTTTTGTNGCTAAAATCCCNCTNGACTCTTCAGATGCACTAACAATAACTGCACCTGCTCCATCACCAAATAAAACACATGTTCGTCTNTCCTNCCAATCAACAATTTTTGANAGTGTTTCTGCTCCNATAACAAGAATATTTTTTGCATTACCACATTTAANAAAAGTATCNGCNACTTGAAGNGAGTATATAAAACCNGAACACACAGCCTGAANNTCAAATGCNGGNGTNTCCTTCATCTTGAAAAAATGTTGTACTTTNGTTGCTGTTGATGGAAATGTATCGTCCGGTGTAGTAGTGGCGACTATAACACAATCAATATCGCTGGGANAGATAGTAGAATTTACAAATGCTTCTTTAGCNGCATTAATTGCAAGATCAGANGTGAGCTCTTTTTTCAGCGCTATATGCCTTTGTTTAATCCCAGTTCTCGGAAATATCCATTCATCTGACGTTTCAATTGTTTCACTAAGATTATCATTTGTTAAAACTTTTTNAGGAAGATATTCACCCCATCCAACTATTTGCGAAAGTATCATTCNTGTTTCCTAGTTAGTTGATTTTCAATTGTATTNACATAATTATTTTTAATCAAAGAAATGGCAACAGATATAGCATTACTNAAGCCAAATGCATCTGTTCCTCCATGACTTTTNACTATAATACCNTTTAAACCCAAGAGAACAGCACCATTATATTTTCTNGGATCTATTCTTGTTTTAAATCTATTGAGTGCAGGTTTNGATAGAATATAACCTAATTTAGAGATGAATGAACTTTGATACGCATTTTTTAGATAAGTAAATATAAGNTCAGCNACTCCTTCTGCGGTTTTTAANGCTATATTTCCNGAAAAACCATCAGTAACAACAACGTCAACTATTCCTTTGTTTATATCATCNCCCTCAACAAAACCATAAAAATTAATTTGANNTTCAATTCTTTTTAGATTNTCATATGCTTGTTTTACTACAGGATTNCCNTTNATATCTTCTGTACCAACATTAAGCAAGCCTATCTTTGGTTTTTTNATTCCAAGAACACATTGNGCAAAAATATCACCCATNAAGGCNAATTGAACTAAATTNTCATTNGAACATTCAACATTTGCACCCAGATCTAAAACTACAGTNAGCCCTTTCATTGTTGGCATCAGACCNGAAATGGCAGGCCTATCGATTGTTTTTATNGTCTTNAATACAAATTTTGAAATAGCCATTAAAGCGCCGGTATTTCCNGCAGAAACTAAACCATCTGATATTTTACTTTTAACATCATTAGTAGCTAATCTTATACTTGATTTTTTAAGCTTTCTTAACGCATTCACTGGCTGATCATCAGATTTAATAAACTCAGTTGTATGTACGAACTCAATATTTTTTTCTAAGTTAAACTTTGAAATCAAATTTTCAGATTTTCTTTTATCACCAAATAGTTTAAATTTCACATCTGGATAAAGTTTTGTCGCTAATGACACACCTTCAATTGTAGTTTCCGGGCCACCATCACCACCCATCACATCTATGGCTAAAGTAATTTTACTCAAACAATCACCAGATTAATTTTCAGCTTTCAACTCTTCTTCATCAATTTCTTCGGTCTTCCTAACAACTTCTTTTTTATTATAAAAACCACAAGCACTGCAAATATGATGAGGTAACTTTAATTCACCACAGTTATCGCATTCCATCATACTTGATTTAGTTAAAGAATGGTGTGATCTTCTCATCCCTCTTCTGGATGGTGTTGTCTTTCGTTTTGGTACTGCCATATTAAGTCCTTTTCAAAGTGAATTTCTACAAAATTATTCATGTATCTGCAATGTTTTTTTTATATTCATTTGCTGACAAAATCAAAATTCAAATTCCAAAAACTTTTTTCATCTAAATTTAGAAATAATTTTATATTATTTTTATAGTAGTTTTCTAACTTTTTAAAATTAGTATTTTTTTTTTCATATCTCTCATTAAAAATTTTAGTTAAAGAAATCTCACCATTAGATTTTAATAATTCATTTATAATTTTAAGATTATAATCTAGGTTTTGATAAAAATTTTGTGCCAACTTTCTTACCTTTTTCTTCAGACCTGATTCTGCAAAGCCTAATTCTATAGAGGCGGACTCAAGGTCATCAATAAATCTGCTAATTAAAAAATCTAGGTATTTCTTTTTTATCTTTTTACTATTCATATACCAAAGTATGAGAGACAAATTTATTTGTAAAAAATCTATATTTAAAGAAATATCAGAATCAAAATTCGCTAAAATTGAAGTTTCTTTTGATTGTTGAATAATTTTATTATACAAATTATTTAAGGTTTTTTTTTTTATGAAATTTAACAACATACTTTTAATTATATCATCAATATTTATTATATCTTGTTCAGGAAAACAAATTGTAAGTGGAAATTTACCCGATCTTGAAAGGCTTTCTTTACTTGAATTAGGAAAAGACAATAAAAAATCTGTGATTGACCTTCTTGGCACTCCATCTTTTGGGGGGACACTTGGTGATAATTCATATTATTATATCGGAAGGTTGAGCTCAAAACTCGCTTTCCTAAAACAAAAAACCAAAAAACAGTTTATAATTGAGGTCTCCTTTAATCATAAAGATCAGCTATCAGATGTTTATTTTTATGATAAATCAAAAACGATTGACGTTGCAATGTCATCTACCGAAACCTCTACTTACGGAATTAAAAAATCATTTTTTAAAAGTCTAATTGAAAATTTCGGAGTGGGCGCTGGAGGTTTAAGAAGAGGTGGACCAATCATTGGCAGCGGGAAAGCAGATGATTAATTTTTGTTATGCCAACATTGATAATAAAAGGATAGAAACTATATTAATTATNTTAATCATAGGGTTAATTGCTGGGCCAGCNGTATCTTTGTANGGATCTCCAACAGTATCACCNGTTATNGCAGCTTTATGGGCATCAGAATTTTTACCACCGTAATTTCCATCTTCGATATACTTNTTTGCATTATCCCATGCNCCGCCTCCTGATGTCATCGATATAGCAACAAATAGTCCTGTTACTATTGTTCCAAGGAGCATTGCACCAAGAGATGTAAATGCTGCTGCTGAACTACCAGATATTAGAAAAATAGAGAAATANGTAACAAATGGGGCNAGTACNGGTANCATTGATGGNATAATCATAGCTTGAATGGCACNTTTNGTTAGGATATCTACNGCTTTACCNTATTCTGGTTTAGANCTTCCTGTCATAATTCCCTTATTTTCTGCAAATTGTCTTCTTACTTCATTAACGATTTTTTCGGATGTTCTGCCTACAGCTGTCATACCCATTGAGCCAAAAAGATATGGAAGCATACCTCCTATTAGAAGGCCNACGACNACATATGGATCATCAAGTGAAAATTTTATATCAAGATTNGGAAANTAATATTTTAGATCCTGAGTGTAGGCACCAAANANAACNAGAGAAGCAAGACCTGCNGANCCTATGGCATAACCTTTAGTAACTGCTTTNGTTGTATTNCCAACNGCGTCNAGNGCATCCGTNGTCTTTCTTACNTCNTCNGGAAGATTTGACATCTCAGCTATTCCACCTGCATTNTCTGTNACAGGGCCATAAGCATCAAGNGCAACNATCATNCCAGCTAANGCNAGCATNGTAGTTGCTGCAATAGATATTCCNTACAAACCAGCAAACTTATACGAGAGAATTATACCAAGTATAATGACAATTGTTGGNAANGCTGTTGATTGCATTGACATTGCCAGACCNTGGATAATATTTGTAGCATGNCCTGACTCNGAAGACTTAGCCACTGACCTNACTGGATTANATTCAGTACTAGTATAGTATTCNGTTATCCAAACAATTAATCCTGTTACAACCAACCCAACTATTGAACAAAAAAATAGATCAATNCCAGAAAAAGATTCGATAAATAAATCTTTATTTATNATAAGCTTATCTATACCNATAAAAATATCNGTAACAAANTATANTAAAATTACAGAGGCCACTGCTGTTATTATCAGNCCTTTNTAAAGTGCAAACATAATATTTTTTGACTCACCTAGNTTTACATAAAATGATCCAATAAGTGANGATATAATACANACTGCAGCGATCAAAAGTGGNAACATCATAAACATTTGTTGATCTGAACCTTCAAATANTATGAGGCCNAAAACCATTGTACCAACAATNGTAACTGCATATGTTTCGAACAAGTCTGCTGCCATACCAGCNCAATCACCAACNTTATCACCAACGTTATCNGCAATTACCGCNGGGTTTCTTGGNTCATCNTCAGGAATTCCAGCTTCNATTTTNCCNACCANATCAGCTCCAACATCAGCNCCTTTNGTGAATATTCCACCNCCNAATCTNGCAAANATAGAAATNAGTGATGCTCCNAAACTAAGAGCTACCATNGCNTCAACAATTTCTCTTCCTTGNGCTTGNCCNAATTTATTGAAGAGGTACCAATAATAGCCTACAAGACCTAGCAAACCAAAACCGACAACCAAAAAGCCAGTAATAGCACCCGATTTAAATGAAATATCTAAAGCCTTATCGATACTTTCTGTTGCGGCTTGTGTAGTTCTTACATTGGCTCTTACAGAAACAAACATACCTACGTAACCAGCTAANCCTGANAGAAAAGCACCAATTACAAATCCTATTGAAACAAATGGATTATGAATAAGNTAAAATAACAATACTGTNATCAANAAACCAACAATNGATATTGTAATATATTGTCTATTTAAATATGCTTGAGCACCCTCTTGTATCGCGCTCGCAATCTCAATCATTCTGTCTGAACCTTGTGGTTCTGAAAGTATTTGTCTGATAGTAACTGCACCATAAACTAAGGAAAGAAGAGAACAAAAAAGTATAATAGAAAATTCTAGAGTCATAATGATAAATATTTAATTATTAATTAGATGACGGTTTTATAGCATATAACATTTTTAGATCAATAAAAATTTAAAAATGAGAAAAAATTTCAATTTTTTGCGAGTATTTCTCTAATTTATTTTTCATCACTTTTACACCTTTTCCTCTTCTGAAATATCCAACCTTATGAAAACCACTTACTTTTTGTAGGTTTTCACTTTGCTTTCCTTTGGCAGAGAATAACAATTGGTAATCCTCACCACCTCCTAAAATGATATTAAATATTTTGTTAAAATTATTTATTTTTAAAGTTCTTTTGAGATTTAAAGATAAAGGGATTTTATCCAAAAATATTACTGCTTCTAAATTAGATTTGTCTGAAACATTTGAAATTTCTGAATAAATTCCATCAGAGATATCAGTGCAAAAATCAACCTTTCCTAATAACTTAAAACCAATATTAATTTTTGGATCAGGTAAAAAGTACTTATCATAAAAATATTTTTTATCGTACTCTTTACAATTTATTTTTTTAAAATCATACAAAATATTATAACCTATGGCCGCATCACCTAAATTACCACTAACAAAGATATCGGATTTATCACAAGCAAATGCAGAAGTATGAAGTTTTTTTTTCTTTTTACCAAAAATTGTTAAACCCAAGAAGATTTTAGGTGCGTTAGATATGTCACCACCAAAAAGTTTAAGTTTAAATTTTTTTGAATCTTTAAGTAAACCATCAGAGAATTTTTTTAGCCAAAAATCCGAAGTATTTGGAATAGCTAGATTTAAAATATAACCATAAGGTTTAGAACCCATTGCTGCAAGGTCTGAAAGATTTATTCTTAATAATTTTTGTGCCAACTTCTCTGGGTCGTGATTTTTTTTGAAGTGAGTTCCTTCAATCATCATATCACTGGAGACCACTAAATTGTTATTTAACAAGGCAGCATCTGTGGATAGACCAAAAGATTCTTTATTTTTCGCAAGAGGTAAAAAAAACTTATTAATTATTTGTAATTCTCTTTTACTCATCATGAATTTCTTTATAAATTTTATCAAGAATAGCATTGATAAACTTTATTTCATCAACATTATGGAATGATTCTGCAATTTCTAGGTACTCTGACACAATAATTTTAATTGACGTTTTCGGGAAAAGTATTATTTCAGATATCGCAACAGATAGAATAGCAGAAATAACAAGTGGTAATCTTGCCAGCTTCCACTTACCATTCAAATTTTTAGAAATAAGTTCATCAATGTTTATTTTTTTATCACAAAAATTATTGAATATTTTAAGAAAAAAACCTTTATCAATATTTCTCTTTTTAATTTTTTTATCAAAGTCTATAAATATTGATGTGCTTTTTGAATTAAAATTATCAATAATTTCATTTTTATCAGAACTAATTATTAAGTTGTATGCCGCTTGAACAGCTAAATATCTGGAAAGCGTCTTTGGAAGAACCTTATTCATAAATTAAACTCAATAATTTATGACATGCATGTGCGGCTCTACCACCATAATTTTCTTTAGATATTTTTGAGCGTGAAAGTGCTTGTTCATAATTATTTGCAGTAATAATTCCTGATCCCATGATTAGATTATTAGTATAAGCAATTTTATAGATCTCTTTTAAAGCTATATTTTTTACTATTTCGTAATGATCTGTTTCTCCCTTGATTATGCAGGATAAAACTAGAAAAGCATCATATTTTTTCGAAAAACTAGTTAATAAAAATGGGATTTCCAAAGTTCCAGGCACATTCTTTATATCATAAGAATATTTTTTTTGCTTAAGATAATTGGTTGCGCCATTTTTCAAATTAGATGAAATTTCTTCATAAAAATCAGCTACAATAATTAGAATATTTTTAGAATCTTTTTGTTCCATTTACTTCCAAACCGAAACCGTCAATACCAACAATATTTTTTCTTGATTTAGTTAATAAGGTTATTTTCCTAATACCTAAATCAATTAATATTTGAGCACCAACGCCATACTCCTTTAAGATTTTTTCTTTACTAAAATTTTTATTATTTGAATTTCTTTTATTAAGTTCTTTCTTTGGATTTCTAATTATCACTATTGCACCACTATCAGACTTGGCTATAATAGAAATTGATTTTTGCAATTCACTGGTTTTATCAGATAATAAATCCGAAAATATATTGAAGCTGTGCATTCTAACCAAAATATTTTTTTTGCTATCAACAATACCCCTTACAAAAGCTAAATGTTCTGTTTTATCAATCAAATTTTTATAAACGTACATCTTAAATATGCTTTTATTTAACATTACTTCATCAACTTTAATACATTTAACGAACTTATCTTGTTTTAATTTATATTCTATCAAATCCTTAATCGAAGACATTCTTAAATTATGCTTTTTACAGAACTTTACTAAATCTTTCATTCTTGCCATTGAACCGTCATCGTTCATTATTTCACAAATTACACCGTGAGGGCTATTATCTCCTATCGCTAATCTTGATAAATCTACTGCTGCTTCTGTATGACCAGCCCTTTCCAAAACACCACCATCTGAGGATAATAAAGGGAATATATGACCTGGACTTACTAAATCTTTTGAGGTTGATTTTGGGGATACTGCCACTCTTATTGTTTCCGCTCTGTCCTTTGCACTTATTCCAGTTGTTACACCCTTTTTTGCCTCAATGCTAACTGTAAAAGCTGTTCTGTGTCTACTTAAGTTCTGATCTGTCATTAATTTTAAATTTAACTTTTTGAATCTTGATTTATCTAGAGCCAAACAAATTAAACCTCTTGCATGTTTTGCCATAAAATTAATTTTTTCGGCATTAACCTTAGAAGCGCAAAAAATTAAATCACCCTCATTCTCTCTATCCTCATCATCTACTATTACTACCATTTTACCTTTTGATAAGTCTGNGATTATTTCTTTGATTGAAGATAAATTACTTTTCATTTTTCAAAGCCCTNTGTACATANCTTGCTAACATATCAATTTCNATATTAAACATATCACCAATCTTCGAGTTTNTTAAATTAGTATTTTCCCATGTGTATGGAATTATACTTATNTTAAATCTATCTTTAAGNACCATGTTAACAGTTAATGAAATTCCATCAATTGAGATCGAACATTTNGGTTCTAAATATTTNCNAAGNTTACTTGATAATGAAAATGTTAANACGTTTGATCCATCTAACTTATCGATAGACTTAAGATCACAGACCTCATCCACATGNCCATAAACAAGATGACCATTAATNTCATCTCCAAGTTTTANAGANTTTTCAAGATTTAGAATNTCTCCNACNCTTTTCTGNNAAAGATTNGTTTTTGAAATAGTTTCCTCAGACAAATTACATAAAAAATTATCTTTCTTGATTTTTGCAACAGTTAAACAAACNCCAGAACAACTTATTGATTGACCTAAAAAAANATTATTGAAANTTGTATTAATTTCAATAATCTTCTTATCTAAATCAAAATAAACAACCTTTCCTAAATCTGTAATTATTCCACTAAACATAATATAAATTTCCTATAATTTTAATTTTCAAAAATNGACAAAATATTGTTATTTAAACTCATTGTTTTTTTTAGTTTAAATTTATTTTTAAATAAACTTAAATCTTTAGATCTAAGAATTGTTNCNCCATTATTTCCAATNAAAAAATTTGATTGGAAAAGTAATAATTCGTCACAAAGTTTTTCTAAAATAAATGAACTAAAAATTNTTGAACCACCTTCAACCAACAAATTTGCAACTCCCAAGTTAGCAAGTTTTTCTAAAATTTNTTTTAGATTATAATCTCTCTCTTTTAAAATNAAAATCGTAATNCCTTTTTTGGTTAANGANTCTACCTTTTCANGATTATTTTCTTTAGTAAAAAAAATAGTTTTATTCTTTTTACAATCNTTNAATATTTTAAGGTTNTCTTTTATATCTAATTTACTNGTTAGAATNACNCTCATNGGNGATAAATGACTTAAACCTTTGATTCTACAATTTAGTTTTGGATTATCAATTTTTAGAGTATTAGCCCCTATTAAAATAGCATCNTACTTTGATCTGATTAAATGAACCACTTTATTTGAGAGTTTNTTAGTTATTGCTGATCTTGTTCTTGGCATTGTTGATATTTTACCATCAAGGGAACTAGCAATTTTAAGTGTAATCTTAGGTCTTTTTAACTTTCTATTTAAGATATAACCTTGATAANTNCTTGATATTTTATCATTCAAAATACCAGACAAAACNTCAACTCCATTTTTTGTTAGAATTTTTTCTCCTAAGCCATTAACTCTCTGATCTGGATCTTTAATNGAATAAACGACNCTATGAATTGGNTTTTNAGAAATTTCATTTACGCATGAGTTTTCCCTTCCTTTATGACANCAAGGTTCAAGAGTTGANTATAGAGTATAGTTTTTATTACTTNTAAANTTTAGATTTCTGATTGCAATTTTTTCGGCATGAGGTCTACCACCTTTTTCTGTAATACCAAACGACCTTATNTCATTATTATTATATTCTTTATCNCTTTCAACAATTAAACTGACTACTGTTGGGTTGGGGAATGAAGTNCTTAAGGATCTTTTAAGAATTGAATACGCTATTTTCATGTAGAGTTGATCATTTATCACTGATCAATCTTCTTTTAAGTTTAAATTCTTGTCTATAAATTTTCTAAAATCATCTGTTTCTTNAAAATCTTTATAAACCGATGCGAACCTCAAATAAGCAACTCTATCTAACTCCTTGAGAGCATCCATTACTAACTCACCTATAACTTTTGTAGGGATATCTGTTTCACCCGAACTCTCCAACCTTCTTTGTATACTATTGGTAATTAATTCGATTTGTTCTTGTTTCACTGGTCTTTTTCTACAGGAAATATTAATCGATCTAACAAGTTTTTCTCTATCAAAAAGTGTTCGTGACTCATCTTTTTTTATAACCATTAGTTCCCTAAGTTGAACTCTTTCAAATGTAGTGAATCTAGCTGCACATGCTGGGCATTGTCTCCTACGTCTAATGGAACTGTTGTCTTCCGACGGTCTTGAGTCCTTTACTTGTGTTTCATCATGACCACAAAATGGACAACGCATTGTATGCCTTTCTTCTAGAGTTTAACTATTAAATAGCTGAGCTGTAGATTGGAAATTTGTCACACAACGATTTTACTTTTGCTTTGACATCATTTTCAACCTTAGAATTATCATCAGGATTTTCTGACAACCCATCTAAAACATCGCCAATAAGATTACCTATTAGCCTAAACTCTTCTGATCCAAACCCTCTACTTGTGCCGGCTGGAGAACCCAACCTAATTCCAGAAGTAACAAAAGGACTTTCAGGGTCAAAGGGAACTCCATTTTTGTTACAAGTAATACCTGCATTTTCAAGCGACCTTTCAGCAGCTTTTCCAGTTAATTTTTTAGGTCTCAAATCAACTAACACTAAATGAGTGTCTGTTCCGCCAGAAACTACTTCAAGACCCCTTTCTAACATAACATCCGAAAGCGTTTTCGCGTTCTCGACAACAGATTCAATGTAACCCTGAAATTCCGGCTTCAAAGCCTCACCAAACGCAACTGCTTTAGCGCATATCACATGCATTAATGGACCACCTTGTAGTCCAGGAAATACAGCTGAATTTATTTTTTTAGCATGCTGCTCGTTGTTTGTAAGAACTATTCCCCCTCTTGGTCCTCTCAGCGTTTTATGGGTGGTTGATGTTACTACATCTGCATATTCCAATGGGTTGGGATATATACCAGTTGCAACTAGTCCAGCAAAGTGAGCCATATCAACTAAAAATAAAGCTCCCACGCTATCTGCAATAGCTTTGAATTTCTTAAAATCTATAATTCTTGGATAAGACGAACCGCCTGCAATTATCAACTTAGGTTTATGCTCAGTAGCTAAGGCTTGAACTTCTTCATAATCAATTAGTGCTGTTTCTTTTTTCACTCCATATTGAATAGCATTAAACCATTTTCCGGATTCATTTGGAGGGGCACCGTGAGTTAAATGACCACCTGCAGCTAATGACATTCCCATAATAGTATCTCCAGGCTTCAATAAAGCTAGAAATACTGCTTGATTTGCTTGTGAACCAGAATGAACTTGAACATTTGCATATTTAGCATTAAAAAGTTTTGTTATTCTCTCAACACACAAATCCTCTACAACATCTACATGTTCACATCCACCATAATATCTTTTACCTGAATATCCCTCAGCATATTTATTCGTAAGAATAGTTCCTTGAGCTTCTAGTACAGCTTTTGAAACAATATTTTCTGAGGCTATAAGTTCTATCTGATCATTTTGTCTATGATATTCATTTTTAATAGCATCTAATATTGCTGGATCTGTTTGTGTTAAACTATTTTC
This sequence comes from Pelagibacteraceae bacterium TMED13, assembly GCA_002167825.1. Classification (GTDB taxonomy): domain Bacteria; phylum Pseudomonadota; class Alphaproteobacteria; order Methylaequorales; family Methylaequoraceae; genus TMED13. The sequence continues at coordinate 13,171 of NHBS01000040.1, forward strand.
AAAAAAAAGCTGTGCTGTCATAATCTCTCCTAAGTAATGTTATAATCTACATTATTAAACTTGTTAAGTCTACCTTGATGGCGTCCCCCTTCAAATTTAGTATTTAAAAAAACTAATAAACATTTAATAGCTTCTGATACAGAAATCAACCTTGAACCTAAAACTAAAATATTTGCATCATTATGTTGCCTTGCTAACTCAGCCATTTTTGTATTCAAACATAATGCAGCTCTAATGTCTTTAGTTCTATTNGCAGACATTGACATTCCAATTCCTGAACCACAGATTAGAACTCCAAATGAATAACTATTACTTTGAATCTCCTTGACAAGNTTATTNGCATAATCGGGATAATCAACTGATTCATCAGAATCAGTTCCAATATCGTCGAATTCGATATCTGATAAATTTGAAATAATTGAATGTTTCATTTCAAAACCAGCATGATCAGAACCAATTATTATTTTTTTTTTATCACTCAATTTTTTGAATATCCTTTTTTACTTTACTAGCCAAAAAATAAAGACCAATTATATTTGGTATTGACATAGCAAAAATCATGGAGTCTGAAAAGTTTATTACACTTTCTAGGTTCATTGAAGTTCCAATTACGGTAAAAGAAAGAAAGATAATTTTGTAAGAAAATCTACTTGATCTACTCATTCCAAATAAATAAGTCCAACATCTTAAACCATAATATGACCAAGTAATAAGNGTTGATAAGGCAAANAGAGTTATNGCAANTGCTAAAATTNTTGGAAACCATGAAAAAACACTTTCAAATGCTCTNGAAGTNAATTCNACACCCTGTATACCATCNGNNTTTTGACCNACACCNGTNATNATNATTACAAANGCAGTCATNGAACANACAAAAATTGTATCAACAACAGGTGATAGAAGAGACATAAATCCAGTATTAAGGTANTTACTACTTTTTGCTGCNGCGTANGCNATNGGAGCTGANCCTATNCCNGATTCNTTNGAAAATACAGCTCTTTTNACACCAGCNATTAATGAACCCAATAATCCACCAACAGANGCNTCAANGTTNAATGCACTGCTAANNATNGAAAGAACCGTTTGTGGAANNAAATCNTAATTNGANATGATTATAAAAAGGCAAGAAAANNTATAAATNAGTGCCATTANTGGAACAAGTTTTTCAGTAACTTTGCCAATNGATTTTATTCCACCNATAATTATNCTCCCAGCTACAAATGCGAATACNANNCCAGCNAACCAACCTTTNCCCTGAAGAATACTATTCTCNNCNCCAGTAGCCTCAATAATTTGCTGAAAAGCTTGGTTTGCTTGAAACATATTTCCNCCNCCAAANGAACCNCCAATACAACAAATNGCAAAAAAAAATGCTANNATTTTACCAAANTTTTTATANCCNCATTCCTCNAGACCTCTNGATAGATATCTAATAGCNCCTCCAGAAACAGTNCCATCNTNATGAATTATTCTNTATNTNTGACCAAGGCTNACTTCNACAAATTTCANAGTCATCCCAAAAAAAGCAGTTATAATCATCCACAGNGTTGCTCCTGGACCACCNATTGATATNGCNACAGCTACNCCNGCAATATTACCAAGACCAATAGTNCCTGACATNGCAGCNGTAAATGATTGAAAGTGAGNNACCTCTCCTGGATCTGACGGNTTATCNAANTTACCNCGGGCAACCATNANGGCTCTATTAAAAAACCTTANATTNACAAAATTAAAATAAAAAGTGAAAAAAAGNCTTGCGAAAACGAGCCAAACNACNATAAAAGGNATGTTTGTGTCAAAAGCTGAAAAACTTCCAAAAATAATACTTGTTATCAACTCAGAAATTGGTTGAAAAAGTGTTTCTATTTTTTCATCAATATTCATTTTTTATTAATAAAGTATAACACGTAAACTAATTTATTACCTCCTCAATAATTTTGTAGCAATCTTCAAGTACTTTTTTCTTTATACAGAATGGAGGCATTAAATATATTGTTTTTCCAATTGGACGAAGTAAAAGACCTCTATTTAAGAATTTTTTTTTTAAATCTTCTACAGGCTTTGAACCGTATTTGAATCTATGGTCATCTAAGTCAAAAGCTGCAATACTTCCAAGGATTCTTATTTTTTTAATTTTTGAACTTTTGGATAGAGTACCCAAACATTTTTTGTGTGTATCTTCAATTATCTTTATATTTTTAAAAGTTCTATCCTTAGCGAATAAATTTAAAGACGCCAAAGCTGCCGAACAACCTACTGGATTAGCAGTAAAAGTATGACCATGTAAAAAAGTCTTTTTAAAATTTAAGTCAACAAATTCTTTATGAATATCTTCGTTAAAAATTGTTGCTGCTAAAGGAACATAACCACCAGTTAAGGATTTAGCTAAACAAATGATATCAGGTTTTTCATTGATATGGTCTAAGGCAAACATTTTACCGGTTCTTCCAAAACCAGTCATCACTTCGTCAAAAATCACAATTATTCCAGAATCTTTAAAAATTTTTATCAATTTATTTAAAAAGTCTTTTCTGCAAATTCTCATACCCTTAGCTCCCTGAATCAAGGGTTCGATTATAACAGCTGCTATATTATCTTTTTCTTTACTTATAATATTTTCAACCTGACGAATTGATTCTGCTTCTGACAATTCAACCTGATTATTTCCAAACCAATTCTCAGGAAAATTAAAAAAAAAATTTTTATTTACAATTCCTTTGAATGGTTCGTAAAAACCTGATGAAAAACCAACTGACATCGCTCCTAGAGTGTCTCCATGATATCCGCCATCAAATGCCATAAACTTATTCTTTTTCTTTCCTTTATTATACCAGTATTGAATAGCTACTTTCATAGCAATCTCAACTGAGGTCGAACCATTGTCTGAGAAAAAAACTTTATTTAGTTTATCTGGGAGTAATCCAACTAATTTTTCAGCAAGATTAACTGCTGGTTCGTGAGTAAACCCCGCAAAAAGAACCTGTTCTATACTTTTAGCTTGGTCTGAAATTTCTTTAATTATTTCATCTCTACAATGTCCATGTGTATTTACCCACCAAGATGAAATTAAATCGATATATTCATTTCCATCTATATCTATTATTTTTTCATCTTTAGCCTTTTTAACAAGAATAGGAGTGCCAGAACTTTTTTCCTGCGTAAAGGGATGCCATATAAATTTACTATCTTTTTTAAGAATTTTATTTTTCATTTATGTTTTTTAAATTTACATCAATTCGTTGAAGAGTATCACTATTTATAGTTTTAAGAAAAGGTATAATTGATATCAAGTTAATTTCTTTTCCATAAATTTTTTTCCCAAATCTCATAATTGTACTTATTGTTTCTTTATTTTCGTCTCCTGAAAAAATTATACCTGCTAGATTTATTTTTTTTTTTCTAATAATATCGATTGAGAGTAATGTGTGGTTGATTGTACCAAGTTGAGTTCGCGAAACTAAGATTGTGGGCAGATTGAAGTGATTGATCAAATCACTTATAAATATTTCCTCATCTATGGGAACTTGAAGACCTCCGGCTCCCTCTATCACAATAGGATAATCAATCTTATCAATTCTTAAGAATTTAGAAATCTCAATTGATATATTTTCTTTTTTAGCTGCAATATTTGGACTTAGAGGATTTTTAAAAAAATAAGTCTCTTTAATTACTGAAACATCCTTAAAGATATTTAAAACTACATCAGAATCTTTTTGGCCACTTTTATTCAGTCCACATTGAATTGGCTTATAGTAGTGAGCATTATATTTTTTTGCTAGAATCGCCGACACAAGTGTTTTTCCAACTCCAGTGTCGGTTCCAGTAATAAAAAAACTATTTTTATTCATTATTTTTTTATAATAAAAAAATTTATGTTATAATTAATCTTAATTGGTTTTTTAAAACAATATCTTCTAAGTTCAAGTAATTTTCTAACATTTATAGATCTATTGCTAACATTAGCCCCAATCTTTTTCATATTTTTAAAAAAATCTAATAATGAAAAAGTCTCCTCAAAGAAAGTTTTCTCATAAACTTTACAATCAAATTCTTCAGTAATTTTTTTTTAAAATAATTTCTTTTTCTGGAAACTTATTTATCAACTCTCCCAATTTTACCTTTTTTAAAAAACTAAAACTTTTGTTATCTGGTATTGAAAAAATAAAAATTGTATTTTTTCTCATTTGATTAAGAATTCTTTCTATAAAAACTATAAAATTTGCTGACCAATGTAATGCCATGTTTGAAACAATCATGTCATAATCATCAAATTGGCAAAACGAATCAAAGTCATTTCTATCAAATAAAACATTATCTTTATTTATTTTTTTTTTTGCAATATTTAACATTTGTGATGATAAGTCTAATAAGTGAATCTTGTTAAAATTAAGCTTTTTAATTAATATATTTGATAACTCGCCTGTTCCACAGCCCAAATCTAAAAGGTGATTTTTTTTTTTTTTATTTGTCATAGAAATTTCTTGATCCAGAAAATTTAAGAGAACAGACATTATCTCTTTTTGTAAAAAAGTTCTACTATCATATTTGTCTGCATATTTATCAAATGAATATTCAATTTTTTTTTTAAAAATATCAGTATTCATAATTTGAGAGATTTCTCTATAAGTTTTAGAGTCTTTAATGGATTGCATAACGGTAAACTGTGTTCATTGTCGTCCAAATAGAATATTTCGTGATTTTTGTCTCTTAAATTTTCCAGCATATTTTTAGATGAAGAAAAGATTTTATCTTTTTTGTTAAAAAAAGACACTTTCTTGAAATCTTGCATCATGAATTCCTCCTCTTGATCCTTATCCCTAAGGTCAATTAAATAATTAAGAAGAATATTTTTATTAATTTTCTTATTATTATATTTTAAACCACACTTAGTGTAGAAATCTTTAAGAACTAAATCTGGATAAACTCTAAACTTTGAAATCATTTTATTAAGAATTCTTTTTTTCATTTTTTGATTATTTTGAAATTTTATAAAATTTGGTGAGCCAAAAAAATTTATAAGTAATTCGCAATCAATTTTTTTTTTTAGAAACCA
>NHBS01000041.1 GCA_002167825.1 Pelagibacteraceae bacterium TMED13
CAGCTGGTTTATCCTCTACCTTAGCTTGTTCCGCTGGCTTATCTTCAGCAGGCGGTGTAGTTGTTTCAGCTGGTTTATCTTCTACCTTAGCTTGTTCCGCTGGCTTATCTTCAGCAGGCGGTGTAGTTGTTTCAGCTGGTACATCTTCTACCTTAGCTTGTTCCGCTGGCTTATCTTCTGCCTTAGATTCTGGAACTTGAGTGTTAGGAACATTTTCAGCAGCCTTTTCCATTTCTTCTTTTGCTTTAAGTTTTTCTTCTTTAGCTTTTAATTTTTCTATAGTTTTCTTCTTCGGCTTATCTTGCTTTGTTTGTTTTGGAGTTGGTGGTTTTTTTAATAAACCTTCCTTTGCCAAAAATCCTATTACTCTGTCAGTTGGCTTTGCTCCAACAGATAACCAGTATTTAATCCTTTCTAGATTTAAACTTACTCTTTCAGGGTCGCTTTGTTCTCTCATCGGATTATAGGTTCCAAGTCTTTCGATATATCTTCCATCTCTGGGAGCTCTGATATCTGCTGCCACTATTCTGAAGAAAGGCCTCTTTTTTGATCCCCCTCTAGACAATCTTAATGAAACTGACATAAATTCTCCTTTCTAATTTCTAAATTTATTTGTATCAATCATTTTATCCAAGTTATTTAACTGTCCCGTTTTCATCATATTCTGTATATTTCTATCATTACCCATTTTCTTCATCATTTGGCTCATTTTTTTAAACTGCTTAAGTAGCTTATTTATATCTTGAACACTTGAGCCTGACCCCTTAGAAATTCTATTTTTTCTAGAAGCTTTAACAATATCAGGGAAAATCCTTTCTTTTTTAGTCATAGAAGTAATTATAGCTTTTTGTTTCTTGAAGACGTCTTCATTTTGTAAGGATTTTTCAACTTTTTCTTTTAAGCCAGACATGCCTGGTAGATATTTAATAATACCCTCGAACCCTCCCATTTTTGTGAGTTGTTCCAATTGTTTGTAATAATCTGAGAGTGTAAACCTTCCTTTAAGAAACTTTTTTTGAAGTTCTTTGGCTTCTTGTTCGTCAACCTCCTTGGCGGCCTTTTCAACAAGTGTGACAACGTCTCCCATACCAAGAATTCTATTAGCTATCCTATCTGGATGAAAACTTTCAAAATCATCAACTTTTTCACCAGAACCTAAAAATTTTATTGGTTTTGAGGTTATCTGTTTCATTGATAGTGCAGCTCCACCTCTAGAATCTCCATCTATTCTTGTTAAAATTATACCNGAAAGATCAACTGAGTCNGAGAAAGCTTTGGCNGTATTGACTGCATCTTGACCAGTCATCGANTCACTTACAAGTAGAGTNTCGTTAAATTTAAATTTTTTAGAAATNTCTTTAATCTCANTCATCATCTCTTTATCAANCTGATTTCGCCCNGCNCTATCAAGTATCAAAACNTCNAAANTATCTTTCTTAGCCTTTTCAATTGNAATNTTTGCAATTTCAATTGGTTTCNTTTTTGTTTGAGCTTCAAGCGTTTCTATATTATTNGTTTTACCTAATGANATTAATTGTTCTTGAGCCGCTGGTCTGTAAATATCGAGTGAAGCCATCATNACTTTTTTATTTTTATTACTNGTGATCCATTTAGCTAACTTTGCAGTAGAGGTAGTTTTTCCAGATCCCTGNAACCCAACCATGAGTATAAGATTTGGAATNTTAGAATTNAAATTTATATCAGAANTCTCNGNACCTAAAATTTCTGTAAGTTCATCGTTNACAATTTTTATAACCATTTGTGCAGGAGAAACGCTTTTNATAACTTCTTGACCTNTAGCTTTAATTTTAACATTTTCGATAAAATCTTTAGCTACTGAAATTGAAACATCAGACTCCAGTAAAGCGACTCTAATTTCTCTCATTACGGAATCTAAAGTTTCATCGTTAATAAACCCTTTGCCCTTAAGTTTATCAAAAATACCTGATATTTTTTCTGTTAAGTTTTGAAACATTTTAGTAATTTTTCCTACAAACAAAAAAAGCCAGTGCACGAAACTCGTGGACTGACTGAAATAATAATTGTCTTTATAACAAAAAAGATTTAATTCTTAAAGATATTTTAAAAATAAAAAATGAAAAGTTTAAATTTTATAAAAATGCATGGATTGGGAAATGATTTTGTAATCTATAATTCCAAGGAAGATGGATTAGACGACCCCAAATTCATTAAGGAAATTGCGGATAGAAAAACTGGAATTGGTTGTGATTTGGTAGTCATTACACGTGATTCTGATAAAGAATATTGTGATATACACGCAAAATTCATTAATTCGGATGGAACGACTGCAGAAATATGTGGAAATGCACTGAGATGTCTAGGGAAGGAATTATTTAAATTAAAAGAAAAAAAGCAATTAGTTATAGAAACAGATAAAAGATTAATTGACTTAGAAGATTATGGAAACGGGGATGTTTGTGTTGATATGGGAAAGCCAAATTATGATTGTAGTTCAATTCCGTTAAGTACTGAGGATAATAATAATATTATAGATTTTAATCTGGAATACTTAAAAATTGGCTTTGCTTTAAATATTGGAAATCCGCATTTAATTTTTTTTGTTAATCAGCTAAAAAAGAGTCTTTTGGAGAAAGATTCAAAAGAAATTGAAAGTTTAAACTTTTTTCCTGAGGGTGTAAATATTTCAGTCGTAAAGGTTATAAATGATCGAGTATTAAAAATTATGACACATGAAAGGGGTGTTGGAGTAACACAAGCTTGTGGTTCTGCTGCTTGTGCAAGTGTTATAGCTGCTAAAGAGAAAAAACATGTTTCAGATAAAGTTTGTGTTGAAATGACAGGTGGTAAGTTAAATATTGAAATAACTAATAATAATCATGTTCTAATGATTGGCNAAGCNAAAAAAGTTTATGAAGGTGTCATGGATATAAAATATGGAGAATAAAAGTTATTTAAGAAATTTGCCAAAAGTAATTAACCTTGGATGTAGGCTAAACTTTTTTGAATCTGAAATAATTAAAGATATTTTAGATTCAAAAAAAATTAATAACACAATCGTAGTTAATACTTGTGCTGTAACTAATTCTGCAGTTTCCAAATCTATAAATGAAATAAAAAAAGCATCCAAAAAATTTCCTAATAGTAAAATAATTGTTACTGGGTGTGCTAGTCAGATAGATAAAACTCTGTTTAGTAATCTTCCTAATGTTTCAAAAGTAGTGGACAATAAAGTCAAAACTGAGTCGAATAGCTATATTTCTTCCAAGAAAGATAAAGTCGGTAAATATAAATTCCCGAATTTTAATAATTTAGTAAGCGTACGCACAAGAGCAACTCTTCAGATTCAACAAGGTTGTGATCACAGGTGTACTTTTTGTGTTATCCCTTTTGGTAGAGGTGATGCTGTAAGTTTGCCANTNNCGGAAGTAAATAAAAGGCTGAAAAATATTATTTCCTTAGGTTATAAGGAGGTTACTTTCACTGGTGTAGACCTAACATCATATGGAAATGATATTCCAGGAAAACCAAATCTTGGAAATTTACTCAAAAGGGTCTTAATAGACAATCCAGAGTTGAAAAGATTACGCCTATCATCTATTGACCCAGCAGAAATCGATGATGAGTTAATGAATTTGATGTGCTATGAAAAAAGGCTGTTACCTCATTTTCATTTTTCCATTCAATCAGGTGATAATTTAATATTAAAAAGAATGAAAAGAAGACACAATAGAGATGATGTAATAAGGCTATGTCAAAAAATTAAAAAAAAAAGAAAAGAAGTTACCTTCGGTGCAGATTTAATTGTGGGTTTTCCAACTGAAAACGAAGCACACTTTAACAATACTCTTGAGTTAGTNAAAATTTGCTCATTNTCAAATGTTCATATTTTTCCTTACTCNCCNAAGGAAAACACACCTGCTTCNAAAATGCCACAAGTAGATGAAAATANAAAAAAANAAAGAGTATCTAAGCTTAGATNTATTTCTAAAGANGTACTCCAAAAACTTATGCAAGAAAAAAATGGAAGAAAAATNAANGTTTTATTNGAATCAACAAATCTTAGTTATACNGACGATTTCTTNAAGGTTAAAATAAAAAATAATACNAATAAANAATTAAATAAAGGTGAAATCATNGANGTNAAAATTTTAAATAATAATGAAAACTNTTTGAAAGCAATCGTTTAATGGTCTTTGGATGGGTTAAAAAGTTAAAAAAAGGATTATCAAAATCATCAGATAAAATCTCTACAGGGATTAATACTATCATAAAAGGAAAAAAGATTGATGAAAATGTAGTAGATGAATTTGAAGAATTGCTAATATCCTCGGATTTGGGTGTAAAGTTTTCCGCAGAGGTTGCCAAAAAATTAAAATCAAAAAAACTTATTGACACTTCAACAGACAAAATTAAGACCTTAATAAGAGAGATGTTGACAGAAATTTTAAAACCTCTTGAGACTAAAAGAGAATTTTTTTCGCCTTTACATATCATCTTGGTTGTGGGTGTTAATGGTGCTGGCAAGACAGCAACGGTTGGAAAAATTGCTAATAAATTTTTATTGGAAAAAAAAAAGGTTGGTGTTGTCGCAGCTGATACTTTTAGAGCTGCTGCTAAAGAACAACTAAAAATATGGGCAGACCGCACAAATTCTATTTTTTTTTCTGGAAAGGAGTTTTCTGATCCAGCAGCTTTATGTTTTGAATCCATAAAAAAGGCTCAAGATATGGGATTAAATTTATTGCTTATCGATACAGCTGGAAGACTTCATAATAAAAAAGACTTGATGGATGAGCTATCAAAAATTCTCAGAGTCATAAAAAAATTAGATGATAGCTTTCCCCATGAAGTTGCCCTTGTCTTAGATGGAAATATTGGACAAAATTCTATCCAACAAGCTCAGGTTTTTAAAGAAATTTGCAACATAAATAATATTATAATAACTAAACTCGATGGCACAGCAAAAGGGGGTGTTCTAGTTCCCATTGCTCAACAGTTATCAATCCCAATTTCTTACATTGGGGTAGGAGAGCAAAAAGAAGACTTATTAGATTTTAATGCTGATAATTTTTCTAAAGCTCTTTTAGACATAAATTGAATGTAAAGTATTATTCTACTAAAACTTATGTATATTAATATTTAACTAAAAAAAAGAAAATTCTAATGGAATATAAAACAAAATTTATTGAGGATTTTACTGTTGGTATGGAGTCAACAACAGAAAAAACTGTCACAATCGAAGATATAAAAAGATTTGCAGAGGTTAGTGGTGACTTCAACCCGGTCCACTTGGATGAAGAATTTGCTAAAAAAACAATCTTCAAAGGAAGAATCGCTCACGGATTTTTAACAGCAAGTTTTATTTCTACAATCATTGCAACCGAATTACCAGGGCCTGGTAGTATATATTTAAAACAATCACTTAAATTTTTAGCCCCTGTTTATATCGATGAAAAGATTTTAGTCAAAGTTAGAATAATTGAAATTAACATTGAAAAAAGTAAAGTAAAATTGATCACCGAATGTTTTAAGAATAAAACTTTAGTTTTAACTGGTGAAGCTGAGATATTGATCCAAGCCAAAAAAAAATGAAGTAATGAAAGTTTTTAGATCTTTTAAACTCCCCGCATCCTATCATAAAGCAGCTTTAGCAATTGGAAATTTTGATGGAATCCATAAAGGACATGTAGCTGTTATTAATAAAGCTAAGTTCATTGCAATGGAAAATAAATTAAAACTTGGTGTTTTGACTTTCGAGCCACATCCCAAATGTTTTTTTAGTGAAAAGTACAACTTCTTTAGATTAACGAACTTTAGAGAGAAGTTTTTAATTCTTAAAAGTTATAAAGTCGACTTCTTAATAAATATAAAATTTAATTCAGAATTTTTAAAAATTTCAGCAGATAAATTTATTTTAAATAAACTGATTAAAGAATTGAATGTAAGTAATGTTATAACTGGATTTGATTTTGTTTTTGGAAATAATAAGAAAGGAGATGTAGAATTAATCAAGTCTTATTCTGATAAAACAAAAAAGTTTGAATATCATGAGGTTTCTGAAATCAAGCAAAAGAATCTTGAGATTTCTTCGTCAGTAATAAGAAATTTACTTCGAAAAGGTATGATAATGGAAGCAAATAATCTCTTATCAAGAAACTGGGCTATTTCCTCTGTAGTTATAAGTGGGGAAAAAAATGGAAGGAAGATTGGATTTAAAACTGCAAACCTCAAAGTAAATAAATTTTGCAATTTAGCCTATGGTGTTTATCTTGTGAAGGTTCAGATACCTAAGATGTTTGATATGAAGTATTTCTATGGGATAGCAAACTATGGAGTGAAGCCAACAGTTAAAAATACAAACCCATTATTAGAGGTTCATATATTTGATTTTGATAAGAATATTTATTCTTTTAGAATGAACGTTGAATTTATTAATTTCATAAGAGCTGAAAAAAAATTTGAATCTCTTGAGAAATTAAAAAGTCAGATTATAAAAGATATAGGACAGGCCAAAAATGACAGATTATTCAAAAACAATTAGTTTGCCAGCTACAAAATTCTCGATGAAAGCTAACTTATCGCAAACAGAGATGCGTTGGATGGATTTCTGGAAAGAAAAAAAAATTATTGAGAGAAAAAAAAAAAATTACAGAAAACTCATCTAAATTTATTCTTCATGATGGCCCTCCTTATGCAAATGGTGATCTTCACTTAGGTCATGCACTTAATAAAATTTTAAAAGATATAGTTTGTAGATTTAAATTTCAAAAAGGTAATGCCGTTCACTACATTCCAGGATGGGATTGTCACGGTTTACCCATTGAGTGGAAAGTTGAGGAGAAATTTAGAAAGTCAGGAAAAGAAAAAGAAGAAGTTGATTTAATAGAATTTAGAGAAGAATGCAGAAAATTCGCTAGTAAATGGGTTGATACACAAAAGTCTCAGTTTTCAAGGTTTGGTCTGAGNACTGATTGGAAAGAAATATACTTAACNATGAATAAAGATGTNGAGATTACAATAGTATCAGAACTAATTANCTTTTTAGAATCTGAGCAACTTTATTTAGGTTTTAAACCTGTNATGTGGTCCGTTGTNGAGCAAACAGCACTTGCTGAAGCAGAAATAGAATATAAAGAAAAAAAGTCNAAAGCAATTTATGTAAAATTTCCTNTTCTNGGAGAAGCTAAATCAATAGTAATTTGGACAACAACACCTTGGACNATACCNTGCAATAGAGCGATAGCATACTCNAANGATCTCAATTACAAAATANTAGAAGTCCANGATAATTCAGANAATANAAACTTNAAAGTTGGTGAGGAAATATTAATATGTGAGGACTTGNTNGAGGATTTTGTTCAAAANACAAATATAAANGAATTCNATCTGAAAGGTGATATATNTTCTGAAGAAATAGGNAAGATGGAATGTTCTCACCCTNTGAAAGATGCAGGNTATGAAGATTCTATTAAAGTTTTNCCAAGTTCNCATGTAACNTCAGAAACTGGNACTGGCTTTGTGCACATAGCTCCAAANCANGGTCTTGAGGANTTTGAAGTAGGAAAGAAATTTNATATTAAAAATTTACCCTCCGTAAATGAAAAAGGTTTGTACACAGAAAATATTAAATTATTCAAGAATCAGCATGTATACAAAGCTGATGATTTAGTTATTGAGAAATTAAAAGAACATAAAACTATTCTTGGTATTGAAGAATATATTCANAGCTATCCGCATTCTTGGAGATCTAANGCACCCCTTATNTANAGAGCAACATCTCAATGGTTTATCTCAATGGAAAAAAAGGAANTAAGAAAAAAAGCGATTGAGGAAATAGAAAANGTANGATGGATTCCTATTGGAAGTAAGAATCGAATAATGTCAATGNTAAAAGATCGACCAGATTGGTGTGTTTCTAGACAAAGAATGTGGGGTGTTCCGATAACAATTTTTGTATCTAAGAAAACCGGAAAGCCTTTAATAGACAAGAATGTAAATAATAAAATANTAAAGGTTCTAAAGGAGAAAGGTGTTGAGTCATGGTTTGAACTTCCAAATGAAACCTTTTTAACTGAGAGTTATTTGTCAGATGAGTATTANAAAGTAGANTCAATNCTAGATGTTTGGTTTGATTCTGGTTCAAGCCATGTTTANGTATTGAAGAACAATAAAATCAAAGATAAGGCAGACCTTTATTTAGAAGGTTCAGACCAACANAGAGGTTGGTTTCAAACATCTTTANTAGAAAGTTGTGCAAANTATGGAGAAAGTCCATATAAAGCAGTTTTAACTCATGGNTTTGTTATTGATGAAAATGGAAGAAAGATGTCAAAGTCNTTAGGTAATGTNATTTCGCCAAGTGATATNATNAAAAAATANGGAGCNGATATTTTAAGAATATGGGTTGCAAATTCTAATACAAATGAGGATGTAAAAATAAGTTTTGAAAACTTAGAGAGACAATCAGAAAATTATAGGAAAATAAGAAATACTATCAGGTTTATTCTTGGAAATATGAGAGGNTGGAACAGGAANTCAATTGATTATAATGATTTTGAAANTTTAGAAAAATTTATTTGCTATAGACTTTATGAGTTAAATAAAGAGATAAATTTACTTTATGAAAGCTATAATTTTAATAAAATTTTCCAACTAGTTTTAAACTTTTGNTCACAGGAATTATCAACNTTATTTTTTGATATNAGAAAAGATACTCTCTATTGTGAAAAAANTGATTCTATAAAAGTNAATCAAACNAAAACAGTNTTGAANTATGTTTTTAATTGTTTAATTAGATGGATATCACCAATTATACCATTTACNANTGAAGAAGCCTGGCAGTCGTGGAAAAACGAGATTGANGATACATCCATAGAAAGTTGTCATTTGCTTCAAGCAGAGNCTTTNCCAGATATTTGGNATCAAGATGAAATTAAACTTCTTTGGGANAAAATACTCTNAGTAAAAAATTTATTTTCTTTATGCGTAGAAAAAAAAAGAAATTCNAAAGANATNAAGTCAGGATTAGAGGCCANGGTATTTATTCATTTGNGNAGTGATTATNAAATTATTAAAAATAAGGTAGATTTAAGTGAAATNTTAATATCNGCAGATGTANACTACGTNGAAAAATGTGATGAAGATTTTGAATCNGATAGTGATAAAAATTTTTTTATTAANGTNGANTCNGCTGATGGNGANAAATGTCCGAGGTGTTGGAAATATTTTAAAAANATNGAGAAATCCAANCTTTGTAAAAGATGTGANAAAGTTNTANATGAGTAAAAAATATATTTTCTCAATAGTTTTCGTNNCTTTCTTTCTTGATCANATGTCAAAAANAATGATTTTAGAAAATATCGAAACTTTTTCGAACGGTTTGGAAATATCNNAATATTTTAATTTAGTATATGTTGAGAATAGGGGTGTGAGCTTTGGNATGTTTTCTGAGCATGACAAATCNTTTTANTTTGGTATTTTGTCAATGCTTGTATCTNCGTACATAGTNTACTTGATAGTTAAATCAAATTATCTAATTGAATTAATTGGGCTATCGNTAATTCTNGGTGGTGCGATAGGAAATGGTGTGGACAGACTTTATTATGGATATGTTGTAGATTTTATAGATTTACATTTAAANAATTTTCATTGGCCTGCATTNAATTTTGCAGATNCCTTTATCACNATTGGGGCAATAACTTTTTTTTNGAGCNTAATNATAGATAAAAAGAATTNGTAAATTTTTGTTATANTATGCTTTTCAAAATTATAAAGTAATGNTATGTATTAAAATAATATACTACAAAATATTATTATAAATTTCNAAATGAACACAANATATAGTATNATAGATGAGTTTTANCAGATTTTCACAACTAAATATTTTAGCCTTCGCACTNTTACTNAATTCATGNAGCTCGATAGATANCACNTTNGATTCTATATCAGAGTCNGTNTCAACTGCNGGNGATTATATTTATGATTCTGTTAATTTTTGGGAAGATGAAGATGAGCCAGAGCAATCAGATGCTATAATCATCGAGGAAGCAGTGGAGGTTCCAGATTATGCTCTGCCTGACCAAGATTACTTAGATCAAAATCAAAATATGATGCAAACAGACCCACAAGCTCAAACTTTTCAACAAACACCGTCTTCCCCTTATTTTAACTCAATTTACACGAGTCAGAGACAATATTATTATGTTGGTCCAAACGGCACTCCACTTCCAGCTCCAGCTCCACCTCCGTTTCCTCAATATTCTATAGATCAATCAAATCCTGTTCCTTTTTCCTATACTAATAACTTTGGCTATCCAACGATAAATAATAATCTACCTAATATCAATGCTCAACCCAGAATTCTAAAAAATAATTCTCAAATCAATGCACCAACACCAATGAGTAAAGATGAGGAAATGGAACTATTTGGGATTCAAAACAACTGCATTCGCGTAATAGAGGATTATGTTAATGGTGGATATATGTGCGATGATTTTGAATAAAATTTGTAAACTTTCTATTTCATTTTCGATCATATTACTAATTAACTCATGTGGTTCTATCAAGGAGTATGTCGGATTAACTGATGAAGATGTAGAAAGAGAATTAATTAATTCAACACCTGAACTTGTATTACCTCCAGACTTTGGTAAAAGAGCGACTAAGAGTCGAATACCAAGTAATAAAAGTGATTTTGGAGAACAGAGTCAAATAGCGCTTATGCCAGGTCCACAAACTGTTCAGCCCAGAGTTTCCAACTTCATTGCTCCAAATTTTTATTCACCTTCGTCAAAAACACCATCTGAGTCACTGGAAAAATTTAAGCAGAACCGTAAGTTTACAATCGGGGAGTGGGTTTATGGACAATACGTTCAAGGCTATAAAGAAGGAAACATATATTATAGACCCTTGTATGACAAAGGTTATAATTTTTCAAGAAGATACATACCAAACCAAAATATAAATTCATTTAGAGCGCCAGTACAACAACCCCTTGGATATTTTACTCCTCAACCTCAAAAGCAAGAATTTTCAAATAAACTAGAAACTAACATAGAAAATTTTGGAGATATTCCTATATTAGATTAGATGAATTCTAAAATAATATTTCTAAGCGTGCTAAGCATGTTACTTACGTTTTCGTATGACGTTTTTGCGAAAGCTAAAAAATTTACTTTATCAAACGGTATGCAAGTAGTGGTTGTTGAAAACAACCGAGCACCTGTAATAGCTCAAATGATATGGTATAACTTTGGATCTAACGTTGAACAAAAAGGGAAAAGTGGACTTGCTCATTTTATGGAACACCTAATGTTTAAAGGAACAAAGAAGCACCCTGACAGCTACTATTCCAATTTTATTTCAAAGATTGGTGGAAGTGAAAATGCTTTTACAAGCTACGATTATACTGCTTATTATCAAATTTATCCAAGTGAGCATTTCGAAAAAATTATTGAGCTTGAAGCTGATAGAATGAAAAATTTAACACTTACGAAGAAAAATGTTGAGATTGAAAAAAATGTAATATTAGAAGAGAGATTCCAAAGAATAGAGAGTGACCCGTCTTCACTATTAGACGAATCGATGCGAAGTATTTTATACCCTAATCATCCATATGGGAGGCCAATAATTGGTTGGAAACATGAGATCATGGAACTAAATTACGATGATGTAAAAAGTTTTTACAAAACACATTATGAACCGAGGAATGCCGTTCTTGTAATCTCTGGAAATATAAATCTTAAAAAAGCTAAAGAAATAGTAAAAAAAAATTTTTCAAAAATAAAAAATTCTAATACATCAAAATTTAAAGAAACGTTGGACCCTAATCTGAATTCCCAAGTTTTTGTTGAGAAAAAACATTCTACCGTAAAACAAGATATCTGGAAAAAACTTTACAGGGCTGATTCTTACAATAAGTCTATCAAACGTGGTATTGCCCTTGATTTGGGAATGAAAATTATCGCTGGGGGAACGTCAAGTTTATTGTATGACGAATTTGTTAATAAAAAGAAGATTTTCTCTATGATTGGTGGTTTTTATCAAGGCTTATCAAGAGGAGAAGGTTACATTTATTTTTATGCAATCCCAAATGAAAAAATTGAACCAAAAAAAATTGATAACCTAATAATGAAACAGATAAAAATACTTGTTAAAAATGAACTATCTTTAAAAAGGCTCGAAACTGAGAAAAAAAAATATTTTTACGATAGTATTTATAGAATGGATGGAATCTTGAAGCCTTCAGAGATTTATGGTGAAGCTCTTACGGTAGGGCTTACTCTATCTGAGGTTGAGAATTGGAATAAAAATCTTGATGACATAACAATTGAATTAGTTAAAGAAGAGATGTTAAAATTTATTGAAAATAAAAACTATGTAATTGGAAGTCTACAAAATTGAAGATATTCATTTATATACTTTCCTTTATATTTTTAATTTTTAATGAGTCAAAAAGCATTGATTTTAGTGAGTTAAAAACCAAAAATACTTCTTTTTGGTTTATAAAAGATAACTCAATCCCGATAATTAGTTTAAGCTTTTCATTACGAGGTGGCTCATCCCAAGATCCTGACGGAAAGGAAGGGTTGTCATATTTGATGACTTCAACTATGGATGAAGGAACTAGTAAGTTTAACGGAATCCAATTAAGGCAGTTTAAAAAGCTTAATGGTATAAAGTTAAATATAAGTACACAAAAAAATAAGATTGAAGGTAGTTTTCAAGTAATTTCCTCTCAAGTAGAACAAGGGTTTGAACTGTTAGATCAGGTCTTGAACTTTCCAAAATTTGATAAAAGTGATTTAGAGAAAGTGTTAAAACAAATGGAAGCTAGTTTAAAAATAGATCAGTCTGATCTTTCAACTTTATCAAATAATAAATTTAACGATATTTTTTTTAAAAATAATAATTTCTCAAAAAGAATTAAGGGTACACAAAAAACACTTAATAATATAACCAAAGACGATTTGATTAAACATCATAAGAATTCTTTTAATAAAAAAGAGTTACATATTGGTGTATCGGGAGATATCTCAGAGAAATCTATCAAGAAATATATTGAGAAAGTTTTTGGAAAGTTTTCCATTGAAAATGTGAAACCAAATTTTGAAAAATTTACTGATCTGCCCAGAGGACAAAAAGTTATTGAGCTAGATACACCTCAAAGCTCTGTAGTTTTTGGACACCCAGGATTAAGTAGAAGTGACAAAGATTACTTTTCATTAAGATTAGCTAATTATATCCTTGGAGGTGGGGGGTTCCAGTCAAGATTGTATAAACAAATAAGGGAAAAGAAAGGCCTGGTCTATTCTATTTATTCTTACCCAATATCCTATAAGCATGACGGATTCATGATGGGTGGTTTTCAAACAAGGAATAACTCAGTTTTCGACACAATAGATAGGGTTAAAGATGAATGGTCAAAAATGAGTAAACAGGGAATAACTAAGAAAGAATTGGATGAAGCAAAAGCTTATTATAAAGGTTCTTTTACAAGAAACTTCACAAGCACGATTTCAATTGCTAATCTATTAAATATTGTACAATTTTATGATTTGGGAAAAAATTATTTCAGTGAGAGAGATAAAATTATAGGAAATCTGAAGTTAGATTATATTAATAATATGATAAAAAACAAATTTAATAGTGATAATTTATTCTTTTTAATTGTGGGTTCTCCAGAAAAACAAAGATGAAACTAAAACAAACTTTTTTTAATTCGCTAAAAGTCTCTTCAGAAGATAAAGCGAATTACAAAAAGGAAAAACATTCTATAATTAAAAATATAAATGAAGATAAATTCGGATTTCTTCAAGAACTAAAGAAACCGAGACTAAATGAAGTATATAATTTAATAGATCATCTTAAAAAATTTGAAAACGTTTTGTTTTTGGGAACAGGAGGTTCCAGCCTTGGTGGTAAAACACTTGTTTCTATAAGTGATAATCATTTCCTTACAAGTTTAAAGCCTAAAATTTTTTTCATAGAAAATGTTGATTCCCTGTCAATATCAAGTCTGATAGAAAATATTAATTTAGAAAAAACAGCTGTTGTTGTTACCTCAAAATCAGGAGAAACAATAGAAACAATTTCACAGCTATGTTTTATCTTAGATGAATTTAAGAAAAAGAAAATTTCTACAAACAAAAAATTCATAGTAATAACTGAATCAAAGGATAGTACCTTGAAAAAGATAAAAGAAATTAAAGGTTTCTCATATCTTGAACATTCAAGTCTTATTGGAGGAAGATTTTCTATATTTTCTATAGTAGGTTTAATTCCAGCAAAACTCTCTGGATTTAATATTGAACTTTTTTGTTCAAGTGGATTGAATTTTTTTGAAGAAATAGCTTCTGATAAAAAAATTTTTGACTATTATTTTAATTCTTCGCTTAATCAATATGTTCTCAGTAAAAATGAAAAATGTACATCTGTAATTATGCCATACGTTGATTCCTTATTTAATTTATCTTTATGGTATAAGCAATTACTTGCCGAAAG
>NHBS01000042.1 GCA_002167825.1 Pelagibacteraceae bacterium TMED13
TAGTAAAAGTTTTGGCGTGCCCGGAGAGAGTCGAACTCCCAACCTTCTGATTCGTAGTCAGATGCTCTATCCAATTGAGCTACGGGCACTTAACCTGATTTTTAATCAAATATATATATCATACTAACTTAGTAAACACTCAGTTCGAGAAGATAAAAATTTTTTTTTTGTTTACATTCATATATAATTTTTGGTATTTGTAGTTATTATTTGCAAATTGTTAACAATTAACTATATATGGACATGTCAAAATCAAAAATCTTACTTTTTTTACTCGCTTTTGCTTCGTACTCTTGTTCAGGTGTACAAGACTATGTTTTTCCATCTTTGTCTGATGAAGAGGTAGTCGCTCCACCAGCCCTCGATGAAGTGCCAGCTGCTGTTGAAGAGGTTGCTCAAGTTCAGAACAATCAAGAAATACCTCCATCACAATACGCTCCTCCCATACCTCAGCCTCAAGCTGTAGATTCAGGACCAACAGGAACATTTGTTGGGGGGAAAGTTGCTCAGTTTAGAGGGGATCTATCAAGCATACAAAATGCTGTATCATCACATAATAATGACTTTCTAAGATTTAAAGATCTTGTAGATGAACAAACTTCCGTTTACCAAGGTCTGTCTAGCGCCATAAGATCAAGACTTCAAATTGGAACAACACCAGGTAATCCAGTACTTGTTGGTCAGTGGAATGATGCACAAAGGGCTCTTGAGGACATCCAAAATAATGTCAATAATTTACAAATAGTTAATAATAGAGTGACAGCTGACGCGGCACTTATTGTTCATTTAAAAAATGCTATTGATTCTAGCTTCTTTATATCAGGTGCCATCGACGAAGATCACAATCAGCTTAAAGTCCTTAGAGACGATGTTCAAAGAACATCGGTACTTTACGAAAGATTAATGAATGAGTTGGATGATAAAGTATCAAGAGAAATTCAAATTTTAAACGATGAAAGACAATATATGAAGGACTTGTCCAGAGATATTGAAGTTGGAAAGTTTGGTCAAAGAGTATCAACTCCACCAACAATGAAGAGTACAAATGATGAAAGCGAAAGTGCCGATCAAACATCAACAACTAAACTAAAAAAACTAAAGGTGGCACCATTAAATTATGATAACGCTATTTTAGTTATCAAGTTCGATGATACTAGTTTTGATTATTCTACAGCTTTGTTCGAGTCTATATCTAATGCGTTAGAGCAAATCCCCTCAGCAGCATTTGAAGTAGTAGCTGTTAGTCCTACTAGCGGCCCAACATACGCAGAGAATGCAAGAGAAAGGGCATCTGAAGTTTTTTCTAAAATAGTAGAGATGGGTGTGCCAACTGAAAGAGTTTCCATTACCTCTTCTACAAGCACCTCAGCCCAAGCAGAAGAAGTGCATATATACCTCAAGAACTAAATTTTAACTTTCCATATTCTTTTAAATAATTTTTTTCCAATCCTAAGTTATCAATAACATTTACACCTTGGATGTTGCACGAAATGAAAATCCTACTTTTACTTGGTATTGAGGTTAACTCTGAAAGGTCTGATTCTTTTAATATTTCCAGATAATTTACTCTACATATACCAGATTTAATCAAGTTATCTTTAAAGTACTTCAAGTCTTTTATGCAAAAATTATCTTCATCAATTTTATTTTTGATATCAACAAGACAGTTATAAACTTTTTCTAGATTATTTATATTTTTAATACGTTGATTTCTTGAGGAAAGAGCAATACCACCATGTCCTCTTACAATCGGAACAGTTTTAACATTTGTGCTAAGATTAAAATCTTTAATAACTTTTTTTATAACTAGAATCTGCTGGAAATCTTTCTCACCTAAAAATATTTTTTCAGGCTTTATAATTAATAAAAACTTAAGAATTATTGTCGCAACTCCTTCAAAGTGACCTTTTCTATTCTTTCCGCATAGTTTATCCACGATTTCACCTAAATCTATAATCGAAGTATTAGTTAAATTAAAGTCCTTTTCTGGTAAATAAACCATACTAACTTTTAGTTCTTTAAGATGTTTTAGATCTTTTTTAATTGATCGAGGATAATTATCAAAATCTTTTTTATCATTAAACTGAAGTGGATTAATATAAATACTTACCAAATTTATATTTCCATTTTTTTTTGCACTCCTAATTAACTCAAAATGCCCTTCGTGAAGATTTCCCATTGTTGGTATAAAATTTATCTTCCTTTGCTTTATGGAATTCAAAACCTTCTCTAGTTCAAACTTATTCGTCAATATTAAAGTTTTCATTAATAACAATGTTTTTTTGCAGGGTATTTACAGTTATTTACATCTTTTGAAAACTTTGCTATCGCATCTTTTGCACTACTATTAAAATTCATATATTTTTTCAAAAATCTTGATTTAAATTTTGTAATTCCAAGAATATCCTCAGTGACTAATATTTGTCCCTCGCATTCTTTAGAGGCACCTATTCCGATTAATGGAACTGTTTTTATCTCGATTAACTTCTTAACTAGAGATTCCAAAGTACATTCAATCACAATTGCAAAAACTCCTGCTTTTTCTATTGACTCAAGATCTTTGATGATTTGTAATTTTTCATTTTTCTTTTTTCCATATACAGTTGGCTTGCTTTTAATAGATTGAGGGAGCATTCCAAGATGACCCATTACTTTGATTTTATTTTTTGTTAAATGATGTATTATTTTACATATTTTCTCTCCACCTTCTAACTTAACTGCATCTGCTCCTGAATCTTTAATGATCTTTTTTGCATTTCTAAGAGCGGTAGACTTAGAATGTTCATAGGTTCCATAAGGCATATCAACTACTACAAATGAAGTCTTAGATTTCTTTACAACTGCCTTAGCATGATTAATTATCATATCCAGACTCACCTCACGAGTTGTTTTATATCCATATAAAACCGGGCCAAGAGAGTCACCAACTAAAATTATATCAGTAAAATTATCAATCAATTCTGCCATTGGTGCCGTGTATGCAGTTAGACAAACTAATTTTTTTTTTTCTTTTAAATCTTTAATTCTTGCTTTCTTCATAATTTTTGATTCATTACGTTTAATATTAAACTATACTTTCGCTATGAAAAAAAAAATAAAAAATTTATTTTCGCTAATTTTACTTTTTCTATTTTTTATATTTAAAGATTTTCCAATTTTAGCTAACCAAATGGATAACTATATTGAACCTGAAGAAAAATCAGTTTTTAATTACAGCCAATCTAAGAAAAAAAGTTCAAAAACACAGATTATTGTTACCGCAAATGATTATGCAAGTGAAATTGGTGGGGAGATTTTAGGTAAAGGCGGCAATGCTGCAGATGCAACAGTTGCAATTCAATTAACGCTCGGTTTGGTTGAGCCCCAGTCTTCAGGAATTGGCGGAGGAACTTTTATAACCTATTACGATAATATCAAAAAAAGCGTTCTTTTCTATGATGGTAGAGAAAAAGCACCCCAAAATATTGACCAAAATATTTTTTTAAACAATGATGGATCACGAAAAAAATTCTTTGATGCTGCAATCGGTGGCCAGTCAGTTGGGGTGCCTGGAACTTTAGCAGCAATTTTCAAATTTCATAGTGATTACGGTATATTAAAATGGAAGGATGTTATTGAGCCAGTTATCAATTTAGCTGACAATGGTTTTTATCCACCATCTAGACTTTTAAATGCTTTAAAAAAAGATAAATTTTTATTTAATATAAATAAAAACCTTTTATTTAAAGAGATTATCGGAAATCCGAGAAAAAAGATTTTTAATTATGAATATTCAGAAACTCTGAGGAAAATTTCTGAAAACTATAGGGTTTTTTATGAAGGTTCGATAGCTAAAAAGATTGCTAAAAAAGTAAGTGATTATGAAAAAAATAACTCCCTTTCTGATAATGATCTCAGGAGTTATTTTGCTAAAAAAAAAAATGCTTTGTGCATTCTTCTTCCTAATAAAATAAAAATTTGTGGTCCAAATTTACCGTCATCGGGTACGATTTGTATTGCACAGGTTTTAAAAATTATTGACTATATAAAAAAGAATAAGGAAATAGAACTATCAGATATTTTAAATACACTAGATTTCGTTTATTATTTAAGAGAAAGGTTTTTAGCAGACGATAAGTTTGTCAGAATTAATATTGATGAACTTATAAATATTGATTTTTTGATAGAGAGATTTTTAAAATACAAAACCAAAAAAAAAAGTTTTTTAGCTGAAGAAATTCTTAATTCAACATCTCACTTCTCAGTGGTAGATAAGTTTGAAAACGTTGTATCTGTAACATCTAGTATTGAAAGTACTTTTGGCTCAAGATTATTTGTAAACGGTTTCTTTTTAAATAACCAGCTGACTGACTTTTCATTTAAATCAACAAATAAAGATAATAAACTAATCAAGAATAGAGTTCAAGGAGGTAAAAAGCCTCTTAGCTCAATGTCACCATTAATTATTTTTGATCAAAACAATAACTTTTTAATGTCTATAGGGTCACCTGGCGGTAAGGCAATAATATCCTATGTATCTAGAGTCTTAATTGACTATTTTTATTTCAATAAAACTTTAGAAAATTCTATTAAATCTCCAAATTTTATTAAAATCAATGGCTCAGTTTTCTTGGAGAATATTTCCTTAAAACCTAAAGTAAAAGAAAATTCAAAAGTTAGGAACTTGACAAGTGGTATCGGAATTATTGTTAAAAAGAAAAATAAATTTTTTGGTTTTGCTGATCATAGAAGAGATGGAACTGTTAGATAAATAATATTTTACAATTATATTTCTTTTGATATAACAATGTAGAGGTATTATGAAAAGAACGTTTCAACCCAGTAATAAAGTAAGAAAGAGTCGCCATGGCTTCAGATCTAGAATGTCTACAAATGGAGGGAAAAAAGTTCTTTCTAACAGACGACAAAAAGGTAGAAAGAAGCTTTCTGCGTAGGTCCGTCCTCAAGTTAAAGAAAAGGGCAGAATTCATATCAATTAGGAAGAATGGTCATTTTAAAAAATCTAAATTCTTCATAGTAAACTACCAATATATGGAAAATTCAGAAAATTTCTTGGGCATAACTGTCTCAAAAAAGATCGGGAAGGCTGTTATAAGAAATTATCTAAAGAGGATAGTAAGATCAATAGTTAGAAATAATATTGATCTGATTCCTTACGGACTATTGTTCGAAATTATTCCCAAAAAAGGTACTGAAAAAACTTCTTATCGCTTGCTCGAAAGAGATTTAGTAGATACATTAACTAGGTTAAAAGTTTAATTTATTTTAATATCAATTTATATTCAGTATAAGTATATTTAGTTAACAAATGGATAATCAAAAGAATTTATTAATAGCAGTAGTTTTGTCCGTAGTGATACTGGTTGGATTTGACTTTTTTTTCAAACCAGAAAAAAAACAATTACAAGAAAGTAGCGTCGAACAAAATCAAATTGATCAAAACGTAGATTCAGATAAAGACGAAAATATACCTTCAATTAATTCACAAATAGAAAACGTCCAAGTAGATAAAAATAAAATATTAGAGGAAAGAATTTCTTTCAACTCCAAAAGACTATCTGGAACTATTAATCTTATTGGTGCTACATTGGATGATTTATCGCTAAAGGACTATTTTGAGAGTATTAGTAAAGAAAAAAAAATAAATATTCTTAACCCAGTGAGTTCTGTTTCACCATATTTTTTGAGAATTGGATGGGCTTCACCCGATAAGTCTGTAAAATTACCCAATAAAAACTCTAAATGGAAATCAGTAAAAAAGAACTATAATGAAAATGAGAAAATTCAATTAGAATGGAATAATAATGAGGGTTTAACATTTTATAGAACAATAGAATTTGATGAGAACTTTATGATTTCAGTTATAGATAAGGTTCAAAACAAATCGCCAAAAACAATTAAACTAACAAATTTTTCCTACTTGAGAAGGTTAAATTATAGGCCTGAAAATAAATTTTTTATTCTACATGAGGGACCGCTTGGAGTATTTAATGATACGCTTAAAGAAGTTTCTTATGATGAAATTGAAGAAAATAATGAGATTATTGAAACTACTAAGAATGGATGGATAGGCTATACCGATCATTATTGGCAGGTTACAATATTCCCTGAAACTAATGAGACTTTCAAAGCTAGATTTAAAAATTTAAAAGATAGAAAAAACTCAATCCAAATTGATTTCATCAATGAAAATATAAAAACTTTAAAGAGTGGGGATTCTCTAAAAACTAAATCATATATTTTTGCTGGTGCAAAAGAGGTTCCACTAATTGACCAATATATAAAAAAAATTGGTATAAACAAACTAGATCTCTCAGTTGATTTTGGTTGGTTCTATTTCCTTACTAAGCCATTATTTTATGCTCTACATTTTCTATCTTCTCTCGTTGGAAATTTTGGTGTTGGAATAATAATTTTAACAATTTGTATTAGAATCGTCCTTTTTCCTCTTGCTAACAAATCATTTAAATCAATGAATTCTATGCGAATGATTACACCTGAAATTCAAAGAATTCGTGAACGATATAAAGATGATAGACAGCGTATGAATCAAGAAATGTTTGCTATGTACAAAGAAAAAAAAATTAATCCGGCAGCCGGTTGTTTACCTATTCTAATACAAATTCCAATTTTCTTTGCTCTATACAAAGTTTTATTCGTCTCGATTGAAATGAGGCACGCACCTTTCTTTGGATGGATTAAAGATTTATCAGCGCCAGACCCCACAAGTCTTTTTAATTTATTTGGGTTAGTTCCTTGGGATACACCTGCATTTCTAACTATTGGTATCTGGCCTATATTAATGGGTATCACAATGTTTTTACAACAAAAAATAAACCCTCCTCCGCCAGATCCAATACAGGCGAAAATATTTATGATGTTACCTTTTATATTCACTTTTCTATTAGCAACATTTCCGTCAGGAATGGTTGTTTACTGGACAATAAATAATATTCTTTCTATTGCACAACAATATATTCTACTTAGAAAACAATCAAAGATGAATATAACTTCAAGGTCATGAATGAAAACTTGAAGTTTCTAAAGGAAGTTTTTGAATCAGAAAGTTTGCCAGAAGAAAGTTTGCCTGAATTTGTTTTCTGGGGACGTTCTAATGTTGGAAAGTCCTCACTTATTAATTCAATTACTAAGTCAAAAATTGCTAAAACCTCAAAAACCCCAGGGAGAACGAGATCATTAGTATTTTTTGAATTTGAAAAAAAAATAAGAATTATTGATTTTCCTGGATATGGATACTCGAAAATTCCAAAATTTAACGAATTTAAAATAGATAGACTTATTGAGAATTATTTAACGCAAAGACAAGTGCTTAAATTTATTTTTTTGTTAATTGATGCAAGGCACGGGATAATGGAAATTGATAAAAAAATACTTGATCAACTAGATAAAATTTTAGGTAGTAAAGTTATTATTATATTTACAAAAATTGATAAGCTTAAAAATCAGGATGATAAGCAAAATCTNCTNCGAAACAATGAGCAGATTAATCANATNTTTGATAAAACATTTTTTAATACTAGTATTAAAAATAGTAATGATATATTTTTATTAAGGAAGTTTCTCTTTAAATCAATAGAAGAATAATG
Organism: Pelagibacteraceae bacterium TMED13; assembly: GCA_002167825.1. Classification (GTDB taxonomy): domain Bacteria; phylum Pseudomonadota; class Alphaproteobacteria; order Methylaequorales; family Methylaequoraceae; genus TMED13. The sequence continues at coordinate 7,608 of NHBS01000042.1, forward strand.
GTCAAGATTTCTAAAACAAAAATNGAAGAGTGGATTAACCAAGCNTCTACACTTTCGCAAGCACTTCCATATATGCAGAAATATAACGGTAAAAGTATNACAGTAAAATTTGGTGGTGCTGCAATGGGCGAAAAAGANTTGTCTTCAAGTTTTTCAAAAAATATTGTTTTACTTAAACAGGTTGGAATTAATCCAGTAGTAGTTCATGGTGGAGGACCAAGAATTAAAGTTATGCTTGATAGATTAAAAGTAAAAAGTTCTTTTATAAATGGTTTGAGAATTACNGATCAAGAAACGATGTCAATAGTAGAAATGGTCNTATCAGGTTCAATAAATAAAGAGTTNGTTATGGAAATTAATAAAGAAGGNGGTCGAGCAGTNGGCTTATCTGGTAAGGATGCACTTTTNGTGGANACAAAAAAGATTAAGCTCAAAAAGAAAATAGGTGAAATTNATAAACATTTAGATTTAGGNTTTGTAGGTTTGCCAAAAAAAATAAATAANAATTTTTTAAATTGGTGTCTTGATTCAGATTTCATACCCGTAATATCACCAATTGGNTATGATAAANATTTTAAAACATTCAATATTAATGCTGACACAATGTCNGGAGCNGTAGCATCTTCAATATCTTCAGAAAGATTNATAATGTTNACAGATGTTAATGGNGTAATTGANAAGAAAGGNAANCTACTNACACAAATTTCAGTAAGTGACGCAAAAAAACTTATTAAAAANGGAACTATTTCAGATGGAATGATNCCAAAAGTTGAAACTTGTATTGANGCTGTAAATAAAGGTGTAAAAGCAGCTGTAATTTTAAATGGTAAACTNCCAAATGCTATTCTTCTTGAGATGTTTACCGAGCATGGCGTTGGAACATTAATTACTAACTAATGTTTAAAGATATTTTCTCTGATAAAAAGTTTTGGTTATTTGACTTAGATAATACNATTTATTCTCCNGATACNAAGATTTTTGACCAAATTGACTTAAGAATGAAAAAATATATTTCAAAATTATTAAAAATATCTGAGAGTGAGGCATTTAAAATACAAAAACTTTATTATAAGGAATTTGGCACAACATTATCTGGTTTAATGAAAAATCATAATGTAGATTCTGACCATTTTCTAGAATATGTNCATAAANTAAACCTAGANAAATTAACAGAATCTAGAGATTTGGTAAATTCTNTATCACAGTTACCTGGAAAAAAAATAATTTATACTAATGGNGATTCNAAGCATGCTGAAAATGTCTTAAACAAATTAAATATNAAGAATTTATTTGATGATATTTTTGATATTAAAAAAAGTANTCTNATACCTAAACCTAATAAGGAGTCGCTAGAAANATTAATAAANTTNNATGATTTAAATCCNCGTAAAACAGTCTATTTCGAAGATATAGAGATTAATCTAAAAAATGCTTATGATTTTGGAATNACAACATTTTNGATTGNTTACAATAAAAGAGGTTTNAAAAATTCGTATGTAAATTATAGTTTTAATACGATATTATCAGCATTGAACTTTTTAAAGAAAGAATAATTTGAGGAAANTATGAACANNGATTTAAAAACTAAGATTGAAGATTTATGGGNAAATAAGGAGACTGAAAACTTTACAAATAAAGTAACAAAAGNNTTTATTTTTGAGGTTNTAAATCTTTTAGATACTGGACAAGAAAGNNTAGCAGAAAAAANAGATGGAAATTGGAAAATTAACGAATGGCTTAAAAAAGCAATCTTGCTATCATTTAAGGTAAGAGATAGTTCTATGTTTTCTAGTGGAATATCAAACTCTAGGGGTGGNCAGTACTCATGGTATGATAAAGTTGATCTCAAAACNTCAGGNTGGGTAGAAGATGAGTGGACAAAAAGANGTTTTAGGTCNGTNCCAGGGGCAATNGTAAGATACTCAGCCCATATAGCCGAAAGTGTTGTTTTAATGCCCTCGTTTGTAAATCTTGGTGCTTATGTTGATTCTGGNACTATGATTGATACNTGGGCAACTGTTGGATCTTGNGCTCAAATTGGGAAGAACGTTCATTTNTCNGGTGGTGCAGGAATCGGTGGAGTTCTNGAACCTATTCAAGCAAACCCAGTTATCATAGAAGATAATTGTTTTATTGGCGCACGCTCTGAAGTCGCAGAAGGTGTTATTGTAAGAGAGGGTAGTGTTTTATCTATGGGTGTATACATTGGAGCCTCAACGAAAATAGTTAACAGAGAAACTGGTGAAGTAATTTTTGGAGAAGTTCCTCCTTATTCAGTTGTTGTTCCGGGTTCTCTACCGGGAAAAAAAACTCAAAAAGGGGAGGATGGGCCAAGTCTCTATTGTGCTGTAATTGTAAAACAAGTGGATGAGAAAACTCGATCAAAAACATCAATCAATGATTTATTGAGATCTTAATGGATAGTATTAAGCTTGCAGANGAATTAATAAGGTTTAAAAGTATATCCCCGTCAAGTGAAGGTTCACTTGAGTACTTAGAACAATTATTAAAAAATCATAAATTTGAATGTCACCTACTGGAGTTTGGTGAACAAAAAGTTAAAAACTTATATGCAGTTTTTAATGGAGGTAGTGGACCAAATGTTTGTTTTGCTGGTCACACAGATGTGGTTCCACCTGGAGACTTAAAAAGTTGGAATTCTGATCCATTTACCGCAGTTGAAAAGAATGGGAGAATATATGGTAGAGGTGCGGCTGATATGAAAAGTGCAATTGCAGCTTATGTTTGTGCAGTAATAAAATTTTTAAAAGATAAAAATTCAAAGTTTAACGGGTCAATTTCATTTTTACTCACTGCTGACGAGGAGGGTGAAGCTTTCTTTGGAACTAAAAAAGTGGTTGAATGGCTTGAAATGAAAAAAATAAAACTAGATTTTTGTTTAGTTGGTGAACCTACTAACCCTGTAAAGCTTGGAGAAATGGTAAAAATAGGCCGCAGGGGAAGCTTGAATGGAGTTATCATAGTNAATGGTAAGCAAGGTCATGTCGCATATCCCCATTTAGCAAAAAATCCTATTGATGGAATTATAAAAATATGTAATCAACTCAAAATACCACTTGATAAAGGAAGTAAAGCATTCCAACCAAGTAATCTTGTAATTACATCAATAGATGTAGATAATAAGATTACAAATTTAATTCCAAATAAGGCCTCAATTAGATTTAATATCAGATTTAATGACAACTTTAACTCAAAAGATCTTATAAAAATTCTACATGATCGATTAAAAAAAACNGGAGAGGATTATAATCTAGAGGTCAAGGTTTCAGGTGAATCATTTTTTAATTTTTCTGAAAAGCTTACCAAGGCAGTTGTAACTTCAATTAAAAAAGTGAGGAAAATTACACCAGAATTAAGTACTACAGGAGGGACTTCTGACGCAAGATTTATTTCAAAACTCTGCCCGGTAATTGAATTCGGACTAATTGGAGAGACCATGCATCAAATAAATGAAAATGTAGAGATTAAAGATATTAAAGATTTATATAAAATATATTTTAATTTTATAGAAAGTATATTTAGTGATAAATTTTTTTAATAAATAATTTTCTCTAAATATAAACCGTGCGGAGGTGCTGTTACCCCAGCTTTTGTCCTATCTCTAGATTCTAAAATCTCTTTTACCTTATCAACTTCTATTTTTCCTCTTCCGACATCAACTAAAGTTCCTACCATAATTCTNATTTGATTNTGTAAAAATGATTTTCCTGAAAACTTTAAATGAATAGTCTCTTTACTTCTTTTTATTATTATTTTTTCAATAGACCTTACAGATTGCAAAGCTTGACAATGAGTTGATCTAAACGCATTGAAATCAAATTTTCCAACGAAAAAGGAGGATGCTTTAATCATTTTTTTAAGGTCTAGTTTTGTAGGAATAAACCATGCCCTATTTTCGTACAAATATGACTTTGTTGATCTATTTAGTATTTTATAAATATATTTTTTTTTTCTAACTGAAAACCTTGAGTGAAAATTATCAGTCTCATAGGAAGCTTTTAAGATTGAAATTCTATTCTTATTTTTACCTAGAATATAATTTATAGACTTACAAATTTTATCGAGATTTGTAAATTTCTCATCAAGATCAAAGTGAGCAACTTGACCTGCAGCATGTACACCAGAATCAGTCCTACCGGCTCCACTTAATTTTATCTTTTTATCAAAAAGTTCTAATAATGCTTTTTCTATTTCCCCTTGGACAGATTTACCATTCTTCTGATTTTGCCAACCAACATAGCCTGATCCATCATATTCTATAATTATCTTAACTCTTTTGATCATTTAAAAAAATACAGTTAGCCTTATAACCATTAACAAACTCTTTTGCTTTAACAGGTAGTTTTCCTTCAACCTGCAACTGAATAATAACTAGGCGGCCTCTTCCACATTTTACAATAAGATCGTTTTCTTTTGGAACCGGACCCTCATCTTCGTAAATATTTTCTTTTGATTCAACAAAAATTTTAGCTTCTAAAATTTTTACTCTTTTTCCATTCTCTAGATATGTCCAAGCACCTGGAATTGGATANAATGCTCTAATTTTTAATAGTATTTCTGAAGCACTCTTATTCCAATCTATCTTAGACTCATTTTTTTTAATTTTTTGTGCGTAAGTTACTTTCTTTTCNTCTTGTTCTTCTAATTCATATTTACCCTCTATTATCTTATTTATAGTTTCTATTAATAGAGGTTTGCCTTTAGTTATTATTTGTTTAAAAATTAATTCCGTTGAATCATTTTCTCCAATTTTTATACAGCATTTAGAAAAAACTGGTCCAGAATCGAGTTTTTTTTCAACNTTCATTATTGAGACACCAGTTTCAGTATCACCAGACATTATTGCACGATGAACTGGAGCTGCTCCACGCCACCTAGGTAATAATGATGCATGNATGTTTATTGAATAAAANTTTGGTAAACAAATTATATCCTCTGGGATCATATTACCGTAAGCTACCACAACAATAAAATCTACCTTCTGACTCAAGATTTCTTTTTTAAAAAGACGCTCATTTGTTGTTTCCGGNGTGAAAGTTTTAATTCCCTTTTTTTCTGCCCAGTTTTGTACAGCTGACTTATGTTTTTTTTTACCTCTTCCTGATTTAGCTGGTGGTTGAGAAACCACAAAACTAATATTAAATTTTTCCTCAAATATATGTTTAAGGAAAGTTAAGGAAAATTCCGGAGTNCCAAAGAAACCAATCTTAATCTTTTGATTGTCTCTCATTTTTTTTCTTAATTTTTTTTAGTTTTTCAAAAACAAGTTTTCTTTTTAATTTTGAAAGATGATCAATAAANAGAGTTCCGTTTAGATGATCTATTTCGTGCTGAATACAAATTGAAAGTAATCCTTTAATTATTTTTTTTTGTCTTTTACCCTTTTCATCAAACCATTCAACCTCTACTTCTTTTGATCGCTCAACTTCGGCATAATACTCAGGNACAGANAGACANCCCTCCTCATTTACAAATTTTTCTTCAGAGAACTTTATAACTTTTGGATTTACAAAAGTAATTGGGTCAGATTTTCCGTCTACTTTTAANTCAATTACTACAATCCTTTTTTTTATTCCAACTTGAGGGGCAGCCAAACCTATTCCATTTCCAGANGCATAAAGAGTGTCAAATAAATTCTTAACAATCTTTTGTAGATCTGAATCAAAATTTTCTACTTCAACAGACTTACGTTTCAGTTTTGGATCTGGTATTGTTAAAATTCTTAAAACTGTCATATTGTTGTTATGGATCTTAATTTAATTATAATATTTTTATTCTCAACTATAGTCATAGTATGGTTATTTATTCAATTTATTTTTTCTAACTCAAATACAAAGGAAAGGATTAAAGTTTTGATGGAAAAACAAGAGAATCTTGAAAATTCTATACACTCTATAATTGAAAAAAATTTTGAAAAAATTGATACAAAATTTGAAAAGTCATCTTCCGAAAATACAAACAACCTATTTAAAATTCAAGAAAGAATTTCTCTGATTGATAGAGCTCAACAAAATATTAATCATTTAACTGAGAATGTAATTGATCTTAAAAATATTCTCTCAAATACAAGTAAAAGGGGAAGGTTTGGAGAAATACTACTAGAAAACCTTATAAAAGATACATTACCAAAGGAGTATTATGATTTTCAAAAAACCTTATCTAATAATTCACGGGTTGACTGTATGATTAAAATATCAGGAAATTTGAATAATTTGTGTATTGATTCAAAATTTCCTAAAGAAAGTTATGANAAAATGGTTAACGCTAATACNAAGGAAGATAAAGTAAAATTATCAAAGTCNTTCAAATTAGATATTTCTAATCATGTACTTGATGTTAAAAAAAANTATATTATCCCAGGTGAAACNGCTGAGATAGCTTTAATTTTTATTCCAAGTGAGCAAATTTATGTTGAAGTTTTCAATTTATTTCCTGAAATCACCCAAATGTTNTATGATAGTAANATATTCTTGATATCACCAACCACACTTTGGATTGTTTTAAATTCGATTGAAAGTTTACTGAAAGATCAAAAGATAAATCAAAATTCAAATATTATTTTTCAACATTTAAAAGAGCTTGGNAAAGAGATCGTAAGACTTGAGGAAAGAATCAAAAAATTGGACTCACANTTTACAAGCGCACAAAATGATCTTAATGAGGTATTAATAACAACAAAAAANATAANTAACAAAAAAGAAAAAATATTGCTNAATGAAACTAAAGACTAGNNCTTATTTTTGATCTAGATTTAAAAGCNGTNGAAAGCGTATTGTAATCAAGAATTTCNAGTTCCGAACCCATGGGCATTCCTTGAGCAAGACGCGTAATTAAAATTTGTGAATCAGCACATTGATCGGCAATATATTGAGCTGTTATTTGCCCCTCAACTGTTGCATTGGTAGCTAATATAATTTCTNTTACTGNNCCATTTTTTATTCTATCAAACAAAGGTAGGATATTCAATTCTTCAGGACCTATCCCATCAATAGCAGAAAGAACACCTCCTAANATNTGGTATTGTCCNTTAAAGGCATTNCTTTTTTCAATTGCCCACAAGTCAGATATATCCTCAATNACACAAATTTTATCCTTCTTCCTTTTNTCATTTCTNCAAATAGCGCATGGATCAATNATATCGAGATTTGCNCAAGTACTACAAAATTTAGTATTTGCTTGCACTTCTTTCAAAGAGTCAACTAATCTTGGTATAATCTTTTTTCTTTTNAGTAAATATAGAACTGCTCTTCGNGCTGANCTAGGTCCCAAGCTAGGTAACTTTGAAAATAAATCTATCAATTCATTTAANGAAGATGATGTCATTTTAAAATGGCAACTTCATACCNGGGGGNAGACCCATCCCNTCGGAAAGTGAGCTCATTTGATTAGCAGCATTTTCTTTTAATTTTTTATTTGCATCATTAANTGCAGCAATCANTAGATCTTCAAGNACTTCNACCTCATCTGAATTNATCAANGTTGGATCAATTTTTAAACTTTTNATTTCATTTTTCCCATTTATTANTACTTTGACAACTCCCCCACCTGAAGAACCTTCAACTTCTTGCTCTTCTATTTTTTTNTGCATTTCTGCCATTTTATCTTGCATAACCTTAGCCTGCTTCATGATTTGTGACATGTTATTCATTATATACCTCGCTTTATTTTTNTTGGTTAAGTTTNCTTATNGAAACTATTTCAGAAGATGGAATGATTTCAAGAATTTTTTTTATTATTTNATTTTTTTTTATTTCCTCAATANCTTCAGCATTCTTTTCTTCATCATATTCAACTATAGATTTAANCCCTTTTTTACTGGATAATGAGAAAATCCANCTTTTACCAGTCTTTCTTTCAATAATTTTAGTTGCATTCCATAGAATATTTTTACTATCTAACTTTTTGTTAATAGCTTCCAATTGTATTTCTCCAATTTTTTTATCTGAATTGATTTCTACTAATGAATTCAATTTAAAACTATTTCTCAGATGATATGCTNTTTGCATTTCTGATTCTAGTTCGATTAAATTTGTTAATGNTTTAAATTTCTTAATCTGACTATCAAAACTTTTNATATCTANAGATGAACTTTTGTTTGGTTGAACGTTTAAGTTTCTTGCTAAATTNTCTTTATTTTCAANATTTTTACTGGTTATATCTCTATTTTGAGATCCCACTTTGTTGGTCAACTCATTATTATNATTAATATCTTTATTTTTAGAAATTTCTTGTAAAGCTTCAAATGGAGTGGGCAATAATGAAACATAACATAATCTCATTATAATCATTTCAAAGCATTGTTTTTCATCAAAAGAACTTTGTAGTTCATTAACGTACTTTTGTAATAGCTCCCAGAACCTGGTTAAGAAAACAACTTGGTATTTATTAGAAATAATCTCAACTCTTTCCAAAGTACCTGAATCTAACAAAAGAGTCTTTTTATCAAGACCACTTTTTAACTTCATTGTATGGAAACATATATTCATAAGCATTTTGGCTAAAATATCCAATGATGCTCCCTTTTTATAAATTTCTTCAAACTTTAGTAGGGCTTTTTTTATATTTCCTTCACATAAAAATTCAAACAAATCTGATACTAAATTATTATCTGCCAGTCCCAAAACCTCTTTAACTGTTTCTAGTAAAATTGGATTACCTCTTGATAAAACATTATCTAGTATAGATAACGCGTCTCTGACAGATCCCTCTGATGCTTGAGAAATTAATAATGCTGATTCTTCTCCTAACTGAATATCTTCCTTTTTTGATACTTCAATTAAGAA
>NHBS01000043.1 GCA_002167825.1 Pelagibacteraceae bacterium TMED13
ATATGGGACCAGGACCAGACGGACCAATGGGACCACCACCAGAAGGTGATATGGCTGGACCAGGACCAGATGGACCAATGGGACCACCACCAGAAGGTGATATGGGACCAGGACCAGACGGACCAATGGGACCACCACCAGGAGATATGGCTGGACCAGGGCCAGATGGGCCAATGGGACCCCCACCAGAAGGTGATATGGGACCAGGGCCAGATGGACCAATGGGACCTCCTCCAGAAGGCGGTGATCCATTATTTGGGCCAGGAGCTCCTCCTCCAGATGGAGGGATGCCACCATCAGATCCAATGATGGGTGATATGGGACCAGGAGACGGACCAATGGGACCTCCTCCAGGTGATATGGGACCAGGACCAGATGGACCAATGGGACCACCACCAGAAGGAATGGAAGGTATGGATGAAATGCATACCCATATGGATGATGCTGCCTCACACGGGCCAGCAGATGGACCAATGGGACCTCCGCCAGAAGGCGATATGCCTATGGATGGGGATATGCCTCCACCTCCACCTGATGACAATCCCGGTGATGATGTAGTTTAATCAAACCAAAATCTAATTTCAAAAACCCTCATTATAAAATGTAATGAGGGTTTTTTTTTGATAATAATTTAAAATCATATACAATAAACTTATGCAAGCCATGAGAGGATCTCAAAAATCACTGATTCTAGTTGCCAGACAGCTGGGAATACATATTGGTCCAAACGATATACCAGACAGATTTAAAAATGATGAAAGGGAACTTTCACCAAAGGAAATGTGTGAACTAGCTCATTCATTTAATCTAAAAGCTAAATCAACCAAAATAACTGATAATGAATTAATAAAGTTGCTAACTAAAAAACAACAAATTTTAAGATTACAAAATGGTCGTTATGTTATTGCATTAAGGGTCATTGATTCAAAAGACGATGACAAATCAATATTATTTCTTGACACTGGTGTAACTACTCCAAAGCCTCAACAAATTAGTATAAAGGAATTAAAAAAAGGGTGGGATGGACAGGTAATTCTCTTAAAGGCAAGATTAAAAGCATTTGAAGAGCAAAGTGAATTAAAGTTAAGTTGGTTAATAGGTGAGTCTCTGAGAAATAGATCAGTGATGGTACAAGTTGTTATTGTAGCACTTATCTTGAATATATTTGCAGTTGTACCTGCTGTATTCATGATGCTAGTTCTTGACAAGGTGGTAAATTATGAAGCATATTCGACTCTTTATGTAATAACATCAGGTGTAATAGTTGCCTATCTATTTAATGGTATTCTTGGATTTTTAAGAGCATATCTACTTGACTTTTTATCCCAAAAAGTTGAGGCAAAGCTTTCTGTCAGAGTATTTGAGAAATTAATTTCGCTACCAATGCAGAGATTCCACAGAGAATCAGCAAATTTTTTGCGTTTTACATCTCAAATATCAGTTATTAAAAATACTCTAACTCAAAAGATTTTCTCAACAGCACTAGATTCTGTTAGTTTATTAGTTTTTATTCCTATATTATTTTTTTACAGTCCAGTTTTATTTATGGTTGTTTTTTCGTTTAGTATTTTAGGAGCCATTGCTTCAATTATTTATTCCAAAAGACAGCGTGACTCTATGGGTAAAGTTAGTAAAGCTGAAGCTAAAAGACAGGAGTTTATATCTGTTTCAGTGAATGGTATTGAAAATGTTAAAGGACTAGCTTTAGAGCCAACACTTAAAGAACAATGGAGAGAGCTGGAAGCAAACTTTATTATTGCATCTGAGGACATGCAAAAAAAAAGTGCTACACTTAATAATATTTCCAGTACAATTAACCAGTTAATGACTGCAATGGTAATATTTGTTGGGGTACATTTAGTTTTTTCTGGCAGTCTTTCAGCTGGTATTTTAGTGGGTTTTAATATGCTTGCCTCAAGAGTTTCTAGGCCAATAATTGATTTAGTTACACTTAAAACTGAAATAAGCAAACTAGTCCAATCACTTCAGTTAGTTTCTGGAATTGTTGACGCAAATACAGAAACAACAGCCAGGGGACAAAAACCTCAACTTATGGGTCAGATTAGTTTTAGAAATGTTGAGTTTGGTTATGATGATAATACTAAAATCTTAAAGGATGTTGATTTAGAAATCAATCCAAGGCAAGTAATTGGACTTACTGGGAAGAGTGGATGTGGAAAAAGTACTATAGCAAAATTGATTCAAGGATTATATAGACCTCAATCTGGAATAGTCGCTCTTGATAATGTAGATTTACGTTTACTTGATCTAAGTCATATAAGATCTCAAGTTTCATTGGTTGGATCAGAGAGTTATTTTTTTCCAGGTACAATAAGAGAATCAATTTCTAGGGCAGCACCTAATTCATCAATGGATAAAATTACATGGGCGGCAAAAAAAGTTTACGCGCACGACGAAATAGAATCATTTCCGGATGGATATGAAACATTTCTTGAAGAAAATGCCACAAACCTATCAACCGGACTAAGACAAAAACTTGCAATTGCTAGGGCGCTAATTAGAAACCCAAGGGTAATTATATTAGATGATGCAATTACTGGCTTTGATGTTGATAGTGAAATCAAACTATATGATGCCCTTTCAGATATAGCACTTGGGAGAACAGTTATCATAGTTTCTAATCGCTTATGGCATTTAAGAATTTGTAATAAAATTTTTGTATTGGATAACGGTGTTATTACTCAACAAGGATCCTTTGAAGAATTAAAGAGTCTTAAAGGTTTTTTTGGAGAGACTTTTAACAAACAAATTTCTGTATTAGGTTTTAATAACCCAACCAAAAAAGTAGTTTAAATGGCAGAACAAAAAAAAATAAAACCATCATTAAGAAATTTAGCCGCAGGTGATGTAATTTTTAGAGAGGGAGAGGTTGGGGATTTTGCTTATCAAGTTGTCAAAGGAAAGATAGAAGTAACAAAGTTTAATGGGGATGAATACGTAACTTTAGCTTTGCTTGAAAAAGGAGCATTGTTTGGAGAGATGGCGTTAATTGACAAACAACCACGAAGCGCAATGGCACGAGCAGTTAATGAAGCAACGGTTAGAGAAATAGATAAAGATGCATTACTAGGTTATCTAAAGAATTCTCCTCAAACTGCTTTCAACATGATGCAACAGCTTGCTAGCTACGCAAGAAATGCAAATGAGAAATTATCTGTTGACGCATTTAGTAGTGAGGAATCTAATACATCAGATGAAATTGAGGAGGAATCAGAAGAAAATAAAGAAAAGAGAAAAAAGAAACTTATTTTGAATGAATTACTTGATGAATTTGATGACGATATAGATCGTTTAAAATCTAAAGTGCTTCCAAAGTCTGTAAAGTATTCTGTTTATTCATTTGGTTTTTTAGTTTTATTTTTAATTATATGGGGATCAATCTCAGAAATTGATACAACTATCTCAGCAACAGGTAAAATTACGACTGTTGTTCCAAATGTTGAAGTACAATCAAATTATAATTCTGTAGTTAAAAAAATTTTTGTTAAAAAAGGACAAGAGGTTGAAAAAGGTGAACCATTAGTTGCTTTTGACTCTACACTTCAAAGAGCTGACATGAAAAAATTGAATTATCAACTGTCTGTTACAAACTCAAAAATCGATCGATTAAAAAAACAGTCAGAGTTAAGGAGCAATTCTTCTGTGAGCAACCCTTCTGATGATCGTCAAAATAAAATTTTCAAGGATAAAAAGGGTCAATACTTAGCTAAAATGGCATCACTTGATCAAAAAATTTCCTCAACAGAAGATGATCTTACTTTTATTAAAGAACAACTTGATATTCAAAAACAATTAGAGGATTCTAAAAAGGAATTATTTGATCTTGATTTAGTAGCCGAAGCTCAAGTTTTAGGTGAAAAAAACAAAAGATTATCTCTCGAAAAAGAATTCACTAAAACAAGTAATACATTAGGTGAATTGAAATCTAACAGAAAGGAATATACTAGCCAATTTTTCGGAGGGATAAATGATGAATTAATGACTTTAGANGATCAAAGAATTTCACTTCTTGAAGATTTAAAAAAACTTGAGAGACAGCAAACNGATGAAACNGTNAGAGCCCCATCAGATGGAATGATACTTGACTTACATTCTCTATATCCNGGGGCAGTNATATCNCAAGGCAAAAGTGTGGTAACGTTAGTTCCAACNGGAGTTGAACTTCTTACTGTNTTTGATGTTGACCCGTCAGATATTAGNAAACTTATACCAGACACTTCTGTAAAAATACAACTNAATGCCTTACCAGCTCAAAAACATGGTGAATTAAAAGGAAAACTNATTTACGTATCTGCTGATACAATTGATAAAGATGTTGATGGNAATTCGGGTAATTTTTATCGAGCTAGAGCAAAAATTACCGAGCAANAACTTAAAGATATTCCNCCAGGATTTAATNTAATGCCNGGAATGAAAGTATCTGGAAAATTTAGAGTTGGAAAAAGNAAACTTATTACATATTTCATTTATCCTTTGATAAGAACCCTCGGAAATAGTTTTGCNGAACCATGAAAATTAAGATTTCATTTAGAGCTATAGTCACCCTTCTCTCTTTAGTAATTGCNGTACTGCTNGGTCTTACTAGAGTTTCTGATCCAGAAATAATCGAAATTATGCGATTAAAATATTTTGATATACTCCAAAAGAAAAATCCTCGAGCAACAAAAGGTAACACATATTCTGTAATTGTTGANATAGACGAAAAATCATTGAGAGAAATTGGTCAATGGCCTTGGCCAAGAACAGTTTTAGCTGATTTATTTAATAAGTCGAAAGACTCTGGGATGTTNGTTCTTGGGCTTGATGTTCTTTTTGCTGAAAAGGATAGGACATCTCCTGATCTAATATCAAAAGATTTAATGTCAAGAAANCCNAACTTGGCAAAAGAATTAAGTAGACTACCNTCAAATGAATCAATTGCAGCCAATGAAATGAAAAAGTTTCCAATAGTGATTGGGCACTCTGGATTGGATGTAACAGGTGATGCAAATAGAAAAGATATCAAAGATACTTCTGTTAAGGTTTTTNTAGGTGATAAAGGTATTAAGAAATGGTTAACATCATACCCNGGNCTTTTAGCAAATGTANCTGAATTTGANAAANATAGTTCTGGAGCAGGAACAGTTTCTGTTGCTGAGGAGCCAGATGGGATTATAAGGAGAGTACCACTTATTTCGGATGTTGCAGATACAATTAGACCTACTCTTGGACTTGATATGATTAGAGTNGCTTTTCAAGGAAATAGTATTGCTGCAAGAACAGGTTTAAATGGACTTGAAGAAATAATTATTCAAACAAANACTATTGGTAATGCAGCAATTCCAACGGATGAGAATGGAAGAGTATGGATATATTANGGTGAATCAGATTCAATCAAAGGNGAAAATTCAAGATACTATGTTAGTGCATCAGATATTATAAANGGAAGAATTNGTAAGGANAGATTNCAAGGTAAACTTGGTATTCTAGGCACTTCAGCAACAGGTTTAAAAGATATAAGACCAACACCTGTTGAAGATAGAATGCCAGGTGTGGAGATTCACGCAAATCTTATAGATACTGTAATATCAGCAATTATGTACTATACCTCAAATAAAAATGCAGAGGCTGTTTTTAACAAAGCTATTAAGGATGGAAAAACTGAGNATCAAGCTCTAATCGAAAAGAGTAAAGTAAAAATAAGCGGNGCTCCNTTCTTAAAAGCTGGNACTAATATGAAGTTTTATGAAGCAATTTTTACAATTTTCTTGGGTTTCTTAATCACTATTTTTGCTTTAAAGTTTGGACCAATAGTTAATATTTCATTTTTAGTGTTAATAATTGGAAGTGGTTTTTATTATAGTAATCATTTATTCTTAAATGAAAAAATATTATTCGATCCAACTTTCGCAGGATTTTCAACTTTCNTAATATATTTTGGGAATACNTTTGCAAATTATTTAAGAGATGCAAATGAAAAAAAACAAATCAGAGGAGCATTCTCTCAATATCTTTCTCCAGCTTTAGTTGAGCAGCTTGCCAACGATCCGGANAAGCTNGTATTAGGGGGAGAAACAAAAAAAATGACATTCCTTTTTTGTGATGTAAGAGGTTTTACNACTATCTCTGAATCTTTTAAGTCTGACCCTCAAGGGCTTACAAANCTNATAAACAGATTCTTAACACCCTTAACCAATGAAATTATTAATGTTAATGGCACAATCGATAAATATATGGGTGATTGTATAATGGCNTTTTGGAATGCTCCAATAGATGTCNAGGGGCACGAAAAGTTAGCTTGTGATGCTACTCTTAGGATGCATAAAGCAATGGCTGAACTAAATGCTATTAGAAAAGAAGAGGCAAAGGCTCAGAATAAAAACTTTCTTGAACTAAAAATAGGTATCGGATTAAANACNGGTGGATGTGTGGTTGGAAATATGGGGTCTGATCANAGGTTTGATTATTCTGTTTTAGGTGATTCTGTTAATTTAGCTGCAAGGTTAGANGGACAATCAAAAAGTTATGGTGTTAAAACAGTTATCGGCCCAGAAACTCATGAAAGTGTAAAAGATAATTACGCAACACTTCAANTGGATCTAATCGCTGTTAAAGGTAAAAAAGAAGCCGTTACTATTTTCACTTTAGCTGGCGACGAAGTATTTAAAGAAAGTAGTGAATTTAAAAATTTAGAATCTAAGCATAAAAAAATTCTTGAATATTATTTCAATCAAAAATGGAAAAGTTGTTTTAATGAAATTAAATTAGCTAAAATGCTTTGTAATAATCTNATGAGCGAATATTATGAAATACTGTCAGAAAGAATTAATGAATATGAAAAAAATCCTCCACCTGAAAATTGGGATGGTGTTTACNTAGCAACATCAAANTAAAATGAGTTTAAGAAAAATAAGAATCCTTCCAGATCAATACGTTTTCAAACAAAATGAAAAAGGAGATACAGCTTTTCTTGTAATATCAGGAGGTCTAATCGCAGAGTTAGATTCTAAAAAAATTGGGAAGATTGAAACAGGCGAAATATTTGGNGAACTCTCTCTTATACTNGGAGAAAATCGATCATGTAGTGTAAAAGCAGTTNTTCCTACNGAAATTATTGTAATTAAGAAAAGGGCATTAGAAGAAATATTGCTATCTTCAAANCTTGAGCTTCATAANGTNATTCAAGCAATATCTAAAGAACTTGCAAAAAAAAATGATCNCAAGTTACCAATTTCNNATNAAGGCCTTGTNAAACTAGTTGAAGAATCACCNACTGTTATNANAGCATTGTCACTTCAATTACANCATAGGTTAACGNANAGGATATATTAATGAAAACAGTCAAACTNGGTCAAACTACTAAAATCCTTTTAAAAGAAGGTGANAAACTCTTTTCTCAAGGAGATGAAGGAANCTCTGCNTATATGATNGTTTANGGGCATNTAGATGTACTTGTAGATGATAAAAAAAGGGGATCAATGCGTGATGGAGAACTATTTGGAGAACTTGCTTTGTTATTGAATCAAAANAGAAGNGCNACAATTNTAGCNGGAACNGCAACTGANCTAGTTAGNATNAGTAAAGANAGTCTNAATGAGTTAATNTCAAGCGGTTCAGANGAAACAAANAANNTAATNAATAATTTGTGTNANGAATTATCAAAAAGGACTGAATNTCANAAGNCCCNNTATACCAAAAAGGAATTAGATGAAACCCTNNTNNATGAAAATCAAATAATNACAAAGTTAGCNCAACAGATNTATTTTAGACTTGAGAGATCTACTNNNCATTTAGATTAATCATTTTATTATNCTAAACAATATGCTATANATATAANTATGAAATATTCAGATTTTGTTCACGAGTCGGAAATTAAGCATAATACTATAAGTTATGACCTGCTAACACCAAAACCACTTAAATCTGGAGAGGTGAAACAGGATAAAATTAAAATNGATTTTCCAAAAGCTATTTCTTTATTGGCACCTTATACTTATGTAAGANTTTTAGACCANATAAAGGCAGTTGTTCCATTAGCAGCNTACTTGTTTCTCTTTCAACTATTGATTCTTAGACAACCAATTGCAGAAGCATCAACAATTTCTCTAGGCTTGGTTGCAGTAATCATCGGTTTAGCTATTTTCATGGAAGGATTAAAAACAGGACTCATGCCCTTTGGTACAATTATAGGTGATACCCTTCCAAAAAAAGCTTCCCTCTTTGTTGTTTTAATAATAATTGCTATTTTAGGNGTTGGNGTTACNTATGCAGAACCTGCAATTGGTGCTCTGAAGGCATTTGGTGCTTCCGTAAATCCCCAAGATGCTCCTTATCTATACGAAATTCTNAATAACAGNAGCGAAACTCTTGTNGTNATGGTTGGGGCTGGTGTTGGAATCGCAGCNGTAGTTGGTACAATCAGATTTGTCAGAGGTTGGTCGCTAAAACCACTTATTTATTTAGCACTAGCACCAACAATTGGTTTGACTATATATGCCTGGATGAACCCTGATTTAAGAACAATTTTNGGTTTAGCCTGGGATTGTGGTGCAGTNACAACTGGTCCNGTTACAGTTCCACTTGTCCTATCATTAGGAATTGGGATAGCTGCTTCAGCTGGTAAAGGTGATTCTTCACTATCTGGGTTTGGAGTTGTTACAATGGCGTCTTTATTTCCGATAATAGCNGTACTCATTNTAGCCATATACATTTCAGAAACAACAACTGTTGAACAAATTATTTCAATGGCCTCAGCAGTAAATACAGCAGAGACAAATTTAGATAGCTCCATTTGGACACAAACACCATATGCAGAAATAAGAGGGGGTGTTCAGGCTATTTTCCCTTTAGTTATTTATCTTATGATTGTCCTTTTTGTTATACTTAGATCAAAACTACCAAACAACTTAGTTACCACTTATGGGCTCACATTATCAATAATTGGAATGTGTGTGTTTAACATTGGTTTAACTTATGGACTGGGAGCTATTGGTGGTCAAGCTGGTTCATCACTTCCAGCAGCGTTCATGGAAGTTACAACAAGTGATGTTTCACCAATCTATAACGAATTAGTTGGTCTTTCAATAGTTATACTTTTTGCATGGATCCTTGGGTTTGGAGCAACATTAGCTGAACCAGCTTTAAATGCTCTTGGACTTACAGTACAAGAGCTTACTAATGGTGCTTTTAAAAAATCAATGTTAATGTATAGTGTTGCCGGAGGAGTTGCTTTTGGAATAGCTCTGGGTGTGGGAAAGATTGTTTTTGGATTTGATTTAGCCACAGTTCTTCTACCCTTATATTTGCTAGCGGTTGTTTTAACTTACTTTTCAACCGAAGAATTTGTAAATGTTGCATGGGATAGTGCTGGAGTAACCACTGGGCCCGTTACAGTCCCTCTTGTTTTAGCAATGGGTCTTGGTCTTGGAAACGCTGTGTCAGCAACAGAAGGTTTTGGTATTTTATCAATGGCTAGTATTTGCCCTATTCTAGCTGTCTTATTAATGGGGCTTTTTATACAAATTAAACAAAAAAATAAAAAAAAGGAATAAATTATGGCTAGAGAAATCACATATCTTTCTGATGTTTACCTTATAACCTGTGTTGTTGAAAGTGGCCTAGCAGACAAGATTGTTGATGCAGCTACAAATGTAGGAGCTCAAGGTGCAACCATCAACTATGCAAGAGGTACTGGAATTAGAGATAGGATGGGTCTCCTTGGAGTTACTATAGACGAACAAAAAGAAATAATTAGAATTATTGTTTCTAAGGAGCAGTCAAATAGAATTTTTGAAGCTATGTTTTTAGCTGGCAACTTAGATACACCAGGTAAAGGAATCATGTGGATGGTGAAGCTTGATCGTGTGGCAACGCATATTCCAAAAGATGTAATAAAAAGAGCTAAAGGATAAAAAATGGTAAAACTTGTTGAAATTGGCGGGTTAATTAAAAAAGGTCTTGGTCATGGAGTTACCGAAAAGTTTAGTAAAAATAAAGATGTTGTTTCAGTGGGTTATGCAAACGGAAGAGCTTCAGATATATTTGATGAACAGCAGTTTGGATCTGCCAGTGAAGCTGAAATTTTAACTTTNATAGTTAAAGATAATAAAAGTAATNTGATATTTGACGAACTTTATAATTACTTAAAACTGTCTACAGAAAAAAATGGTTACATTTTTAAACATGAAAGTATTTCAAAATCCTCAAAGTAAATTAATTACCTTTCAGACAAAGCAAAAGANAANTTAGANTTAAATGGTGATACAAAGTATTCTANGAAACTNCTCTTNCCAGTAATTATACCAATCATTACAGGCACTCCTGAATANAATTTAAAAGATTCATTNTGTTTCATGAAGGANTTTTCATTTGTTTCTATCTTAACTAAATAATAATCTTCATTTTCTGAAGTGGTATTTGAAACTTTATCCGCTCCAACAAATGTTACTTTTCCACTTAACGGTCTAAATCTTGAACCTTCTGGAGTATTAAGTTTTATTTTAGCGTCTAATCCAACAGATATATATCCAATTTCTGATAGAGGAAGCTTGGCTTCAATAATTAATTTTTCATCCTCTGGAACAATTTCTGCNACCGTTACNCCAGGCGCTACNATTGCTCCTTTTGAGTTTACTGAGATNAGTTTNATAACTCCAGANACAGGACTTTTTAAAACTGTCCTTTTAAGNCTATCAGAATATTTTCCAATTCTTTTTTTTAATTCAGCTTTGTCTTTATTAAGTCCTGAAAGTTCATTGTTTAAATTTTTATTATATTCAAAATTAACTTTTTCTAATTCATTCTTACTNAGATATATTATAGATTTTTGCTCATCAATTTTTGCCTCAACATCTGACAGCTCCCTTAGAAGTTCAAGATGTCTAAGTCTGTTAGTTGCCTCAGCCTTAAGTAGTTTCTCACTTATTTCCTCTTGTTCTTTAACAATCTTCAACCTCTTATTTAANTTNTTTAGATTTGTCTCTGCTTTTTTAATCGTNGATTTCTTTCCTTTTCTNTCATTTGCTATAGATTTNATATTACTTGTTAGAACCTCATTCTCAAATCTAATTAAATTTTGATCAAAAAAGTTAAGTTTTTCTTTAGGAATAATAATTTTTTCTAAGGATTTTTTTTCAGATTGTACTCTGTAAATAGCAAGATCAATNGATTTTAATCTTGTGTCAATCTCTTCAAAATCTGAAGAAGCTTTTTCTTTAGATAAAACTACAAGTGGTTGATTAATTTGGACTAATTCTCCTTCTTTTACNAAAATTTCATCTACAATACCTCCTTCTAAATGCTGTACATATTTAATTCTTCCTTGTGGAATAACTTGACCATCTGCCAAGCTTAATACTTCAATTAGTTTTAGGTTAATTAAGAGAATACATAGTATTGAAAATAGAAAAACTAGGATTTTAAATTTTTTTGAAAATATGAACTTGGAGTGCAAACTCTTATCATCACCTTCAAGAGACTTCCAATTTATCCAATCATTCATAATGACTCCCCTAACTTAAATGTTTTATCAGAAAATTCATTAATCAAACTGTCATCGGTCAACGTGATAATAGTCTTATTAGACTTTTTTAAAGACGTTAATAGTTTCATTGCCATCTCTTTACCATTTTTATCCATATCACCAAATGGTTCATCAAATATATAAATTTGAGGGTTTATAGAAAGTACTCTTGCATAATGAACCTTTTTTTTAAAACCTTTTGATAAATTCTCTTGAATCACATCAGTAAAAGATAAATTTGCTTTTTTTAAATTGTCTCCTAATCCAACAGTTTCTAATAAACGACTAACTTCATTCTGGTTTAATTTTTCATTAGCAAGAAGTATATTATCTTTAATTGAGGAGTTAATTAATTCAGCGTTTTGTGGAACATATCCGATCTGTTCTCTCCACCAATTCGAAGATAGTTTTACAATATTAGTTTTATCTATAAAAATATCACCATTACTTGGAGTCAATATACCCAAAATTATTTTTGCTAAAGTTGTTTTTCCTGTTCCATTANCACCAGAGATGTTTAAAATTGTTCCTGGTGAAGCCTTAAAACTTATATTTTTAAATAAATAAAAATTACTTTTTTCATGTGAAAAGTCTAAGTCTTTTATTTCAATTTCACCTATAATTCTGTTAAGTTTAAGCTTTTCTGTTGTGTTAATTGATTGATTTAACACCTTTTTATACTTAACAATATAGTCATTTATTAAGATTAAACTGAAGTAAGATCTTTGTGCACTTGAAGCGATTATTAACGCTCTTGAGGAAAAAATATTAAAACCAATTAGTGCACCAATAGAAAGNTCCCCATTTACAACTAGCGTAGAACCAAAACCAATAATTACAATCGAACAAACTAAAATGATAAAATTATTGTATGATATGCTATAATTATTTATTGATGAAACNGTGTTATCATTATCTTGTTGTTTATCATGATATTTTTCTAGAAAAAAATTTACGTATTTTTTAGCATTTAAATAATTAAGTAAATCAAAATTTTCAACTAAGTCTTTTACTATTAATCTGTCATCTGAAGATAATTTATTTAAAATAGACAGTTTCTTTTTTTTCAAATTACTTTGTCTTTGAAAAAACAAGTAAATTAAAACAATAGATATAAAAATAATCGCTAGTTTAAAATTTAAGAAAAAAAGAAAAATTAAAATGAAAATTAAAAAAAATGAATCTATTATATTTGATTGATTTTGAGAAGATAAAAATTTCTGGACGTTATTATTTAAATCAAGAACATCAATTATTTTTTGTTTTGATAAACCTGGCACATCGAATGACCTGTTGAAGATCTCTAATTTAGCACTTTTAATTGGCCATTTTATAACTTGCTCAAAAATCTGATTTCTTAGGTTCCTAAAAAAAAATTCAAACGAGGCAACTAAAAGAGCACCAATAATTAAAAAATATAAAGTACCTTCTAATCCAAAAGTAATATATCTATTAAAAATATGAATTATGAAAATTGGGCTTAGCAATCCCATGAAAGTAATGAGAACTGAAAGAACTAAAATAACTCCAACAGAGTTACTTCTTTTTAAAATTTCAAGCCAATAGATCATATCTAACTAAGCTATTATAACCCTTAAGTAATCTTTTCTAAAATTTATTATTTAGAAACTTATGATGTAAAAGAAATTTGTGAGCTTGATAGATTATCATGATCAAAATTTTCTAAATGAGCTACA
>NHBS01000001.1 GCA_002167825.1 Pelagibacteraceae bacterium TMED13
AGGTGGCCGAGTGGCTGAAGGCGACGGTTTGCTAAACCGTTATAGGTGGTAACACCTATCGTGGGTTCGAATCCCATCCTCTCCGCCATGATTGTGAACTCATTATCAATGATGAAGTCTTGCCCCTTGAGCTAGGTATAGAGCACTTCAAATAAACTATAATTATTAATTTATGGTAGAATTGTGGTAGAATATGTCTGTGAAAGAATATAAAAGTATATGATACTTNCTATNTAATAAAGCATTCCAATTATTAGTATTAAATATGAGATTACGGTAAGCCTCATACCTANTCGTCTTTTGTTTANATCCTCATNCATATTTGAGATTGAANTGGCNTGAACTCGTCTTCCCACGCACATGATTAATAAAGATAANAAACATATNAAATGATAGTTATTAAAGTANANAATAAGACTTAAAAAAAGATTAAAAGGNACCGTTTCACAAAAATTAGAATGNGCTCTGATNACTCTTTCTAACTTTTCACCTTTGTGNCCTAAACTTGTTTTNGTTTCTCTACGATGTGAAACTACATTNCGAAATAGAGAAAAGTATANAGCTAAAAGATAAAACACTGACAAGAGATAAAGAATTTCAAATATAATATTCATATCGTTTTTCTTTGTGTATATANTAAAATTTACTATCTATAATATAGGTTTAAAAAATGAAAAATAAAGTTTCAATTCATTGGTTCAGGCAGGACCTTAGAATTCAGGATAATCCATCACTGANTTATCTAACTAAAAACTATGATAATATTGTTTGTGTATTTATTCTNGATGAAATTAATTGCGATAGAATTATTGGTTCTGCNAGTAAGGTCTGGCTTTATAATGCACTTAAAGACTTAAATCAGCAGTTAAATGGAAATCTGATATTTTTATNTGGNGATCCTTTAAAAGTTTTAGATAAATTAACAAAATTTTTTGATGTTGAAGAAATTTCTTGGAATAGGTGTTACGAGCCGTGGANAATTAATAGAGATAAAAAAATCAAAGAATATTTTAAAAAAAAAATAAAAGTAAATTCCTTCAATGGTTTATTACTATGGGAACCTTGGGAAGTTTTAAAAGATAATGGAACTCCTTACAAAGTTTTTACACCCTATTATAAAAGAGGTTGCCTTTCTAAACCTCAACCTAGGGAGCCTAAGNAAACTAATTTAAAAATTTATGATCATAATTTTATAAAAACCTCTCTGAAAGATTTAAAACTCNTTAAAAATAAAGAATGGGAAGAAAAAATACTTAAAAATTGGAAGATTAGTGAGTTAGATGCAAAAAACANAATGGAATCTTTTTTCAAAAACGGCGTAAGCGATTATACTGAGGGAAGAAACTTTCCATCTAAGAATAATGTTTCAAGGNTNTCTCCATATATTCATTGGGGACAAATTTCAGTAAATACGCTTTGGTATAATGCNATAAAGACTTTAACAAAAATNAATTCTAATAATGTAGAAGTTTTTATGAGTGAGTTAGGATGGAGAGAATTTGCATATTATCTTTTATTCCACTGTCCTAAGTTACAAACTGAAAATTTACAAAATAAATTTGACAGTTTCCCATGGAATAATGANGAAAGNCTTTATAAGGCNTGGATNAANGGTAAAACTGGTTATCCNATAATAGATGCTGGTATGAGGGAGTTATGGCAAACGGGTTATATGCATAATAGAGTCAGAATGATAGTGGGNTCATTCCTAGTAAAAAACCTCTTAAATGATTGGAGAAGAGGNGAAGCCTGGTTTTGGGACTGTTTACTTGACGCTAGCGTTGCTAGTAACTCAGCTAGTTGGCAGTGGGTTGCAGGAACTGGAACAGATTCNACACCATATTTTAGAATCTTTAANCCAATNACACAGTCCCAAAAATTTGATCCCGATGGTNTATACATAAGAAAATTTATTCCAGAAATTAAAAAACTNCCTAATAAATATATTTTTTGTCCTTGGGAAACACCNAACGATCTCCAGCAAGAGTTAAGNACAATTNTAGGAAAGGATTATCCTNAGCCTATTGTTGAAATAAAAGAGATCNAGNGAGCTTGCCTTGAACGCTTTTGCATCAATAAAAAAATAAANATGAAAAAACTTTTTTTAATATTAGGTAATCAACTTTTTAACCCAGAGTTCTTGAGCAAGTANAAAAAGGATCATATTTTTTATATGGCAGAGGATTATGNTCTCTGTTCATATGAAAAGCATCATAAACACAAGATAATATTTTTTTTGTCCTGNATGCGCTCTTTNAGAGATGAANTNAAGAAAAAGGGTTTTAAAATTATATATAAAACAATCGATGAGAATGANTTCAAGACTGAATATACNAAAAAGTTAAAAGTNGAAATGATGAAAAGAGATATTAATGAAATTTCAGCCTTTGAGATCGAAGATAAAGTATTTGAAGAAAGAATTTTAAATTNTTGTAAGGATATAAAACTCAATTATATAAGNTCACCANNGTTTCTTACCAAAAGGGAAGAATTTAANNAGTATCTGCTAACAGTTAAAAAACCATTTATGGCTAGTTTTTATAAANCCCAAAGAATNAAATATAAAATTTTGGTAGATGAACAAAACAAACCTATTGGGGATAAATGGAGCTTTGATAATGAAAACAGAAAAAAGATGCCAAAGAATGTTGATATTCCTACGAAGTTTGTTTTTTATGAAACACAACATACAAAAGATCTTAAAAAAATAATTGATAAATTATTTAAAGATAACCCAGGTAATGTGGAGGACTTTTGGATTGCTACTACAAGAGAAGATTCAATAAAATTTTTTGAANATTTTCTGAAGTTTAAGCTCAACTTATTTGGTGATTATGAAGACGCAGTTGATCAAAGAGATAATATTTTATTTCATTCAGCCTTAAGCCCACTTATCAATGTTGGGTTAATAACTCCAGCAGAGATTTTATCTAAACTAAAGGAATTGAAGGTGAAGGTTAATATAAATTCTTATGAGGGTTATGTAAGGCAGATTATTGGATGGCGAGAATTTATAAGAGGGATTTATAGAAGGTTTAGCGACGAATTTGAAGAAAAAAATTTTTTCAATCACAAAAGAAAAATGAAAAATACCTGGTATCATGGAACAACTGGCATACCTCCTCTTGATCATTCTATTAAAAATGCAATTAAATATGGTTGGACTCACCATATTGAGAGACTGATGATATTGAGTAATATAATGAATCTTGCAGGTATTCATCCGAAAAATATTTATAAGTGGTTCATGGAAATGTTTATTGATTCTTCTGAATGGGTCATGGTTCCGAATGTTTATGGAATGGGTCTGTTCAGTGACGGAGGAATCTTTGCCACAAAACCATATATTTGTGGATCAGCATATTTTCTAAAAATGATGGATTTTAAAAAAGGTGAATGGTGCGATACAATGGATGGACTATATTGGAATTTTATTAACAGAAACAGAGATTTTTTTTTGAAAAACCCAAGATTATCAATGATGGTCAGAATTTTAGATAAAATGAAAGAAGATAGGAAAAAGAGAATTTTTAATTGCGCAGAAAAATTTATTGATGAAAATACAATTTCTTAATGGTACATAAAAAAAAACAATTAGATTCTAAAATTTGCGAGATTTGCAAGAAAGAATTTTTTTGGAGAAAAAAATGGAAGAGAGATTGGGTAAACGTTAAATATTGCTCTAAAAATTGTTCAACTAAATCTATTTGAGTTTAGTGAATCTAAGATATGGTTTGACAGACTTGAAAGAATCAAACATTTTTTTTGCTTCTTCATCTGATATAGCAGGTACAATTATTACTTCATCACCCTTTTTCCAATTAACTGGAGTTGCAACTTTAGTTTTTGATGTCAATTGAATTGAGTCTAGAACTCTTAAAATTTCATCAAAATTTCTTCCAGTAGTCATCGGATAGGTTAACATCATTCTTATCTTTTTTTCAGGATCAATTAAAAAGACTGATCTTACAGTAGCATTTGTTATTGCAGTTCTATTAGTATTAGCAACTTCATCAGCAGGAAGCATATTAAATGCCTTAGCTACTTTTAAATCTGAATCAGAGATAAGGGGATAGTTAAGTTTTGTTTTAGCAACTTCCTCAATATCCTTCTTCCAAGAAAGGTGATCCTCTACCGAGTCGATACTTAAACCTAAAATCTTACATCCTCTTTGTTCAAACTCTTCTTGAATATTTGCCATATAACCAAGTTCAGTGGTACAAACAGGCGTGAAATCTTTTGGATGCGAAAAAAGCACCGCCCAANAATTGTCAATAAATTCATGGAAGTTTATATTCCCATGAGTTGAATNAGCTTCAAAATTNGGTGCGATATCATTTATTCTTAGCATGNTAGTATAATAAATAAAAATTCCATAAAAAACACTTTTTTTTGTTATAAAGTCAAAAAATGTAAAATACACCAATCGACAAAATAAAAACTCCAATGATTTTTTGAATATTTATCTTTTCTTTAAAAATTATATATCCAAAAATCACTGCACATACTTGTCCAATTGTTCTTTTAATTGATTCCATAATCGGAACATAATTATCAAGAATTGAATAAAATTGAAGAATAGTTGCCGTTGTACCAATCAGTAATGTAATTAAAATTAAGCCGGTTGATTT
The DNA here is from genome assembly GCA_002167825.1 of Pelagibacteraceae bacterium TMED13. Taxonomy (GTDB): domain Bacteria; phylum Pseudomonadota; class Alphaproteobacteria; order Methylaequorales; family Methylaequoraceae; genus TMED13. The sequence continues at coordinate 4,632 of NHBS01000001.1, forward strand.
GAAAGGGACTTTAATAGTTTTAATTTCTTTAAATGAAATTGATACTAGAGCTAAAAGCATTCCAGTTGACTGAATCAATCCGTGATAGTTTATTGGAGTATATTCCAGACAAATTTTATCAATAACTGGAGTTATACTCCAGAAAATTGAAACTAAAATCATTAATCTAGCACCTTTGTTTTCTATTATAATTGTAAAACTTCTAAAAAATGAATTCAGATTAAGTTCATTTGTGTATAGAATCAATGTTCCGAACACTATGCTTACTATCCCAAAGTATTGAGAAAATAAAAGTTTCTCGTTCAAAAATACTAATGAAAATAAAGAACTAAAGATAGGGGTGAGAGAGAGTAGGGGTATTGTTAAACTTAAATCTGAATGAAGAATTGATTTCAAAAAAAAAATAGCTGAAATCACACTAATTACAATAAGTATAATTCCTGGCAAGATATAATTATTTGAGAAGTAAAACTCTTTTTCAAATAAGGTCCATGAAAAAAAAATTATAACTTGAACAAGCATAAAAAAGGATAACAAGATTTTTGGGTTTAAATATTTAAGAGCCAACTTTCTTGTAATGTCAAAAAAAGCCCAAAACAAACCATTTAGTATGCAAACAAGTAAGCTCATGAAATCAAATTTTCTTATTTTTTTATAAATTTATCATCTTGTGCAGATAGTCTAGATAGTAAAATCTAATTGCATAATTGGACGAAAATAGTTTGCATGTCAACCACTACGTAAATTTTGAAGAAGAGAGATCGTAGATCTTTAAGTAATATAAAGTTTAACGAGAAATACTAATTTATTAATTGAACATTTATTTGAACTTTTGAGGATACTAATGAGCTAAATTAAAGGTCAAAAAAGATCTTGAAAAGTAAAGTATTAGTTTTAGAAAGATTTAGAATTCTTGAATATAATGAGTAATTTATCTAAATTAAGAAACTACATTCCAGGTAATCTCATCAAACTTGCACCAACTGAGTCTAGCTCCTCAGTCATTTGAATCATTTTTACATGCATNTCAAATTTTCTTTGTTGGTCAATTGTATTAACCATTTCTTCAACAGCGTTAACGTTACTTTTCTCAAGTGTACCAGCTACTAATTTGCCCTGATTATTAGGNACNATTTCAGCAAGACTAATTTNNCCATTTTCNTNNGGTTCTGTTTGTAATCTTATGTGACCATCTAGTGTTTTTTTNAGNTGATCANNNTCTCCAGGAACAAATGTAGCAATTAAACCTACATTTATTGGTAGTGCNTCTGGCNCNGCTCCNGTTGGTTCAATAATTATTTCACCATTTGGTGATATATCAATTCTTCTGAATGCAGGTAGAACAATGGGCTGAAGACCATCATCCAATAATCTGTTTCCTGCACCATCGAGTAACTCGCCGGTCTCACTAGTTTGTAAATCACCTCTTCTTGATAAAGCAGGTTTTCCACCATCTCTTGGCTCTATTAAAAAATATCCATTTCCATCAAGTGCTACGTCTAATGGGTTCCCTGTAGTTTCCATTGAACCCTGTTGGGTTGAAAAACCACCTACATTTCTAGCTGAAACAATTCTAGGTTCTACACCATTTTGTCTATTTAAGTAAATTGAACCAAAATCTGTAACAACGTCTTGACGATAACCGGGTGTGCTAAGGTTAGATAAATTATGGGAGGTAGCAGTTTGATTTTCCATCAACATTTTCAAACTATTCAAAGCTGTTTGCGCCATTCTATCCATAATTTATCTCCTAATTGTTTTTAAAATTACATTCTAATATTCACAATTGCCTGAGTTGTTGCAGCAGTTGTTTCAATTGATTTAGCATTTGCCTGAAAGTTTCTTTGTGCTGTAATTAAATTTACAAGCTCCTCTGTAATATCAACATTGGATCTTTCAAGTGAACCTGAAAGAACAGTACCAAAACCCTCTGCACCTGCTTCACCAACTGTTGCAGTTCCTGATACAGCTGTTTCAACGTAGGTAGCATTACCGATTTGTTTTAAACCATTTTGGTTGTTAAAGTTCGCCAGAACAATTTTACCTAGCGGATTATTCTGTCCATTGGTATAGTTAGCTCTAACAGTTCCTGATGCATCAATCTCTAGACCATCTAATCGTCCAGATGTAAAACCATCCTGATTAACTGTTGATACGAAAAATGGTTGTGCAAGCTGTGTGGACTTAGTGAAATCGATATCAAGATCGATACTAAACCCCGCTTCTTGTTTCTCGTAATGAACACCTTGTTTTGGACTTACAATACTACCAGACTTATCAAATGTTAACTCTCCTTCATCAATATATAAAGGAAAATATCCATCTACAAGGTTAGATGGAGGTGTAGTTACCTTGTTTCCCTCAGCATCTACAAATAAATTTAGTCCTTCCGCGTTGGTTGCTTGTTTAAGGTTATAAATTTGAGGAACTGACCCAACACCTAAATCAACATTATCTAAACCAAACTTAGAGGCACCTCGAACTTTAATAGTTGAGTCTTTACCAGTTGTACCATTGGTAAAAGTAAAGCTGTTGGTATCTGAATTAAATTTCACTGTGATACCACCACCAACAGTTCCAGATGAATCTTCAATTTGGTTTATCCTTTCTTGAAGCGCTTCAGCTAGAGTGGTTCCAACATAGAAACCTTGAGGAATTTCAATTACACCAGCAACACCATTAACTGATACGTTAAAAATATTTTCATTACCTTGATTTGTTAATCTAAAAACCTGTGTAAGATCTTCGGTAGCTGATGCTCCAACTGCTTGAGCAGGTTGGGCTGCTAATCCTTTAGCATCAGTTGTGAGTGCATTAGTTTTAGTAACACCAATTCCCATTAGGTTATTGTCTCCTGAGAAAAAGTCTGTACTATCAGTTACCGATCCATCAGTAGTAGATAGTAGGTATCTACCANCTACAATACTGGANGCAGTCTGAGCCTCGGTAACTCCAATTGCACCGTTAGCAGCAATTGTTTCACCTGTTGTTCCACTACTAAATTCAAAGGCTTTTAATTCACTATTGTAACCAACTTTTACTCCGAATCGTTTATCGTTAAGTTGGATTTCTGCACCATCAGCAACGAATGTACTTGCAGAGAATTTTTCTCCACCCCTGATTAATGTTTCATTAGTGTCATCTGCTGTTGGAATACCTAAATTATTTTCTGTTGTCGCTGTAGTTGAACCAAAAATTTTGAAACTGTTAAAGTTACTGTTTGTTCCCGTACCAATTAGGTTTCTATCAACTTCAAACTGAAGTCTTTGATTTAAAACATCGTAAGACACCTCAATTGGAGGATCCTTTTCATCTACCCAATGAGTGGCTGGTTTTGTTTTATCATCTGTTGTTCCATCACCGTTCAGATACTCATCTCTTGATGCTGTATTAGTATTTTCACCTAATCCTGTTAACTCATAGGTATCTAATGTTGTCCCTGCCGAAGTTTCTGTATCAGTAAGTGTGAATACTTCTNCAAGATCATCAATAATATTCTTTGACTCCTCTGTAACCATATCAGCATTTGTATAATCGTGTTTAGTTGCTGTTCCAATTTCTCTTATAACTATTTTTGAGCTACTAAAATTAACAGGTGCACCTGCATAAACATCTGAAGCGCCTTCAAAAAAAGCTTCTACTGCAGTTGATTGCTCTGAATATATCTTGGCATCATCATTTGCATCAGCTACAGATAATGAAAAGTCTGAATCAGGGAAATTTAATCCCGCTGTACTAGCTTCTACATAATAATAAGTAGTAACGCCTACAGTTTCAGAACCTGTTGTAGTAATAGTAAACTCACGACCATTGACAAAGTCTGAATTAGCATTTTGTGTTGTGTCAGAATAAAACTTACCAACAAACCTCACTTTTTCATTAGCAGTTAATGCTGGATCAGTTGATCCAAAATAAAATCTTACTGTATTTTCAGACTGATCATAAGAAACAGCAGTTGTACTTGCATTATCACCTAAATCGTCTTTTTCATCATAAACATGAAGTTCTGGGCTTTTACCGTAATAAGAATAAGTAAGATGTCTTTGAGTTGCTAATCCACTATTTGCCGAAAGATCTGCATTTGTATTTGAAGCCGCACCACTACCATCATCTGCAGTGTAATGATTGAATGTAAAAGCTTGACTTTGATCTAGTATAGTTCCAATAGACTTTCCAGATGCTCTATAAAATAAACTTTCACTTACACCTAAAGCAGTTGCACTAGCTACTGCATCAGAAGTTGGGTTAACCGCATATTCATTTAAAGCTGCATTTAAACGAGCCTGAGTATGTGCTAAAAATTGTTCTCTTGTAAAGTCTGGTGATGCACCAGTTAGTGTAATTCCCTCTAAATCAGAAACATATGAATCACTAAGTAAATCAACTGAAACTGGAGTCGTCAATCCTGTAGACGTCCCGTCAGCATTTAATTTTAATAAATCAATTGTTAAAGTATCATCAACATTTTGGACAATTTGAATTTTTTTATCATCACCATATGCAGCGTTTATAGATCTTTGAATTTCAGCTGATAACTGTGTTGCATTATAAGAGCCCGGTCTAATATCAATATTGACAGGTTGGTCACTATTATCAACATTAATTGTCATGAAATTTGTTCCCCAATAAACACTGGAAGTTGTATCACCACTTTCACGAGTTGAATTAAATTTCAATGGATCTGTAACGATAGTTACAGTTTTGTCTCCTTCTTCACCAAAATCAAATGCACTTGATTCACCTGTTACTTTAGCTGGTGTTGAATCAATTAATGTTTGTAAATCATCTAGCTTATACAAAGCNGAACCTTTTCCTTCCAAGAAATAGTTATCATCTGGAACAGNCGTAGTTTGTTGGCCAAAACGATCAATGAAAATAGGTTGTTGAGTATCTGTAACTGAACGCACTAAATCTGGATCAATTACTGTATCGTTAATGACCAATCTAGTTTCAAATTTATTGGTAGGATCATCAGCTGATGCTGCTTGTGTACGAATAAAAAATATAGTTGCAATTGTNGGGTTACCTAAATCATCAAAGATTGTGATTGATGTTGAGTTATTGTAGGTAGTTGGATCATTAGGATCAAAAACATAACCATCCTCAAATTGTGGTTTATCAGTAATAATTTCACTTGTAGCCGAAACGTTTACTCCTAACTCAATTGATGTTGTTGCCTTAGGAGTTCCTGAAGTTACTGGAAGTTGGAGAGGTACGGCACTGACTAAATCTTTTGCCGTAACTGAACCATCTTCGTTCACTGGAAATGTAAGCAAAAACTGACCAGATGAATCTGTCACATATCTATCGTTGTTCACATTGAATGAGCCATTTCTTGTATAAACAGTCTGACCTGATGTAAGGGACGGTTTTAAGGAGAAAAAACCCTGACCTGAAATCGCAACATCTAACACGTTTAGTGATGAAGTAATGTTACCCTGAGTGAACTGCTGTTTAACACTTTTTAAAATTGTACCAGAACCGATTGAAGATGAAGCATTTTGTAATGGAGATGTCGCAAAAATATCACCAAATTCAGCCCTTGATCTCTTAAAACCAGTCGTGTTAACGTTTGCAATATTGTTTGAAGTTGCAGAAATATCTGACTGCGCTCCATTTAGTCCTGTTAATGCTGTATAAAATGACATTTTTTCTTTCTCCTTTAAGTATTAATCGTTAGTTTTTAGTTTTATGGCGTCATTTGCAGAAATTTCACCATAGTCTTTAGTCTCTAGAATTACATCCTCACTATTTTTTGGAGCAGAAGCAGCTATTACTTTATTGTAAACAGCTGTACTTATTCCATCACTTGCTTGTCCGTTTCCTGCATAAGCTTGAATCGTAAGTCTTGTTTTATCTCTTTTGATTTCATCTGGAATATCAGTCCAACTGAAACCAACTAAACCTCTATCATTCGTACCAAGATTCATTGTGTGAACAATTTCACCACTTGGATTGGTAAAAGTTAAACCTACATCGTTCGAGTAACTTGGTAAGTCAACTACCCCGTGAATTTCACCTTTATCATCAGGACTTACAACTTGTCCTGGAACTAAAACGGAGTGTCCTAAGAATTGTGCAGCTGTAGCTACACGATTAGGTTCAAGTTTTGATCCCAAATCAGTTAAGTTAGTATTTATTTCAGTAATACCTGTTACCGTTGAAAATTGAGCCATCTGTGCAATAAAATCTCCGTTATCCATTGGAGCAAATGGATCTTGATTTTGAAGTTGAGTGGTCATGAGCTTTAAAAAATCTTCCTGACCCAATGTATTTTTATTACCTTCTTTTTTTACATCTTCTTGNGTTCTTACNCCAAGTTTATNTAGAATATTATTTAAAGATTGTTCTGATGTTTTTGNAATATCTGCCATTTTTTACCCCTTTATTTTCCTAAACTTGCAGTTTTAAGCATTAGTGCTTTAATTGTTGAAATTACCTCTACATTATTTTGATAATGTCTTGATGCCTCAAGCATATCTACATATTCTTCCTCAATATTTACAGGAGCTCTATATATGAAACCATTTTCATCAGCCATTGGATGGCCAGGCTTGTACTCTTTAATAGGATCTATATCCATTTTTTGAACAGTTACAGCATCCACAGTAGAAATTCCTTTTTTTCTGATTAGATCAAAGTATTTGGTTTCAAATACTGGTTTTACTGGTTTGTAAGCATCATTTGGATTAGATGCAATATTATCTGCATTAGCTAAATTACTAGCCGTAGCATTTAACCTTACTAACTGAGCTCCCATTGCTCTTTGTGCTATATGATAAATGTTTTTAATATCCATTATTCACCTCTTATTGCTCCAAGTAATCCCCTAATTTTTGAGTTAATAAAATCTAAAGTTGTTTGATATCTAATTGAATTTTCAGCGAATTCCATTTGCTCAACTGCAAGTTCAACGGTATTTCCGTCAACGGAAGGATTAATTGACTGCCTGTATTGAACTTTGCCTGGTAAATATTTAGTAGTTAATGCTATATGAGCACCGCTTGATGTTTTTAATGGGCCGTTATTTAATGATCTAGCTAATTCGACCTCAAAATCAACATCTCTGGCCTTAAAATTAGGTGTTGAAGCATTTGCAATGTTAGAAGCAAGAATTTCATTCTTCTTATTTCTAATGTTTAATGCATTGCTGTATACGTCAAATTGTTGTTTAATACTATTATTCATATTTTTTTTCGCTTTTGGTTTGGAATTTGCAAATTGAATGCCAAAAGAAAGGTTGTTAATTTTATGAACGAAAAAAACGTGTTAAATACAAACTTAGATCCCGAAGTTGAAAAAATAAGAGACCAAATAATTTCAAAAATAGGAGATAAACCTTTAGATGAAGTAAATCAAATTATCAAAAAGCTATTAATGGAAAACATGGATGAAACAATGAGGCTCGCTGCACTTGCTGCCAGAGTAAAAATTATTAGAAGCAAAATTTCTTTACTTTATGATGATAAAATGGAAATTAACAAACCAAAAATAAAGCAGCCTGCTAAAGAAACGTTAGTCGAAAAGCCAAATATAAAAGAAGAAAAATGGGTTAGAATAAAGATGCTTGAATCTGGTGAAGTAAATGGCAAACAAATAGA
>NHBS01000044.1 GCA_002167825.1 Pelagibacteraceae bacterium TMED13
ACAACATAATATTTCCTCCCTTAAGTATAGATCTTCCCTATTCATTTATTTCTGAAATAAAGTTTTTAAGTTCCAATAATTTATTACTATTAACTTCTTTATACGAACATCCAAACTTAGAAATTATTAGACTACATATATGAGCATAAGAATTTCTTCCAATTGGATGCCTCGGATCATCTTTTAATTTCCCTTTTAAGAAGTCTCCACGACTTGTAATTAAATTCCATACTTCTTTTTTTTCTATATCATTCATTATCTTATTCCTTGATTTGATTTTACCCTTGAGTTTTTTTCAACTTTTTTAAAGATAGATCTATTTGATTTACTTTTATTCGATAAAGTTTTTTTTTTAATTATATATTTATTACCAGCTTTAGGAGCCGGTAATTTTGTAAAAGTACCATCCTTTTTCATCAAATAGTAATTTCCCTGCTTGTCTTGTATTATTTCTGCTGAAAAAGCATTAATAGAAAAAGTTAAAATAATTATGAATAAATAAATCATCTAAATAAATGATATTTTCTATAAAGTTTAGTGTCAATCGAATATGGGTGTGGTTTGATTTCTTCAATTTTATTTAAGCGCCATTTTTGTTTTTTTAATCTCATTAATATAAGGAATGACTCCCTTCTATATTTTTTTGACTTCCACCAGGAACTAGAACCAGTTATCAAAACAATAGATTTCTTCATTTTTCAGTTATATGGTAAAACTTACTATTGTTCAAAATATTAATAGATTCTGAGATTGAATTGGAAGTGTCTAAATTATTGATCCAGTTTGCCAGAAATTTTGTGATAGTTTCACTTTCCAAGTCTCGTAATATCATATGATAGTTATTTTTAAAAATAGCTAATTTAATATTATCTTTAATAGNATCTTTTTTATCATTTAATAGTTTAGTTAAAGGTTTTCGGGGCACAATTTCATCCTTTATAGGNAGAATTATAAGCGTTCTGTAAGGNAATTGGTTTAAAAATTCTTNAGTATACTTATAAGATTCATCCATCAATTCGACTATTCCATTTAAACTTTTAAGATTTGGTTTATGAATAAAGTATTTATCTTTAGCGAGAGCCTTCAATANCTCGATATTATTACATGCTGTTACTTTAATAAAATCACCNCCATCNAGTTNTAGATTTGGTAAAAGNGTACTAATAACNTTAAGAAAAATTNTCTTTATTGGNTTCATTTCCGAAAAATTCCAAATGGCTGGAGCAACTAAAATAACTCCATCAATTTGTAGATTTTTGTTTTTAATTACAGNNGAAGCTACGATCGCTCCACCCATGCTTTCACCAAGTAAAAAAATTTTTTTTTTAGGATGATTTTTTCTTATTTTTTTAACAAAAAACGTTACATCATNAATGTGAACTGAAAGTGGAAACCAACTTCCACGGTCCTCATTCATCCCAAAGCCTCTGAGGTCAAATGAAATTGTTGATATTTTATATTTTGTTAAGAATGTNGCTGGAATTTGGAATGATTCAGAGTAATCGTTATATCCATGAATAGCAATGATTATAGCACCTTCATGTTCATTTACTTGCCAAACTCTTTTTTTGAACTCATAACTTTGAGGATCTTTATAATTTACTTCTTGTTTCATAACCGAACATGAGCAAAGCATAATANAAACTAGAGTAAATGNTATTTTTTTAATAAATTTATAAATATTTCCTCTAAATCTGAATCTTTNGTTGATATATCTTTTATTTTAGATTTCGTTTTTTCAAAAATCTTTATAAANTTTGTTACACTATTCTCACTTTTATTAAATTTTAATTCAATAGAGTTTTTAGTTTTTTTGATACAATATTTTTTTAATTTTTCTGGAACTTTAAAGTTGGTATTATCAAATTCTAATATGAGATGCTTTTCATCAAGCAGACTTAATANATTCTTTTTTTTATCACATGCTATAACTTTNCCATTATTAATCACAGCTAATTCATCACAAAGAATTTCTGCTTCTTTAAGATAATGCGTCGTTAAAATTATTGTTGTACCAGCTTTATTNAATCTTCTTATGTAGTCCCACAGTTTATTTCTAAGTTCTACATCTACTCCTGCTGTTGGTTCGTCAAGAATTATTATAGGAGGATTATGAACCATAGCTTTTGCAACCATAAGTCTACGTTTCATNCCTCCTGACAAACTTCTAGAATAGGCATTTGCTTTATCATCTAAATTTAGATTTTTAAGAATTTCTAAATTTTTGTTATTTNTTTTTTTAATNCCATACATTCCNGCNTGGTTATTCATTACTTGCATCGGNGTAAAAAATGGNTCAATATTTATTTCTTGAGGGACGACTCCTAAATTACCTCTAATTGTTTTTGGATTTGTATCTAGATCTAGATCAAAAACTTTTACTTGACCAGAAGTTTTGTTAACTAAGCCAGCTAAAATATTTATAAATGTGCTTTTTCCTGCACCATTTGGTCCAAGTAAACCAAAAATAGAGCCTTGTCTAATTTTTAGGTCAATTCCTTCAAGGGCAAACTTATCAGTAATTTTATATTTTTTAGTTAAATTATTAACAACAATTATGTTTTTATTCATTTTAATATATATAATCAAATAAAAGGTTTATAACTATATAAATTTAGATTGATGGTTGAGAATATTCAAATACAGCTAAAAAAAGTTGGAGATGATACAGCAAGTTGCGATGGAGATGGGACTCATCCTTTAATTTATCTAGATATTTCAGAAGGAACAATAGTAACTTGCCCCTACTGTAGTAGACAATTCATAAAAAATGACGAAAAACACTAGTCAGCTAATCTTAGTAGATGGTTCTGGATATATTTTTAGGGCATATTATGCTTTGCCTCCTATGCATACGTCCAAGGGAATTCCTGTTAATGCAGTCTTTGGTTTTACAAATATGCTCTTAAAGTTTGTTGAAGATATTCAGAGGGAACAAGGTGGAGGTGTAAGAATAGCTGTAATATTTGACGCTGCTAGGAAAACNTTTAGGAANGATATTTATNCAGACTATAAGGCAAATAGATCTGACCCTCCAGAAGATTTAATTCCACAATTTGAACTTATTAAAAAAGTACCANTAGTNTTTAATATCCCATCAATTCAACTTGAGGGGTATGAGGCTGATGATCTCATAGCTTCTTATGCTCATGCTGCCTCAAAGTTAGNTCAGAAAACGTCAATAGTTTCATCTGATAAAGATTTAATGCAGTTAATTGATGAAAAGGTTTCAATGATAGATCCTTTGAAAAAAAAACAAATTACTGAAAAAAATGTTTTAGAAAAGTTTGGTGTTAAACCTGAAAAGGTGATCGAAGTTCAAGCATTAGCTGGTGATTCATCGGATAATATTCCNGGGGTTCCTGGTATTGGGCCTAAAACAGCTGCGCAATTAATAAATCAATATAGTACGGTAGAGAATTTGATCGATAATGNTGAAAATATTACACAAAAAAAAAGAAAAGAAACGATAATTTTAAATAAAGATTTAGCCTTGATATCAAAAAAACTGGTTACGTTGAAAAATGATATTAAACTACCTCTTGAAATAAAGGAACTTGATTTCAAACCCCTTGAAGTAGGAAAACTTCTTGACTTTCTNGATGAGTTGGAATTCTCTAGAATTAAAGCTAATGTAATTAGCAAGTATGGAAATCAAGAAAATAGCAACAAGAATTTAACAAATAATTTATCAGTAAAAAAAGAATCACANGAAGAAGAGGATNCAAAATATTACATTCCTAATAACCCAANCATAGATCGTGGNAAATATGAAACCGTCACAAAAATTGATCAATTAAAGAGGTGGGTGCAAAAAATTTATGATNATGGTGTTATAGCAATTGATTGTGAAACAACATCATTGAATGCCGTTGAGGCTAATATTGTAGGCTTATCCATATCAATANGAAATGGGNATGCTTGTTATATTCCACTNGCACATGATATAGAAGAGCAAATTAGTATTGATGAGTTCATCATGGAAATAAGAAAACCACTAGAGGATAAGTCAATTCTTAAGGTAGGACAAAACATCAAATATGATTTACTAATTTTAGAGGGAATTGGTATTAATGTTGTTAATTTAGATGATACTATGTTGATGTCATATGTACTTCGGACTGGAAAAAGGGGACACGGACTAGATGAATTATCATTAGATTTTTTATCTCATGAAACTATAAAATATAATCAAATAACAACAATTGATAAGAAAAAGATCCCTTTCAANGANGTTGATATTAAGCAAGCTACCCAGTATGCTGCAGAGGATTCGGATGTTACTTTTAGGTTGTGGGAAAAACTCAGAATAGAACTGATANGAAATAATTTATTTGAATTTTATTTTTTTATAGAAAAACCTCTAATCCATGTAATTGCATCAATGGAAAAAAATGGTTTTAAAATTAATGACTATGAATTAGAGAAGCTTTCAACTCAATTTTCAGNTAAATTNAAGAATTTTGAAAAAAAAATATATGATATTTCTNAAGAAGANTTTAATGTCGGNTCACCNAAACAATTAGGTGAAGTNCTATTTGAAAAACTAAACTTACCTCACGGNAAGAAAGGTAAAAGTGGNAATTATCAGACAGACGTNAAGGTTCTTGAAAAACTTAAAAATGAAAAAGTTGAGATTGCATCNCTCATTCTNGATTGGAGACANTTTTCTAAACTTAAGAATACATATTGTGAGGGACTAATTTCTAGGAAGAATAAAANAACNAATAGAATTCATACTTCNTTCGGTATGGCAAGTACNCTTACAGGAAGACTTTCTTCTAATGATCCAAATTTACAAAATATACCAATTAAAAATATTGAGGGTAGGCAAATAAGAAAAGCATTTATCGCTGAAGCAGGTAATAANATTTTATCATTTGATTATTCACAAATTGAACTTCGAATCTTGGCTCATGTTGCCAATATTGAAGTTTTACTAGATGCATTTTCTAATGACGAGGATATCCACAGTATTACAGCAACCGATGTTTTTCATTTAACAAAGGANAAAGTTACNGATGAACTAAGACGAAAAGCAAAAATAATTAATTTTGGAATTATTTATGGAATTTCTCCATACGGATTNGCANTACAATTAGAAATATCAAATACAGAGGCTAAAAATTATATGGATCAATATTTTTTAAAATATCCTGGAATAAAAANTTATATGGAGNAAACTNTAAATCAATGTAGAAGTGATGGCTTTATTTTAACACCATTTGGCAGAAGAATTTTNATTCCATTAATAAATGACAGTNTGATGACAAGGAGAAATTTTGCAGAACGTTCTGCTATAAATGCTCCAATACAAGGNGGTGCTGCAGATTTAATAAAAAATGCTATGTTTGAGGTTTTTAATTATCTTAAAAGCGAAAATCTAAAAACTAAGCTTTTATTACAAATTCATGACGAATTAATCTTTGAAAGTCCTGAAAATGAGATAGATAAACTTAAAAAGGACATACCGGATTTGATGTCGGAATCACACAAAAATTTNATTGATTTAAATGTTCCAATNAAAGTTGATTTTGGAATAGGNAANACATGGGATGATGCTCATTAAATTTTNGANGCTAACTTATGAAGATTTACAAAAACTCCTCGAAGCTTCTTTGCATCATTNAGTTGTTTCTCAAAAAANAACCTTGTCAAATTTTTACCTTTTCTTANATCAAANCCATCNGGATCAATACCAATAATTTCCCAATTTTTTGTTTTATTCTTNAGAATTTTAGTTGAGTACAAATCTACAGATTCCTTATGATGAGAGTTCATATGTTCAATAACATCAAATTCCATTTCTTTAAAATTATTAAAATCTTTACATAACAACTCGCTTTTATTGAACCATCTTACGTGCGCGAATCCACCAATTAAATGGGCAGATTTTATTTTTAGGATATAAAAATTCATATCATTGAAATTGGAGTATAAATTTGCAGCTGGATGACGTGAGAGAAACCTTTTTTTATGTGACAAATCTTTTGTTATTTTAGCTTCACCTATTAGCGTGATTCTTGGTCTTGACATAGGATCTTCATAGTTACCAAACTGTTTTTTAAACTTAGGAAAAAGTCTATAAATCTTTTCTTCCTCACAAACCATCAAAGACATCAAATTATTACTCTTTAAATTTGTCGTATGTTCAGAGAGGTCTGATAANAGAAAAATTGGAGATGAATCATAGTCATAAGCAACAAGGGTAAAGGTTGAATAGGGAAACTTATTCTTTAAATTTATTTTACTATTAGAGTATAGCGTAGGATTGAACTCTGTAGATAAATAACCCTTAGAACACGATCTTATTAACTGTCTTGTAGTGTAATTTATATTCATGCTATTATATTAATATATATATATAAATATTAATAAAATGAAAAATTTCAAATATCTTTTATCATTCCTGGTTTGTTTTTTAATTCTATCTAATGATTCTACCTCTGCAAAAGTAGTTTTTCATGGAGGGTATGCATTTGAAACCTTTAAGGGACAAAAGGTAGCAGCTGCTTATGTATCAATATTCAATCAATCTGATAAAGACCTTGTGATTAAAAGTATTACTTCAACTATTTGCGAAGTAGCTGAAATTCACGACACAGTTTTAGAAGGTGAAATTATGAGGATGAAAAAAGTAGAGTCGCTAAATATTCCAGCAAGAAGTGAATTTTATTTTCAACCTGGAAGTACACATATTATGCTCATGGGTCTCAATCAGGAATTAAAAGATGGAACAAATTTTAAGTTAAATTTTGAATTTAAGAATAAACAAAATCTTAATGTAGAAATAATGGTTTTGAATAAGAAGCTAAGAGAAAATTTATTGGATAAAAAATGAGTATTAAAAGACTCCATGCTACCAGCGTTGCGATAGAGGATAATGGAGTGGCAATATTTGGAGATCCTGGCTCGGGCAAATCAGATCTCGCATTAAGACTAATTGATTCTGGAGCTACCCTTATATCTGATGATATTACTGTTTTTAGTAAATTAGAAAAGAATATCAATTTATTTGGCATTGAAAATACTAAGGGTCTCCTTGAAGTTAGAGAGGTAGGAATAATAACCGTCCCTTATGTAGAAGGTATAAAACTGAAGCTAGTGGTTAGACTTACAGATAAGGTAATAGAAAGAATTCCAAAAAAAAATCAGATTAATTTATTGGGTTTAAAATTTCCTAAGCTTGAGATCAATGGAAAAAACTCCTCTTCAGTTGCAAAGGTCAAAGTAAAGTTGAATGAGATTAATGAGTAAAAATAAAGTTATCATAATTACAGGACTATCGGGTGCAGGAAGGAGTACAGCTTTAAAGATTCTTGAGGATATAGGTTATGAAGCAATTGATAATCTTCCAACTTCGTTAATTATAAATATACTAGAATCAAATATAAAAAAAAATATAGCAGTAGGGATTGATATAAGAAGTCAGGGCTTTAACGCTAAAAAAATTGCAGATCTTATAACTTTGAAGAAAAAAGAACTTGATGTTTCAATTGTTTTTTTTGACTGTGATAATTTAAATTTAATAAACAGATTTAAGGAGAATAGGAGGTCACATCCACTTAAACTTGACCTGCCGATGGACGATATAATTGACAGAGAACGTTTATGGTTAGAACCATTAAAGAAAGTTAATGATATATACATAGATACTTCAGGGTTTTCAGTAAATCTATTAAAAAAACAACTAAATGGATTTTTTAATAAAGATTCTAAAACTAAACTAAGTATAAGAATAATTTCTTTTGGTTATAAATATGGCCTGCCAAGAGAAGCAGATATTGTTTTTGATATGAGGTTTATTAAGAACCCTTTTTATATTAAAGAGTTATCAAAACTTAATGGTGAAAATAAGAAGGTGATAGATTTTATAAATAAACAAAAAAACTTTAATTTTTTTTTTAGGACCATCCAAAAGTTTTTTGATAAAATTTTAATAGGATTTAAAGAAGAAGGTAAAAATTATATAACTATTGCCTTTGGATGTACAGGGGGGGTTCATCGGTCAGTTGTTTCAGCCCTTCAACTTTATTCTATACTAAAAAAAAACAATAAATTTGAAATGTACCTTGATCATAGAGATATAAAAAAATGATTGGAATAGTAATAGTAAGTCATTCTAATATAGCTAAAGAATTTATAGGAGTTATAGAACATATTGTAGGAAAGCAGGAAAAAGTTTACGCGGTCTCAATCTTTCCTCAAGATAATATGGAAAATAAAAGAAACGAAATCTTAGACTATGTTAAAAAGGCACAATCTGGGAAGGGTGTGATTGTTCTTACAGATATGTTTGGAGGAACTCCTTCCAATCTTGCTCTATCTGTAATGGAAGATGAAAAGATTGAAGTTGTAGCAGGTGTCAATTTGCCGATGCTTATTAAAATGATGTCTTTGAGAAAAAAATTATCAATTAAAGATGTCATTAAAAAGTCACAAGAAGCAGGTAGAAAATATATAAATGTTGCCTCTGCTTTTTTTGAGGATAAAAAAAATTGCAAGAAAAAAGGTTAGAGAAAAAAATTCTTATAACGAATAAACTTGGTCTACACGCAAGAGCAGCAGCCAAGTTTGTAAGCTTAACATCAAAGTGCGAATCAAAATTCGTTGTTAAAAAGGGAAAAAATACTGTCAGTGGCTCTTCATTATTAGGATTGATGACCCTCGCAGCATCAAAAGGAACTGAAATTAAGGTACAATGTATTGGGAGTAAGGCAGAACAGGATTTAGAGAAATTAATTGATTTAATAAAAAATAATTTTGGTGAGGAAAAACCCCTATCGGAGAATATTAGAAAGGAAAAGGTCATAAAAGGTATTGGGGTTTCATCAGGATATGCCATTGGAAATTGTATATTAAAAAAGACATCAAATTTATCTCATTCTGAATATAATATTTCTATATCGAACGTTAAGAATGAATTAATTAGATTAGATAAAGCAGTAAAGAAAACAATTCTAGATTTTAAAAAAATAATTAATAAAATTCATTCTACCAAGAATGATGTCTATGAGGAAATGAAACTAGTTTTAGAGGCTAACATCTACTTACTAAGTTCATCATCTTTTATCAAGGATGCAAAGAAAAGAATAAGTAACGATCTTATTAATGCTGAGTTTGCTATCAATGAGGAGTTAAACAAGCAATTTAAAATTTTTAATAAAATTAAAGACGATTATCTCAAAGATCGATTTGATGATGTTAGAGATGTATGTAAAAGAATTTTAGATAACCTACAAAAAAAAATTTTTTTTAGTAAAGTGAAAGCAAATCAGATTCTAGTAGCTAATGAACTTGGCCCAGCAGATCTATTTTCAGAATCAAAAAATAAATATATAGGTCTTGTTAGTGGTTTGGGAGGGCCTGAGGGACATTTTGCTATTGTAGCAAGATCTTTATCAATACCTACAATTGTAGGAGTTAAAAATGTATTAAAAAAACTTAGAAAAAATGACGAGCTTATAATTGATGGAGAAAAGGGCGTTTTAATAACAAACCCAACACAACATACTCGATTATTTTATGTAAAAAAGATTGAAGAAAAGAAAAATCAAGAAAAAAAATTAAATTCATTTGTAAATATTAGGCCAAAAACATTAGATGGAAAAAAAATAAGTATTGAGGCGAACGTTGATAACGAAGATGAGGTTAAAGAATCTATGAAGAAAGGTATCAATGGTATAGGACTTTACAGAAGTGAATATTTATTTATGAACAAAAAAAGAATGCCTTCAGAACAGGAACAATTTATTTCAATTAGAAATGCATTAAAATATCTAAAAGGTAATCCATTGACAATAAGAACTCTTGATGTTGGAAATGACAAAAAAGTTCCATCAATTGAAAAATTTTTATCAAAATCACCAAATCCAGCACTTGGACTTAGAGCCATAAGATTAACACTTGCTTTCCCAAAAATTTTTAAAAAGCAACTATCTGCTATTCTAAGGGCAAGTAATTATGGCAACATAAAAATTATGTTGCCAATGGTTTCAAATGTTACTGAATTAAATCAAACTAAAAAGATAATTGATGAAGTAGTATCAGATTTAAGGCAAAAAAAAATTAAAATTAAAGTCCCGCCTGTTGGTGTTCTCATTGAAACACCAGCTGCAGCGCTTATCTCACAGTCACTAGCAAAAAACTGTGATTTTTTCGCAATAGGAACAAATGACCTAACTATGTATACCTTAGCAACAGATAGAGGTGACGAAGAGGTGGCTAATATTTATGATCCTACTCATCCTTCAGTTCTTAAGTTAATTAAATTGACAGTTAATTCTGCAAAAGATAACAACATTCCAGTAAGTATTTGTGGCGAAATGGCTGGCGATACCTTGTTTACTATGTTATTGGTAGGTTTAAATATTAATTCATTATCAATGGGAATTTCCAGTATTCTAAAAATAAAGCAATTTTTAAATTACTTAAGCTTTAGTGAAGCAAAAAAAATTTCAGGTGAAATTTTAAATGATGATGATAATATTTCGATAAAGAATAAATTAGAAAAATATAGAAATTACGTGATAAATAATTTTAGTTAGGAGAAAAATGAGTGACTTTAAAGTAAAAGATATCGAGTTAGCTACTTGGGGTAGAAAAGAAATTCAAATAGCTGAGACAGAAATGCCTGGACTCATGCAGCTTAGAGAGGAATATAAAAATTCAAAGCCTTTATCAGGCGCTAGAATTGCCGGATGTCTTCATATGACGATTCAGACGGCAGTACTCATCGAAACTTTGATTGACTTAGGTGCTACAGTTAGATGGAGTTCTTGTAATATTTATTCAACCCAGGATCAAGCAGCAGCAGCAATTGCGAAGGAAAATATTCCTGTTTTTGCATGGAAAGGTGAGACAGAAGAAGAATTTTGGTGGTGTATTGAAAAAACAATTGATGGACCAGATGGTTGGAAACCAAATATGATACTTGACGATGGTGGAGATTTGACAAAGCTAATTCATGAAAAATATCCAGAATATCTTAATGAGATAAAGGGGCTTTCTGAAGAAACAACAACGGGCGTACTTAGACTAGTAGAGATGGAAAAGGACGGAAGATTGAAAGTTCCGGCAATTAATGTAAATGATTCAGTTACAAAATCGAAATTTGACAATAAATACGGTTGTAGAGAAAGTTTAGTTGATGGCATAAGGAGAGCAACAGATGTCATGATGGCAGGCAAAGTTGCAATAGTAGCAGGATATGGAGATGTTGGAAAAGGGTCTGCTGAAAGCTTGAGAAATGCAGGTTGTAGAGTACTAGTAACTGAAATCGACCCTATTTGTGCACTCCAAGCGGCTATGGATGGTTATGAAGTGACAACAATGGATAATGCTTGTAAAAAAGCAGATATTTTTGTTACAGCAACGGGAAATGTTGATGTAATCACTTTGGATCATATGAGAGAAATGAAAGATAGAAGTATAGTATGTAATATTGGTCACTTTGATTCAGAAATACAAGTCGAGGCGTTAAAAAACAATAAATGGAGTAATGTCAAACCACAAGTTGATGAAATAGAATTTCCAGATGGGAAAAAAATCATTTTGTTGGCAGAAGGAAGGCTTGTAAACTTGGGCTGCGCAACTGGACATCCAAGTTTTGTGATGTCAGCCTCTTTTTCTAACCAAGTATTAGCCCAGATCGAGTTATGGAATAATAACAAAAACTATGAAAATAAAGTTTATGTACTCCCTAAAAAACTTGATGAAAAAGTTGCGAGTATTCATTTGGACAAAATAGGGGCGATGCTAACGAAATTATCAAGTAAACAAAGTAAATATATTAACATACCAGTTGAGGGTCCATATAAATCTGAAGAATATAGATATTAACCTCGGGTGTTTATACCTTTAGTAGTTGAATACTCAAAATGAAGAGATTTGTCTGGAAATACGAGTTTATAGCAATGATGAGAGGCTGCAGCAGCCTCTGCAAATCCAGTTAAAATTAGTTTAAGCTTTCCAGGGTAATTACAAATGTCACCTATACCATAAATTCCCTTTTTAGATGTTTGACAGCTAGATTGATCAACTCTTAGGATTTTTTTTTCTATCTCCAAACCCCAGTTAGAAATTGGCCCTAGTTTGGTGGATAGACCAAAAAATGGTAAAAAGTAGTCAACTTCAAGTTTTCTTGTTTCATTATTAAGGTCTTTTACAGTTAAGGTTTCAATTTTACCATTTTGACCTTGAATTGAATCAATTTGATAAGGAATTATCATTTCAATATTTTTATCAAGACTTAGGCTCTTTAATTTTTCAACACTATTTGGAGCAGCTCTTAATTTTTCTCTTCTGTGAATAAAGTAAATTTTTTTGGTAATACTAGATAATTCTATCGCCCAGTCAACAGCCGAATCTCCTCCACCAGCTATAGCTATTGTTTTATCAAGAAAAATATTTTTTTTATCAACATTATAGAGAACAGATATATTCTCAAAATTTTCAATATTTTCGAGTGGTGGTTTATTTGGTCCAAAAGCACCATTGCCAGCTGCAATAAAAATACATTTTGAAGATATTTTGTTTCCATTTGAGGTTTCGCAAATAAATTGGTCTTTGTTATAGTTTACTTGATCAACCCTTTGATTTAACAAAAATTTAGAATTAAATGGTTTGATTTGGTTTTTTAAACTTTCTACTAGATCATTTCCGGTTATAACTGGGTAAGCTGGTATATCGTATATAGGTTTTTCGGGATAAAGCTCTGAGCATTGCCCACCTGCTTGTGGCAAGCAGTCAACAACACACGATTTCATTCCAAGTTGACCCAATTGAAATACTGAGAACAACCCTACTGGACCTGCTCCAATTATAAGTACATCTGTGTTAATTTGTTTCATAATAATATTTTTATATAACAATATTTATATTAGAATAATAAAGCAAAATGAAAGAGCATTCTAAATTTTTTTTAAATTCAC
>NHBS01000045.1:0-3841 GCA_002167825.1 Pelagibacteraceae bacterium TMED13
CGGAAATTGCAGCAAAATTTGGAATCTATTACTACCCAATAGTATCCTCAGCAAGAGCTTTCAATGCTCTTTGGAAAAGATCTTACAGAAAAACTGCTCAATTTTTAGGAGGAGTAGTTTATGAAGACCCTTGGCTAGCAGGGGGACATAATGGACTTTCCAATAGCGAAGATCCCCTTAAGCCACAACCCCCATATGAAAGAGTTAGGGATTTGAGAAAGCTTATGAATCAGTTTAATCTCGAAGATACCCCAATTATAATGGCAGGAGGTGTATGGAACCTATCAGAATGGGAGGACTGGATTGACAATAATGAAATTGGAAAAATTGCATTTCAGTTTGGTACGAGACCTTTATTAACTAAAGAAAGTCCAATTCCAGAAGAATGGAAAAAAAAACTTCTTACAATAAAGAAAGGTGAGGTAAGTCTTCATAGGTTTAGTCCAACAGGATTTTATTCTTCAGCTGTCAAAAATGACTTTTTAATTGAACTTGAAGAGAGGTCAGAGAGACAGACACCATTTCTTAAGGAGCAAACGAATGAATTTAACGAGAAGATAGAAATTGGGCCTAGGAAAAGAACCTTTTATGTAAAACATTCAGATAAATCAAAAATACTTGAATGGGTAAAAAAAGGATTCTCAAAACCAATGACAACTCCTAATAATACTTTGATTTGGGTGACAATAAAAAAAGCAAGTCAAATTGTTAAAGACCAAATTGATTGTATGGGTTGTTTGTCTCAATGTCTATTTAGTAATTGGTCCCAAGAAGAAAAAGGAACAACTGGAAAAAAAGCAGATCCAAGGTCATTTTGTATACAAAAGACACTCCAAAAAATAAGTCATGGGATTTCCAATCTCGAGAATGAGTTAATGTTTGCTGGGCACTCTGCTTACAGGTTTGCGATGGATCCCTTTTATAAAAATGGATTTGTACCAAGAGTTAACCAACTTATTGAAAGAATAATGAAGGGATTGTAAATTTTTTTATAATTCTTATAATGTTCTTTATATGACTGGAAATTCACATATTCAAAAAGCTCTTAAGATGCTTGAGAATTCGCCACTAAAGTTAACGTCCCAAAGAGTCAGTTTAATTAAAACTTTATTCAAAGACGGTAATCAGCATTTTTCAGCAGAAGACGTTTATAATAAAGTTAAGAACACCGGAGTTAGAATTTCCTTGGCCACTATTTATAATTGTTTAAATCAATTTACTTCACATGGGATTCTAAAAATGGTTAAAGCTTCATCAGATAAAGTTTATTTTGATACAAACCTAAAATCACATCACCATTTTTTTTGCAAAGCCTCAGGTGAATTAACTGATATCGATGCCAAAAAAGTGCGTATTTCTAAACTCCCAAAAATTCCACAGGGAAAGAAGCTAAACTCAATAGAGGTAATTGTAAATATTTCCGATTGATAATGATAATCATTATACTAAATTAGAATTATTCTAAATTAGAATTGACTTAAATTTTATTTATCTTATATTTAGCTTAATAAACAATGGAGGTATTATGTCTTTAAAAGGAAGTAAAACTGAAGAGAACCTCAAGGCAGCATTTGCCGGGGAATCTCAAGCAAACCGTAGATATCTGTATTTTGCTCAAAAAGCAGATGTTGAAGGTCACAATGACGTTGCAGCAGTTTTCAGATCAACCGCAGAGGGTGAGACTGGTCATGCACACGGTCATCTTGAGTTTCTAGAAGAAGTTGGGGATCCAGCAACTGGCGAACCTATAGGTAACACTTCTGAAAACTTAAAAGCAGCAATAGCAGGTGAAACTCACGAATACACAGATATGTATCCTGGTATGGCAAAAACAGCAAGAGATGAAGGTTTTGACGAGATTGCAGATTGGTTCGAAACGCTGGCGAAAGCAGAGAAATCTCATGCTGGAAAGTTTGAAAGAACATTAGCTGACATGGGCTAATAAAAACACACGATTGGAAGGGGTAGTTCCCTTCCAATCTTATTTTACAAAAAGAGAATATTATGAGCACTAAAGAAGGTAGTCTTGGCGCACCTACAAGGCATGTTATAGATTGGTCAAATCCAGATTTTACAGATGAAAAAAAATTAGACGATGAATTAAGAAGAGTCTTTGATATTTGTCATGGGTGTAGACGTTGTTTCAATCTTTGTGAAAGTTTTCCTAACCTGTTTGACATGATAGATGAATCTAAAACAGGTGAGTTGGATGGAGTCGCAAGCAGTGATTTCGGTAAAGTAGTAGATGCATGTACAATGTGTGATATGTGTTTTCTAACAAAATGTCCTTACGTCCCACCACATGAATTCAACCTGGACTTNCCACACCTTATGCTTCGTTATAGATATGCAAAACGTCAAAAAAATAAGCACTCATTTATTGATGACCAACTCACAAAAACTGATAGGAACGGTAAGACTTTTTCAAAATTTTCTAACCTGATAAATTGGTCAACAAATACAAATAATAGAATGGNAAGAGGTGCTATGGAACTACTTTTGAAGGTTGATAAAGAGGCTGAATTACCTAAATATTACGATAAAACATTTTCTAANNAATGCAAAAAATTATCAGATAAGAAAATAGAAAATACATCAAAAGATAAAGTNGTTCTGTTCCCCACATGTTTCGTAAATTATAATAATCCAAATTTAGGATTTACCGCAAAGAGAATATTAGAAAAATTAAACATANAGACTCATGTTTTTTACGAGGGATGTTGTGGTATGCCTCAGTTGGAAGGTGGAGATATCAAATCGGTGGAGAAGAAAGCATTACATACTAGTAAACTTTTAAAAGAATTCATAGATGATGGATATAAAGTTTTAGCAATTGTGCCTTCTTGCACATTAATGCTTAAATATGAATGGCCACTCATCAACAATGAAGACGAGAATATAAGTTTACTGTCAAAAAATACTTATGATATTTGTGAATATCTCCACCAAAAAATTCAGACTTTTGATGATAGTTTACTTAGCCCTATTCCAAATTTTAACGGAGTGACAGTTCATATATCATGTCATTCTCGTGCACAAAATATAGGTCAAAAAGCCAATGAGTTGCTTAAATTAGTNCCTGAATTGAAAGTCGATGTAATTGAAAGATGTTCAGGTCANGGGGGNTCGTGGGGAGTCAAAAAGGGAAACTTTGATCTTGCTTTAAAAGTAGGAAAACCAGTTGCAAGAAAAACAATTCAGCTTGAAAATGAGTATCTTGTATCAGAGTGTCCATTGGCTGGTGTCCACATTAATCAAGGGGTACAAAAAATTGACAAAAAACAAACCATTAAAACCTTGTCACACCCTATCGAAATAATAGAAAAATCATTGTTTAAACCTGAGGAGAGTTAAATGCCAAAAAAAGCAATTACTGAAAGCGACGTTATTGATATTGATAGTTACATAAAAGATAGAGATTCAATAAAGAAAAAAATTAAAGAACATAAAAATAATAGAAGGGTGCATGTAGGACCGCATGCTACTTTTTACTTTGAGTCCTATGATACAATGTTGTACCAAGTCCAAGAGATGTTATATATAGAAAGAGGTGGCCGTGAACAATTGCAAGATGAATTAAAGGCGTATAACCCACTGATTCCAACTGGTAAAAGTTTAGTTGTTACACTAATGTTTGAGATCGACAACCCAAATGTCAGAAAAAAATTTTTAAATTCAATTGGGGGAATCGAAAATAATACTTTCATTCAAGTTGGTAATCAAAAGATTTATTCAAGAGCTGAAGATGATACCAATCGAACTAATGNAGAAGGNAAAGCNTCATCAGTTCANTTTTTACATTTTGANTTTGANGAANCTCAAAGTAAAATTATTTNCTGAC
>NHBS01000045.1:3847-9926 GCA_002167825.1 Pelagibacteraceae bacterium TMED13
TNAGANGTNTCTTTAGGTTTTGATCANGAAAATTATCATCATATTAGTATTTTATCTNCTANNGNAAAAAAATCCTTANTTGANGATTTTGACCTGTAGNGTCTNTNTANCCCCCCCACACAGATTTTTTTGTAAGCCANCCTTTTACATCATCAGATTCTAAAAGAAGCCAGTCTTCATTTTCCTTAATTATTTTTAATACGCTTTCATTTTTTACAAAAGCAATTTTCTTGGAACTATATGTTGGAAATTTATATAAATATTGATCTGGCATAACTGAAATAACATACCTTTGGCTACTTAGCTGTGATTTAGAAACCCAACCAATCCTTCCAGAAAAGTCCTGAATCTTTTTCCAGTTGTCGAACTCGCTTAATTCTTTCAAGGGATAACCTTTGACTAGAATTTTATAAATTAACAAGTGATTTAGACCAGGTCCATTCCTTACATTTACTTCATCAAATTTTGTAGAATAAAAATTTATTTTTGAGGCAAACAAGTTATCTGTTATTGTAATACAAAAAATACCAACAATTAAAAAAAAATTAATGAACCTAAAAAAAAACATAATACTCCTTACAAGAAAATTACCACAAAAGATAGAGGAAAAGTTACAAAAAGAATATACTGTAATAGCAAATAAAAGTGATAAAAAATACACTTATGCAGAACTAAAAAAAAAAGTATCTGATATTGATATTCTAGTTCCTTGTATAAGTGACACGATTGACGCCTCTATTATTAAAGCTGCGAAAAGGCTTAAATTAATTTCAAATTTTGGAAATGGTGTTGATAATCTAGATCTTGTGACTGCTAAAGAGAATAATATCACAGTTACTAATACTCCCGACGTTCTAACTGAAGATACAGCAGATCTTGTTTTAACAATGATTTTGATGATTAGTAGGAAAGTTCTTGAAGCACAAAAGGATTTGGTAAATGGAAATTGGTCTGGATGGGGTCCAAGTGAAACAATGGGAACAAGAGTAAGAGGAAAAAAAGTTGGGATTATTGGCATGGGAAGAATTGGTTCAGCCGTTGCGAAGAGGCTTCAAACGTTGGGTATGAACATTAATTATCATAATAGGAAAAGATTACCAACAAGACTAGAAAAGAATTATTCTGCAACATTTTTCCCAGACCTAAATTCTATGTTATCAATTTCCGATTTTGTAACAATTCATTGCCCGTATACTCCGGAGACATTTCATCTTCTATCGAAAAAAAGGTTAAAGATGTTAAAAAAAAATTGTATAGTTATCAATACTTCTAGAGGTGAGATTGTTGATGAGCAAACTTTAGCGGCAATGTTAAATAAAGGTTCAATTGGAGGAGCAGGGCTTGATGTTTTTGAACATGAGCCGCAAGTATCCCAAAAACTTTTAGAATCAAAAAATGTGGTACTTTTACCTCACATAAGTTCNGCAACAGAGGAAAGTCGGATCGATATGGGGGAAAGAGTTATTAAAAACATATCTACATTTTTATACGGTAAAAAACCACCTGATATAATAAAAAAAAATGTTTATGATTAAGAAGATTTACAGATTTTACAACTTCGGTTCTTATTCAAGCCTATTTTTCTCATTCTAATGTTACTACAACTAAATAAAATAATTTGGGAAAAATTTGCGTGTTTATTCAAAACATTATTAATCAATAATTGCCCTTGTAGCGCACCTCCAATTCCAGCTACAGTTGCTACAATACCCATCTGATCGCATGAATCTTGTGGATATTTGTTATCGCTTGAAAAAAAACATTCGTAGCATGGATTAATTCCTTCCCATGATTTAAAAATTGCTGCTTGCAAATCAAAGTTCTGTAACGCAGCAGTTACCAAAATCTTCTTCATTTTATGACAAAATTCATTTATCAGAAACCTTGTATGAAAGTTATCACTACAGTCCAGAATGTAATGATAATCAGAAAAAGTTTTTTTAATATTACTTCGTATTAATCTTGTTTTTAATGTAAATATTGAGGATTCTGGATTTATATTTTTTATTTTTTTTTCTAGAACCTCAACCTTTTTTTTACCAATATCATCCTCAGTGAAAAGAGTTTGTCTATTCAAATTACTCAAAGTAATACAATCATCATCTACTAAACCTAACNCCCCTATCCCGGCCATCGATAGATATTGTGCTGCAGATGTTCCTAGGCCCCCACAACCAACTATAAGAACCTTAGTACCAATTATTTTTTTTTGACCAGATATACCAAAGGAATCTATAATTATTTGTCTAGAGTATTTTTCAATTTGTTTATCACTTAATTTAGTCATAATCGACATCAGAAAATAATGCTGTGGATAGATACCTTTCAGCGAAAGATGGAATTATAATAACTGTATTTTTATTTTCCATATGTTTTTCCTCATTTAGTTCTATTGCTGCAGCTAATACGGCTCCTGATGATATTCCACCTGCGATACCCTCAACTTTTGCTAATTTTCTCGAATATTCAAAAGCAGAACTATTACTGATAGATAATACCCTGTCAACAACATCTAGATCAAGAATAGAAGGAATAAAGCCTGCCCCAATTCCTTGAATGGAGTGAGGACCAGCTTCTCCACCACTTATCACTGGAGAATCCTCTGGTTCAACAGCTACAATTTGAATATTCTTATTTTTCTCTTTTAAAAAACTTCCAACTCCAGAAATTGTTCCACCCGTACCAACACCTGAAATTAAATAATCTATATTACCCTCGCAATCACTCCAAATTTCTTTTGCCGTTGTCTTAAAGTGTATTTTAGGATTGGATTCATTCTCAAATTGATTAAGGATAATTGAGTTTGAAATTTGCTTTTTTATTTCTAATGCTTTTTTCATCGCTCCTTTCATTCCATCTTCTTTAGGAGTTAGGACTAATCTTGCATTAAAGAATTTTAACATCTTTCTTCTTTCGACGGACATACTTGAAGGCATAGTTAAAACTAGCTTGTATCCCCTTGCTGCACAAATAAATGCAAGTGCGATACCGGTATTACCAGATGTTGGCTCAACTATNGTTGCATTNGGTTTTAATTCACCACTTTTTTCGGCACTATCTATCATNGCCAAACCTATTCTATCCTTTACTGANCCNAGTGGATTAAAGAATTCTAGTTTAGCTATTATGTTGCCATAAAGTTTNAAGTGTTCTTTGATTCTATTTAACCTNACCATTGGAGTTTTTCCAATNGTTTCGTCGATTGAATCGTATATTTTATTTAAGCTTTTAGATGACAAAGTCTAGATTCTCTTTTTTATTTTTCTTAGCATTCTTTTTTATTTTACTATANATATCTTCTACCGTAACTTGTTCTAATTTNTTGNAACAGGTNTCGTTTAATTCATTTAATAAAGGTTTAATAACATTATTGGATAGTTTGGATTTAAAANTCANTTCTTTATCATGTGTTTTTGCAATTGATAATATTATATCAGAAATTTTNATTTTACGTCTCTCCTTAGCTAACCTGTANCCACCNTTAGGNCCTCTAGAAGCTACNAAGATNCGATTTTTGACTANTGTTTGAAGNGTTTGTTCAAGATATCTTTTNGGTATTCCTTGNCGTTTTGCTATCGACTCGTTCCTAACCGGTTCAAGCCCAGAGTTAAGGGCTATATCAAGAACTGCTTCAATTGCATAAATAATTCTTTTTGGAATCTTAAACAAAATTAATCTCAAATTCCTGTTGAGCCAAAGCCACCAGAGCCACGTTTTGTGTTATCAAGTTCATCCGCTTCAACTAAATTTACTTCAGGAGTTTCTTTGAAGATAATTTGTGCTANNCGCATTCCTCTGCTAATTTTGAAAGATTCTTGACCATGATTTATCAAAATNACACAAACCTCCCCTCTATAATCAGAGTCNATTGTNCCAGGTGTATTAAGAACTGTTATAGAATTTTTTAAAGCTAGACCNGAACGAGGCCTAACTTGAGCCTCAAAATTNGNAGGCATTTGGAGNGAAAAACCACAAGGAACAAGAAGTGANCTTCCAGGACTAATTTCTACAGGATCATTNATTGAGGCNAATAAATCAAANCCAGCGCTTCCTTTAGTAGCTTTCTCNATTCTATATAGATCNTTAATTTCATTCAGATATTTAATNAGAATTTTATTCATATTTTTAATTTATTTTTTTTAAAAAAATTAACAATTTTTTTTGTAATTTTTTTTGCTATTTGNTTTTTATTCATNGNAGGCCAATTTTCTAAATTGTTNTTTTCAATAAAAGAAATCTTATTTTTNACATCCCCAAANCCCCTATTNTCAGATATCTTATTAGCTA
Source organism: Pelagibacteraceae bacterium TMED13 (assembly GCA_002167825.1). Classification (GTDB taxonomy): domain Bacteria; phylum Pseudomonadota; class Alphaproteobacteria; order Methylaequorales; family Methylaequoraceae; genus TMED13. The sequence continues at coordinate 8,135 of NHBS01000045.1, forward strand.
TAATCCAATCACATTTCTTTTGNNATAATTTTTTCTTTGAGTTGACAATTAAATCTTCTGTTTCTGCTGAAAAACCAATAACAAGTTTTGGTCGCTGATTATGGANCGAAACNNTCCCAAGAATATCGTCATTTNTTATNAATTCTAAATTTAATTTATTAATTCTTTTCTTTATTTTATTTTTTGAATATTTTTTAATTTTCCAGTCAGAAATAGCAGCAACAGAGATAAAAACATCACAGGGTAATCTAGATTCAACCTGANTATAAAATTCCTCACTANTCTNAACTTTAATAACTTTTGAATTTTTAGGTTCTTCTAGTTGTGTNGGTCCACTAATAAGNGTGGTATCTGCACCATAGTCACTNATNTGATTTGCGATTTCATAACCTTGAACACCAGTTGAAAAGTTGCTNATAAANCGAACGGGGTCAATTNTTTCGATTGAAGGTCCNGCTGTAATTAATACTTTTAAACCTGAAAGTAGCTTTGGTGAGAANATTAAATTTATAGATTCAATAATTTTATTAATATCCATTAATTTNCCTGAACCTTTCATACCGCAAGCTAACTTCCCTGATTTTGGGTNTAAAATCTTAAATTTATTTTCAGAAAGTTTTTTTAAATTTTGTTTTACAATTGNATTTTCCCACATGTTAGTATTCATAGCAGGAGCAATAACCTTATNTTTATTTGATGCTAATAAAACATTTAATGCTAAATCATCAGCAATNCCATTTGCAATCTTTGACAAGAAATTTGCTGTGCANGGAACAATAATGATAATATCCATTTCATTAGCAAGATAAATATGNCTCATTTTTTTTTCCTCACTTAAAGAGAAAAGATTGGAATGAACTTTTCTTCCTAGTAAACTCTCAAATGTAATTTGATTAACAAATTCCAGTGAACTTTTTGTAAGAATACATTCTACCATACTTCCAAGTTCTTGTAGCTTTCTAATCAAATCAAGTGACCGATAACAGGCTATTCCGCCAGTAACTATTAGTAGAATTTTTTTATTTTTTAAAAAGTTATTCATTTTCTTGCAATATGAATTGAAGCCAAACCATCAATAATATCGAAGACTTCTATTTGTTTAAAACCAGCATCTTTCATTTTCTTTGATAATTCAACTTGATTGGGGAAGCTTTCGATACTTTTTATTAAATATTTATACGATTCGCTATCACTAGCTATTATACCACCATAGGCTGGTATAATCTTACTATATAATTGATAGAAATTATTTAATATTTTATTATTAATTTGGCTAAATTCTAAACAATAAAAAGTTCCAGAATCTTTTAAAACTCGAAAAACTTCACTTAACGACTTTTTAATATTTGAAAAATTTCTCATTCCAAAACTTACTGTGACAACATCAAAATATTTATTTTCAAAAGGTAATTTCTCTGCAAATGCATTTATAAACTTTACATTTTTATGATTAATTTTTTTTTTGGCTTGTGCTTGCATCTCCTTGTTTGCATCAAGAGAAAAAAAGTTAGCAGATGTTTTTTTTTTAAGTAACTTTATAATATCTCCAGAACCGGAGGCAAGGTCAAGAATATTACTTTTAGAGTTAATTTCAATTAAATCTACGAAATAACTTTTCCAGGTTCTGTGAAGACCCAAACTCATCACATCATTCATTAGATCATATTTCGATGAAACTTTAGAAAATATTTTTTGAACTAAAAATTGTTTTTCTTTTTCACTTATATTTTTTAATTTATTTATTAGACTTGAATTCATGCCAGAGTTACCTGAAGTAGAAACCGTTAAAAAT
>NHBS01000046.1 GCA_002167825.1 Pelagibacteraceae bacterium TMED13
ATACTGAATAAAGCTCAAAATTACAAAACCAATCGAAGTGATTAGAAAATATATTGGTTCGATTACTCCGTCTATGCCCATCTTCAAGTTATATTTCATTCTTATAGAGCTCGCAACATCATTGATAGTCATCAAAAATGATTAATTATTTTATTTGACATTAGAGAACTCTTGATATATTACTAACGATAATTAATGGTTATCANTAGTAATATATGAATGAAATAATTACAGATATAAAGGCACTACAAGAAGAAACATTAGTAAATCTTCAAAACTCAAAAGCAAATAATACTGTAAGAGCTTATAAATCAGATTTTAATGATTTTGGATTGTTCTGTGCAAAAAATGGATTTATATCCCTTCCTTCAGCACCAAAAACAATTTCTTTATATTTAACTTATTTATCAACTAAAGAAGTAAAAATGAGCACATTAAAGAGAAGATTAGTCTCAATAGGAGTTATACATAAACTTAAAGGTCATTATTTAGATACAAAACACCCATCAATTATTGAAAATATAATGGGGATTAAAAGAAGAAAAGGAAGCATACAAAAAGGTAAAAAACCTATATTAATCAATATTTTAAAAAATATTATTAATGTAATAGATAAAGAAAATATTGAANAAATTAAAAAAATAAGGGACAGATGCATTATCTTAATTNGATTTGCAGGTGGATTTAGAAGAAATGAAATAGTTTCACTCGACTATGAAGATCTAGATTTCGTACAAGAGGGTCTTAAGGTTAGCCTTAAAAGGTCTAAAACAGATCAATTTGGGGAGGGCTCTGTAAAAGGACTACCCTATTTTGATAATTCCCAATATTGCCCGGTGGTTTCAATACGTAAATGGATAGAAATAACAAAAATAAATTCTGGACCTTTATTTAGAAGGTTTACGAAAGGATCAAAANTATCAGATAATAGATTAAGTGATCAAACAGTAGCTTTACTTATAAAGGATTATTTAAAAATAGCAGGCATCGATAGCAGAAATTACTCTGCACATAGCTTGAGATCAGGCTTTGCAACCTCTGCTGCTGAGTCTGGGGCAGAAGAAAGAAGTATAATGGCTATGACAGGTCATAAATCAACAGAAATGGTTAGAAGATATATTAAAGAAGCTAATTTATTTAAAAATAATGCTCTCCATAAAATTAAAATTTAATTTTAATTAATATTTTTTTTAAGAGGATCGTTTTCNAAAATTTCAAATAATAATTTTGAATTAATTTTAGCTGCATTTAAGTAACTATTATAATCATTAGCAATTTTTAATGTTTGAGTTACTACACCATCTAAATTATCTGCTATTTCAAAGGATTTATTAACCAGTACTTCTTTCATGTAATTTAAATTTTGAGGAAGAACCATTGGAATTTCGTGCGTAATACTTGAATAAATTGTAGAAGGATTTCCGTTTTTGATTTCTTCGTTATTATGGAGAATAGGCATAATATCTATTTTTTGAAGGGTGTTTCTAAAATCAGCATAATCCAAATAAGCTTTTAAAATTCTAATTTTAGGATTATTTTTAGCCATCTTAAAAAGGTTTTCACTTGTAATAGTAGTAGAATTTGATGAGGTTTTAGAAAATTGAATTAAAAAATTTAAATTTTTATTTTTATCTAATAATTTATTGACTAAATCAGGTAATAAATTAAATCCCCTACTTTCTCGAGCATCACCCATATAACCAATTGTAATAGAATTATCTTTTTTTTCTCTTTTATAAAAAACCCAAGGGATATTGGTTTTAAAAATTCCAATTTTTGTACCTATTTTTTTATTAAATATTTCAATATTTTTTTTGGTTAAAGAATAAAGATAAATTTTTTTATCTAATAAATAAGGTTTAATCTGTTTTAAGTAATAATAAAATCCAGTAAATTTTTTTTTTGTTGATGGTGTATAAAGAATTCTTAAATGAATATTTGGTAAATTACTATCTATTCTTAATAAAAAATTTGCTAAAGCAATATGCTTATTTCTAGTGGTTTGAAAAAAAATATGGTCGTTTTTAGTATAATTATTATTTTTTAGAAAAAAAAAAAACTTCAGTAAAATATTTAGGTATTATGAATTTATTCGAAATGATTGCATTTAAATAATTTTTAAAATTATTACAAAATAAAAAAAAAGGAATTAATAAAATAGTAAATATAAATCTTTTTAAAATTGAAAGTATTTCAAATAATAAATATAGAAATTTATTTTTCTCTTTTTTAAAAATATTTGAATTAAGTTTTTTAAACAATTGAAGTTCGTTAGGAATAAAAGTTCCTTGAGGGTTGAATTTTCTATTTAAAAGACATTGTATNTGTAAATTATTTCTAAAATAATAATATGACTCAATAACATTATCTAAATAATGTCCACCTGGACCTACCATTTCTGTTTCAAGTAGTAATAACTTATTTTTCATTAATAATTTTAAATTTTGAAAAACCAAAGTCTCTTTTTAAATTAATTGAAATGGCAGTTTTTAAATTGTTTTTNGGTTTAATATCATTGATCAAAATACGCTCACCAAAAGGTAAATCAAAAATAATAGAATTGTACCTAATTTTATTTTTCAAAAGAAAATCAATTGTTGATTTTTTGAATTTTTTTTTTCTACTTGTTAAGAAAATTATTGTATCATTTATTGGAATTTTTTTTAAAAAACTACGAGCACCTTTTAAGAATAAATCATTCTTGTTTGACAAATAATAGTTGTGTTTGACTAGGGTACCATCTAGATCAATGAGCCATGTATGATTAAGATTTTTTGAAATTTTAATCTTTTTCATTTATTTAATCGCTTTATTAAGCCAATAAAGGCCATTATAAAAACTTCCAAGTATAGAGTCTATATCATCTTTAACATAGCCGCTNAATGAAAGCCAAATTAAAGCATGTATAATTTGAATCTTTTGAAAATCAGATTTAAATCTTTCTTTAAAAATATTTTCAGCACCATTNGGATAAAAATTATCCATCATTATTTCAACACTTTGATTATCAGCGTATAATTTAAATTTCCTACGATTAAATAAATCATAATTTCCGATAATAGAGTAATAAAATTTTGAAATATCATAAAATTTATCTCCAAATATATTTGCGTCATTAGAAAAATACCCGCGTGGATCAAAAAAAATAGGCTTTAAATTTTTTTGAATAAGAATATTTGAACATGTTGGATCACCATGTATTGGGTTGAATTTGCTATTAAATAAAACCTTTTCTAAATAGTCAAATATCTTTCTATTTTTTTTGTGCAAATAATTTTTACATTTTACACCATTAATTGTTAATGTTTCAGCAGAAGAATAATTTGGTATTATTTTTGAAACAGTTTTTAATCGTTGAAGTGTTTTTTCAATATAAACTTTTTTTATATCAATTTGATTAGATTGAATTTCTTTTTTATTATGTAATTTGTCTAGTGCATCAAGTATATTTCCTATTATTTTAAAATATTTTCTTGTATTTAAATTTTTCATTTCAAATAAGTGATCACCGTTTATCTTTTCCATTGTATAAGGTTTAATTGAATATATTTTTGGAACATTTGAAAAATTCAACTTACTTATTTCTTTATACCAGTTTTGTTCATTTTTAATTAAATGAGTAAAATTCTTGTCTAATGATTTTTTAATAACTTTATCTTTTTTAATTAAAATTTTATTAAAATATCTTCCATANCCNATTTTATTATAAGANCTTTCTAGAGTTGTGAAATCACCTAGTTCCTTTAAATTATTAACTTGNAANGAATTAAANTTTTTTAAATTATTTGANCACCANTTTACAAATTCGCCTGATNATGGNATTTTTTCTAAANTTTTTTTATTTTTAAAATAAAAAATTCCNGGAATACCNTTNGTTTGTGAGGGNGTTTCTTTAATTTTATTTTTTTGAACTGACCATCTGCACATAAAAGATGAGGTAGTCAGAATTGTTGGAGCCTTGTTTATATTTGGTAATTTATCAATTATCAAATCTGACCAAATTATAATTATTTTTTTATTTTTATCTATATTCTTAATTACATCTTGAATTCCAGAACAAGTGCCTGATCCATTTGTGTTATAAATTTTATAATTAATCTTAGGTGGGCTAATTATGAAATATTTTTTTATTTTATTTATTTGATAGTCAGCAATTATATGAAAATTTGCTTTACTCAAATAATCAAATAAATAATATATTACTGGTTTGCCATTATACGATACAAGACACTTAGGTTTATTCCATGTAAAATGTCTAAGTCTAGACCCCCTACCACCAGCCTGAACAATAACTTCAACATTCTTTCCATCAAATTGCATATAAATATTAAAATTTTCTTAGTATTAAGTAAGTTAATGAAATTTTTGATTTAAAAATTTCACAATAATAGTTAAAAGATTTAATTGGCTCACCAATTGGTCCCTTATATTTTCTAAAAATAAATTTTTTATTGTTGTCAATTCCAGATCTTAAATAATATTTTTCAAAAAAATTTATACTGATTTTCCATTTTTTTAAAAAAATTTTATTTCCTCTGCTACCTAAGTAAGTAAATAAGGTTTTATTTTTCTTTCTAGTAGTGACAGAGCCAAAATGATATGTCGGACAATTACCTAAGCCTTTAAAAATTCTTACATTGATATTCCACAATTTCATTGCAAAATCAGTATCATCACCACCTGTTGGTGAAAATTCCTCACTCCAACCACCTACCCTTTTCCATATGTCTCTATGAACCAAACCTGGGCATTTTGTTGATCCTTGAAAATTAAACGTTTTTATTTTTTCTAAATTATTTAATAATTTATTTTCATTAAAATTTTTAGGGTTATCACCAGCATCAAATACTGGGGGTATTGAATTATTATCTAGATCTACCTTTTTTTTATAATTTACCATTGTTCCAGAAAGGTAAAAAAAATTATGATTTAATTTATCAATTTCATCTTTAAAAACCAAATCCCACCCAGGACAAAAATAAAAGTCATCGTGAGAAATAACAATATAATCAAATTTGGCTTTAGTTGATGCTCTATTCAAAGCCTTTGGCATACCTATATTTTCAGTACTTAATGTATAGTCTATTTTCTTATTCTTTACATATTCTAATGTACCATCATTACCTTCATTAACATGAATAATTATCTGATGATCATATTTTGAATTTTTTTCAATACTATCTATACAAAGTTTAAGATACTCTAAATTATTAAAAGTTGGAATTAATATTGAAAACATTATTTTTTATTTATAAATTCTTTTATATAATTTCTAATATCTTTTTTAGCACTATAACCAAGAATTTTCTTAGCGTTGTTATTAGTAATAGTAGATCCAAATCTTTCGCCAGCTCTAGTAGGTATGTATTTAATTTTAGTCCCAAACATTTTAGCGATTTGAATAATTGTATAAGTTTTTTTTGTACCAAGCATATAATGATTTTGATTACCCTTTTTCCAAGCAAGATAACAACCTTCAACAATATCATCTATGTATGTAAAATCTCTTCTTTGCGTACCAGGTTTAACAATAGTTAAGGGTTTACCACGTTTAAATTGTTGTTCAAATATACCAATTACTGCTGACATTGGGGAATTAAGAATTTGTCCAGGTCCATAAACATTGTAAAAATAAACAAATTCATACTTAAGACCAAACCATTTGTTATAGTTTTTAATTAACTCTATATTTTTTGATTTTGACCAAGCATATGGAGACAAATTTTCATCTTTACCACTATTACCTAAATTGCTTGAGGTAGCAGAATATATTAGTTTGATTTTATTATCTTTAGCAAACTCAATTACTTTTGACGAATGATGAATATTATATTCAAAACATTTTTTGTAATTTTTAAAACTTTGAAAAATTCTAGAATATTCCCCGAAATGAAAAATTACTTTAATCTTATTTTTATATTTCTCTAATAGAACATCTATATTCTTATTTTCACCTGTAATATATTTTACGTTAGTATTTCTAACATGGTTTTTCTTATAACCTGAGGAATAGTTGTCAATACTTACTATTTTTTCTTTAATTCCTATCTTCAAAAAATATCTAATTAAGCTTGAACCAATAAATCCAGCACCACCAGTAACTATAATAAAATTTTTTTTCATAAAATATATTTTAAATTACCAATTAAATTTTTTATTAATATTGAATGTTTTACTAATTATATAATCGGCTACTAAAATAGAATTAAATTTTTTATGATACTTTTGTTGGCCATTTTTAGCCAATAGAGACCTTTTTTTGTAATTTTTAATCATTATATTTAATTTTCTATTTAGATCTTCTTTAGAATTATAAAAAATTGCTTCTTTTTCAGAAAATAATTTGTTTAGATTAGTTTTTCTATCAATTAAAGTCGCTATACCATTACCCATTAATTGCGCAATTCTATCACTACTGTAATATCTAAGTGGTTTACCTTGACTTAAATTTAGTGCAATTTTTGAATTAAATAGATTTCTTTTAAATTCGTCACCCCAAACTGGCTGAATATTATTCATTCCAAAGACATTAAATTTTAGATGAGGATTTTTTTTAATTAAGTAATTAATTATGTTTTCTCTTTCATCAAATTTTCCTTTCTTTAGAACTCCTCTATGAACACCATGAGACATAGCAAAAAATAAATCAAATTCTGGATTTTTATTTTCATAAACATTTAAATCGTCAAGTGATGCATCAACTGGATTTGGTATAAATGAAACTTTATATTTATCTAAGTTTAAAACCTTAGGATCTGTAGTACAGAAACTATAATCCATATGTTTTATTTTATCTAAAAATCTAATTTTGTTATTTTTCCATTTGGTATCCATCCTATCTAAAAACCATTGAGAAATTTTAATATTTGGATGTTCATTTTTTATAAACTCTAAAGTAGATGATTTTATGGAATCTGCATGACCTAAAAGAATTAAGTCTGGGTTAAAATTTTTAACAGTTTCTATAAATATGGTATTAAATTTTTTAGATCCAGTAACATCTGTAATAGTTTTGTAGTTTGTTAATAGATCTCTATCGCTTAATGTAAGAACTTTATGGTTTAATTTAATTAAACCATTGTTAATCCTTCTACCAGTGTTATAAAAAAGTCGTCCACCATGCTTTTCATTCAGATTAGTGATGTGTAAAATTTTTAGTTTAGCAATGTTAAAATTTATTTTATTTAAATTAAGAAAACTATTTCTATAATCGTCAATTTGTTGCGACGCAAATTTATTAGTTAAATTAAAATTCTTTAGTGATTTAGACTGATATTTTAAAAGCAACTTTGGATTATCAATAAGCCTTTTGATATGTTTTGAAAAAATTTCAGGTTTAATATTTTTAACTATTATACCATCTGTTACTGTTTCTTTTAATCCACCCCTATCGCTGAGTACCACTCCACAACCTCTACTTGCTGCTTCCAAACTAGTTCTACCAAATGGCTCATTCCATCTAGAACAAACAACAGCAATAGAAGTTTTTTCAAGAATTTTCAAAACATTTTTGTGAGTTTGAAATCCTAGTATTTTTAATCTTGGATGTTCAAAATAGATTTTTTCTCTAGGCTCATCTCCTATTACAAGTGCTGACCAATCTTTGTATTTACTCAGTATTGGTAATACAGCATCACCAAATATATCGTAACCCTTAGCTGAATTTAATTTACCCACAAAAGTAATAATTTTTTTTTTCTTTTTTAAATTTATTTTTTTTGGGTCAATTGATTGTTTAATTATTTTTAGTTTGTTTGAAGAAATATAAATTTTAGGTAAATTTTTGACAAATCTGGATTTCGACCAATCACTATTAAAAATTATTTTATCCAGATTATTTATTAAAAAAATTCTGTCTTTAGTTTTCTTTGAACCGCTCATCTCTAAAGGATCATTATGAAAATATAAAACTTTTTTAGCATATTTTATTTTAGTTAAAAATTTTAAATAAGAGGGTCTATTGTGTAATTCTATAATATCTGAATTAAAATTTTTCTCTTTTTTAAGGAATTCTAAAATATAAGATTTTGAT
>NHBS01000047.1:0-7889 GCA_002167825.1 Pelagibacteraceae bacterium TMED13
GACCTTTTTCTCAAGACCTAGGATTCTTATTGCCTCTAATATTCTTAAGGTACCTAGTGCATCTGCGTTTGCTGTATATTCGGGTGTTTCAAAACTAACTAAAACATGACTTTGTGCAGCTAAGTTATAAATTTCATTTGGTTTAATTTTTTGTATCAGTCTAATTAGATTTGTTGCATCTGTCATATCACCATAATGAAGAAAAAAATTTGTTTTTCTTTCTAAAGGGTCCTCATAAAGATGATCTACCCGTTCAGTGTTCAAAGATGATGACCTTCTTTTAATACCGTGAACAACGTACCCTTTTTTTAGTAATAATTCTGCAAGGTAGGCACCATCTTGCCCAGTAACACCTGAAATTAAAGCAACTTTTCGCATGGACTTATCTTCTTATACTCCTAAAATTATTTAAATACCATTGATAATATTTTGTTAAACCAGATTCTAGAGATGTCGTTGGATTCCAACCTAGCTTGTTGACCTTTTTTGTATTTAAAACTTTTTTATAAACACCGTCAGGCTTGGACTTATCAAAAATAATTTTACCTTTAAAACCTACTATTTTCTTTATAAGTTCAGCAAAATCTTTTATTGAAATCTCCTCACCAGTTCCAACATTTATGGGAAAATCAGAACTGTAGTGTTCAGCTAAAAAAATACAAGCTTTGGCTAAATCCTCGACATACAAAAATTCTCTTAGTGGTTTTCCTGAACCCCAAACCTCTACCTTTTCTAAGTTATTAATCTTAGCAGTGTGAAATCTATCTATAAGTGCTGCTGGAACATGACTACTTGAAGCATTGAAATTATCTCCTGGACCATAAAGATTAGAGGGCATAATGCTTATAAAGTCGCAATTAAATTGTCTTCTGTATGCTTGACATAATTTAATACTAGAAATTTTAGCCAGAGAGTACCATTGGTTTGTTTCCTCAAGAGGACCACTCAAAATTTGCTCTTCTGTTATAGGCTTCATAATATTTTTGGGATATACACACGAAGAACCAAGGTTTATAAGTTTTTCTGTTTGGTTAATGAACGCATTCTTAATAATATTCAGATTGATTAATAAATTCTCTTCTAAGAAATTTACTGGAAAGCTGTTATTTGCATGTATTCCTCCAACCTTTGCTGCTGCTAAAAAAATTACATCAGGTTTATTTTTAGACATCCAATTTTTAACCATTCTTTGATCGGTTAAATCTAGATCTTTTCTATCCGAGAAAATTAATTTACATTTTCTTTCTTTCAGTAACCTGACAATTGATTTTCCAACGATACCATTACTTCCAGCCACCCAGATTCTCTTATTATCTATTGTAAATTTTCTATTTTCTTCCATAAATATCATCAATTCTGACTATGTCGCCTTCGTCTAACACTTTTCCTGTTTGAACCTCAACAATCACAAGAAGTTCATTAGTTTTATTTTCTATTCTATGTTTTTGACCTAATTTAACAAAAATTGATTCATTCTCTTTTAATTTAGTTATTGTTTTATTTAGTGTTATTGTAGCCGTGCCCTTAGTAACCACCCAGTGCTCCGATCTTTTTTTGTGATATTGTAAAGAAATCTTACTTCTTGGATTAATTTTTAAAATTTTTACCAAAAAACCTTCTCCAGATTTTATACTCTCAAAACTACCCCATGGTCTATGTACTATGCTACCGATTTCAAACTTCTCTTTTTGTTTTTCTTTTATATTATCAAGTATATCTTTAATGTTTTCCTGGTAATCTTTTTTTGCAACTAAAAGAGCATCCCTTTCTTTAATAATTATTAAATCGTTTACTCCTATTACTACCGCAATTGAATTATCATGGGTTTTAATAAAGGATTTTGTTACATTTTCTGTTATAATATTTCCATCTGTTACATTCTGATTATTTTTTTTCTTTTTTCTCCAAATACTCTCCCATGACCCTATATCACTCCAACTAAAGTTAAAAGGTACTACAACAGCTTTCTTTGTTTTTTCAAATAAATCTTTATCAATTGGTATATTATCTAAAGTTGAAAATTTCCTCTCTGGGAAAGTTACGAATTCATATTGTTTTTTGGATTCATTAATTAGTTGTTTACAAGTATCTAAGGTTTTAGGTGAATGCAATTTCATTTCGCTAACAAAAGTATTTGCCGAGAATAAAAAAATACCAGAGTTCCAATAAAAACAACCTGTTTTCAAAAATCTTTTTGCGTTAGAAATTTTCGGTTTTTCAAAAAATTTTTCTACTTTAAAAAAATTATTTTTAATTTTAATTCCTTTGCGAATATATCCATAAGCAGGGTTAGGTTCTGTTGGTTTAATTCCAAATACATACATAAAGTTCTTTTCAAAAAAATTTAAATTTTTTGAAAAAAAAGATTTGAATTTTTTTTCTTCAATCAGGTGGTCGGAAGGTGAAATTAAAATAATAGCATTTGGATCTTTTTTCAAAATATGGAGTACACTGAGTGTAACAGCGGCTGATGTATTTTTCATTGTTGGTTCTAAAAGTATTGAAGAGACTTTAATTTTTGACTTTTCAAGAGAATCTTTTACTAAAAATCTATGAATATAATTTGAAATAATGGTAGCTTTATAAAAATATGCAGTTTCAAATCTTTTTAATGTTTTAATAAATAACGAATCATTATTATCAAATGGAAGAAATTGTTTGGGAAACATTTTTCTTGAAGAGGGCCATAATCTTGTTCCTGAACCTCCAGATAGTAAAATTGGATAAATTTTTTTCATTTTATATCTTTAGATTTTAAATTTAAAAAAAAATTAGCATTTTCCAAGAATTTTAGTAACTATGACCAAAATATATATTTAAAGCAATTCTATAGATTAAATGTTTGAAAAGAAATTTAAAAATTTAGGATGTGTTAAAAAAAAATTAATTATTTATTATTATTGACATTATTTAGAAATGATCATCCAACTAATATTTTTTAATAATTTTTAGAAGATTAATTTAAATGTTTATTATTTATTAAATTATATTGGATAAGATTGATCTCTAAAATATAATAACTTTAATATGAAAAAAGAAATTACTTTTGTTCTTACTAGTTGTGGAAGAATCGACCTTTTAGATAAAACACTCGAAAGTTTTTTTAAACATAATTCCTATAAATGTAAGGAGTTATTCCTTGTTGAGGATTCTGTGGATAATGAAGTTTACAAGCGCATTAAGAACAAGTGGCATAAAAAATTGACTTTGATGTTTAACGAAGAAAAAAAGGGACAGATTGCATCAATTGTCGATACTTATAACAAAGTAAAAACTCCATATGTTTTCCATTGTGAGGACGATTGGGTTTATATAAGAGATAACTTCATAGAAGATTCTTTTAAAATTTTATCTACTGACGAAAAGATAATACAAGTTTGGCTTGAAAGCATGGAAAGTGCTAGCAGATTAGACATATTCGAATATGGCCCACTCCAAAAGGTTGGGAATATTGGTTATAGAAGAGTTTTTTGCAAAGAAGGTTGGGAATGGGGTTATTTTTCCTTTAGACCAGGTGTGAAAAGAATGAAAGATTATAAATTAATAGGTGGATATAGTGATTATAAAAACGAATTAGATATTGGAGTAACCTATAAACAAAAAGGCTTTTATACAGTTATAATTGAAAAACCTGCTGTTATAGATATTGGACTGGATAGGACCATATTAGACCCTACTAGAAAGTGGCCAAAAAGAAGAAAAACAAATGCACCAACTGGTCTTAAACGACTCTGGAAACATATAAAAAAATTAAAATTCTAAAATACAGTTATAACTAATCAAATTTTATGAGGGAAAAAAATCAATCATTTTACGTGAGGATAATATCTAAATGTAAAGAAAAAAATAGTAGAATTTATCTTTATACTATTTCTTTTCTAGAGTCTATTATTTTTCCTTTACCAACCGACATTTTTTTAGTTCCATTTGTTCTAGCTAAAAAAAAAAACTACTGGAAAATTGCTTTAATGAGTACAATTTTTTCAGTTCTTGGTGGGTGTCTTTCATTTTTCATAGGGTTACTTTTATGGGAACAAGTTAAACCTTTTTTATTAGAGTATTATCCATCTATTGAATTCAAGCTTAATTCGTTTATTTTACAATTCAATGAATATGGCATAGCTTTAATAGTAATTGGTGGATTTTCTCCTTTTCCATTTAAAATAACGTGCGTTGCATCTGGAATTATGAATTTAAACTTTACAGTATTTATTATTTTTTCTTTTATTTCTCGTGGATTAAGATTTTTTTTAGTGTGTTATTTATTATATAGATTTGAAGAAAAGGCAAATGAGTTGATTCCAAAATATATTGGTGCTTTAAGTTTTATATTTATATTAATTTTATCTATTTATTTTTTTCTATAAGTCATTTGGGAGTAAAAAAAGAAGTCTGTTTATATTGTGAAACAAGCTCGTAGTTATTTTCACTTAAATACCTAAATATGTTTGAGCGAAAAATTTCTTTTGTTTTTGAAACATGAATTTCTATCGAGATAAGTTTAGGCCTATAATCATTTAGATTTAAGCCTTTGAGAACATCAAATTCATGACCCTCCACATCTATATTTAAAAAATTAAAATCTCTTGCAACTTTATTAGTTTTAAAAATATTGTTTAGAGTGTTTTTTTTAACTTTTCTTTTCGTAAAGTTTTTATTAAATTCACCTCTCCATTTTTTGGCAAGCTTTAATTGAGTTGTATTAACCCCAGATCCTATTTCAAATAAATAAGCATTTATGAAACCCTTTGACGATGATACTGCAATATCCAGGTTCACATCTCTTTTTCTAAAAATATCAAATAGTCTCAGATTTTCTTGCATCATATCAATATTAATACCATTCCATCCTTTTTGGTAAAGTAAGTAAGTAAGAGAACCATTAATTGGATGAAGTGCCCCAACATCAACGTAGAAACCTTTTTTTAAGTTACGGAAGAACTTTGCTATGAAAATATCTTCTCCACTTCCACCATAAGATTTGAATGATTTAAATTTATATTTGAAATACCTATATATATAGTAAATTAAAGATGTTTTTATAAATTTTTTTTTGAAGGATTTTAGCATTCTTCCCAATATTAACTTTATATGTTTAATTTTCAATTCATAAGAAAAAACACAGAGTATTTGTTAATTACTGTGAGCCTTTGTATCTTAATTTCAACTTTGTTGATTGAATATATTTTTAATTTTCCACCTTGTAAATTATGTATTTACCAACGTATTCCTTATTTACTCATAATAATACTTGGTATAGGTCTAGTCTTTTTTAAAAAAATAAGAGAGTTCTTATTCATTTTTATAATTTTACAGATAGTTAATCTTTTCATAGCATCTTTTCATAGTCTAGTTGAAAGGGGGGTCATTGAATATGAAATGAGTTGTACTTCTACTGGATCTGATTTACAAACAATCGATGAGCTTAGGAATTTTTTAGAAAAAGTTCCCATTGCTAAATGTAACGAAATCTTGTTTTCAATAATGGGTTTGTCATTAGCTAATTTTAATTTAATAGTCTCTGTACTTTTAATTATATGGGCTTATGCTATTTTAAGTTTTAATGAAAGAAAATAAAAAAAAAATTGATGAAATTCTTAGAGTTAACCATGCTGGAGAATATGGAGCACAAATAATTTATAATTCTCAAATTAGATTTAGTAAAAATAACTCTCTCAAAAAAGAACTTAAAAGAATCTCTTCTGAAGAGAAGGTTCACTTAGAATATTTTCAACAACAAATATTATCAAACAGAACTAGACCAACAATAATGCAACCCTTATGGAAGGTCGGAGGAACTGCATTAGGGTTTGTATCATCCCTGCTAGGAGAAAAATATGTTCATGCTTGTACTGAAGCAATCGAAAGTACAATTGTCGATCATTACCAAGAACAAGTAAAATATTTGAAAAAAAGAAATGTAAGAAGTGATTTAAGAAAGAATATTATGAAATTTTGTGATGAAGAAAATAAGCATAAATTGAGCTCCCAAAAAAAAAATAAAAATCAAAAGGGGACTTTTCTTTTCAAAAAAATCACAAAGAATATTACAAAATTAGCAATAAAAATATCAAAAAAATTGTAATTAAGGCTCTAGCTCTGAGTCCCAATATAAAAAATCATTCCAACTTTGATGCAAAAAATTTGGTGGGAATAATCTTCCAATTTCTTTTAATTCATAATTATTTGGAGTGTATGGGTTTGAGGTCAATGAAAAACTCGTTTTGGCAAGTAGCTTATTTCCTTTAGTAGTATTGCATCTCCTACAGCATGTAACCACGTTATCCCAAGTTGTTTGTCCACCTCTTGATTTTGGTAAAACATGGTCAAATGTTAAATCTTCAACTTTGAAACTTGTGTGACAATATTGGCATAAAAATTTGTCTCGTAAGAATACATTAAATCTCGTAAAAGCTGCTTTCTCAGGAAGAGAGATATAATCTTTTAATGAAATTACACTTGGGAGTTTGAATTTTGTTGAAGGTGATCTTACATATTTATCGTATTCGGAAACTACATTTACTCTTTCTAAAAACACTGCTTTAAGTGCATCCTTCCAAGACCAGGTGGATAAAGGGTAGTAACTCAAAGGCTGATAATCAGCGTTTAGTACGAGTGCTGGACAACTATTTGAAGATAAATTCATAATGACTTCCTATTGTAATAATATTGCAAGTTTATTACAATTTTAAATATTAAATGTTTTTTTTATGAATTCTAAACCATATTCCAGACCATCTTCATCAATTCCATGACCTAAAAAATCTTTTATTTTATGATCTACATCGAAACTAAGGGACTTCAGTTTTTTGTATGCATTAATAGTTTGTTCAAATGGTATTACATCGTCATTTTTGCCGTGATATAATCGAATCGGGGGCTTACTTTTAATATTAAGATTAAAATCATCNTCGCTTAAAAGTAGGCCTGAATAACCCATTATCCCAGCACACTTAGAATTTCTTTGACACAAATGATATAGAGCCATCATTGTTCCTTGTGAGAAAGAAACAAAAAATATTTTCTCTTGAGGAACCTTTGTTTCTTTAGAGATATGATCAATAAATCCATTAAGNTATGGTCCGGCCTTGTCCAAACCACTACCAATACTTTCAGGGGATATTGAACTTAGCTCAAACCATTGGTATGCATTATTTCCCCNAGGGCATTCAAATGGTGCATTAGGTGAAATAAACATCGTATTTGGAAGTTCTTTTTGCCAAGCACTTCCAATGGTTATCAAATCATGACCATTGGCACCATAACCATGTAAAAATATAATTATCTTATCGAACTGTCCCGGATCAAAATTAATAGCAGGGCCATTTAAAAATTTATTCATTTAATCGTAATATTTTCTTAATTTCAACAATAGTCCCTTTTGATAAAAAATGATAATCATTTAATAAAATAAAATCTAAAATAGGGATTATACAATTTGGTTTTAGCAGATTTTTCTCTAGTAATTTATATGTATCTTCAAGGGTAAGAGAAAAAAAACTTTCAACTTCACCATCAATATTCTTAAGTTNTAANTCATCAACTTTNTTAAGNTGATAATTAAAAATNACNGCTGANATAAANTTATTATTATTATTATGAAAATAACTNACGNTATTTCCNCNTTNNANTTTTTTTAANNANTTANNANTAATNCCTGCTTCTTCATATGCTTCTTTTTTTANATTNTCAAAAATTGATAAATTTATTGGNTGNCCACCNGCNACNGTATTATCNNCANAACCNGGNAAACTTTNANAGTTTNNNTGNTCTTTTAGCAAAATANATAATAAATTTNTCTTTATGNTTNNTCCANACNTTNCANTGNACCCCATATGATGGNAANCCAAAAAGTGANAANAANTTTCTTTTNATANTAAATATATTTT
>NHBS01000047.1:7894-63263 GCA_002167825.1 Pelagibacteraceae bacterium TMED13
CAGAATTTAGCTGTTTCNNNAAANANTTTTTTTGGNTTTANNGATGNANANNAAAANACTGGACAAGTNTCAGTNGANGNCTCATTNTTTTCCAGATTCCTTATAAACNCNACTAATTTAGAAAATTTGATGGAATTATTATCTGTTTTTAAAAAATTATCCGACACAATTTTATTGTTTAACCACCCAATATTTTTGTTATCAAACTTTATGGGTGTATATGCACTTAAATCAAAANTATTTATTTGCTTTAAAAGGTCTATAGCTAATTCAAGAGTTTTTTTTTGCTCATACGGAATCTTTGATGATTGATGTAATTCTTTTTAGAATATCTTCAATTCTAAAGTCTTTTGGAGTGAACACTGCCTTAACCCCCTTGGATAACAATTTCTTTTCATCTTTAGGCGGGATAATTCCTCCCACAATTACAGGTATGTGAGAATAATTATTTTTTTTTAATAAATTTAGAATTACATTTACTAAGTGAACGTGAGACCCAGATAAAATTGATAAGCCTATAATATGCACTCCTTCTTCAATTGAGGCCACAACCAATTGTTCAGGTGTTGACCTGATACCATCATAAACGACTTCTATACCAATATCTCTTGCTCTTACCGCAATCTGTTCAGCTCCGTTAGAGTGTCCATCTAATCCGGGCTTTCCAACAAGCATCTTTGGACGTCTTTTCATTTTTTTTGTTATTGATTCTATTTCTTTAGATAGAAGGTTTATTTCATCTGAAGCAGTCTTTCTTTTTCGTATATTTGAGGAAACGATTCCGGTAGGAGCTCGATATTCTCCAAATACATCTCTCATTGTATCAGACCATTCACCAGTTGTTACACCTTCGTGGGCACATTTTATTGATATATCCATAATATTCTCACCAGTTTTTGCCTTTTCTTTTAACGTTGAAAGAAGTTTGATAATTTTTCTTTTATCTCTTTTAGCNTTCCATTGAACAACATTTTTTACCTGAGACTTTTCTGAATTTTCATCAACTTTCATAAATCCTCCATCTACTTTAGANATTAAAGGTGAAGATTCTCCATCCTCAAAACAATTTACACCCACAACCTTTTGATCACCNGATTCNATATTTCTTTGCCTTTGTGTTTGAGATTTTACAAGTTGACTTTTCATGTAACCGTTTTCAATAGCCTGAATCAATCCTCCAAATTCATCAACATTTTTTAGCTCTTGATGTGCCGAATCTTTTAAATCGTTAACTTTATTCCTTAAAACCTGAGATCCAGAGAAAATATCGTTAAATTCTAGTAAATCTGTTTCATAAGCCATTATTTGCTGAAGTCTTAGACTCCATTGCTGATCCCACGGTCTTGGTAAACCAAGAGCTTCATTCCAGGCTGGGAGTTGTACAGCGCGTGCTCGCGAATTTTTGGCCAAAACAACTGGAAGCATNTGAATTAATATCCTATAAACATTATTTTCAGGCTGTANCTCTGTTAATCCAAGAGAGTTTACCTGCATACCATACCTAAACCTCCTATATTTTGAATCCTTAACAGAAAATCTCTTTTTACAGATTTCATCCCANAATTCGGTGAATGCTATCATCTTAGATGTTTCAGTAATAAAACGCATTCCTGAATTTACGAAGAAACTGATTCTACCAACAATTTTTTCAAAAAGATTTTTGTCAATTTGTTCTGAATTTCTTAGAAACTCTAAAATTCCAATAGCAGTGGCAAGAGAAAATGAAAGTTCTTGTTCTGGTGTAGCACCAGCTTCTTGGAGATGATAAGAACAAATATTGATTGGATTCCATTTTGGAACTTCTTGGGTAGTAAATTTTATNACATCAGTTGTCAGTTTAAGACTTGGGCCTGGAGGAAATATATAAGTACCTCTAGAAAGATATTCCTTGGTAATGTCATTTTGNGTGGTTCCTGATAACAGTTTTCTGTCAACACCCTGTTTTTCAGCAGTTGCTATATATAGAGATAATAACCATGGTGCAGGAGCGTTTATAGTCATTGAAGTATTCATTTTTTCTAAAGGTATTTTTTTGAATAAAGTTTGCATATTACCAACGTGACTAATTGGCACACCAACCTTACCAACCTCACCCTTAGAGAGAATATGATCAGAGTCGTAGCCAGTTTGNGTAGGAAGATCAAATGCCACAGAAAGACCTGTTTGCCCTTTTTTTAAGTTTTGTTTATATAAATTATTTGATGCCTCAGCACTGGAGTGACCAGCATAGGTTCTAATAAGCCATGGTTTATCTTTCGCCGTATTATTCATAATAAATAAATTATATCAAATAATTTTGGTAACAATAAAAAATTAATGTATTTTTTAAATTAAGTGATATAACGTAATTTTTTTATAATTCAAATTATTTGATAGCTAATAGATTTGTAAGGAAAAATTATGACAAAAAAAATATATGAACTTGGGGAAATACCCGAATTAGGTGAAATACCTGATGAAATGTATGCTTGGGTAATAAGAGAAGATAGATTAGGTGTCCCAGAAAAAGCAATGCAAATCGAAAGGATGCCAGTACAAAAACCAGGTAAAGATGAAGTTTTGGTAATGGTAATGGCAGTAGGCATTAATTACAATAANGTTTGGGCATCACAGGGTATACCAATCTCAGTTATAGGAAAAGATACAGGTTATCATATTGGAGGGTCAGATNCGTCTGGCATAGTATGGGCAGTTGGCGAAAATGTAAAGAGGTGGAAAGTTGGAGACGAAGTTATTATCCATTGTAACCGAGATGATGGTGATGATGAGGAATGTAATGGCGGTGAGCCTATGTATTCAAAGTCTCAACAAATCTGGGGTTATGAAACAAATGATGGTTCGTTTGCTCAATTTACTACTGTTCAGTCACGACAATTATTGAAAAAACCAAAACATTTATCTTGGGAGGAAAGTGGTTGTTACACTTTAACTTTGGCTACAGCTTACAGGATGCTTTTTGGACATCCTCCACATGCACTAAAACCTNGAATGAATGTTCTAATTTGGGGTGCATCTGGTGGTATAGGAAGTATGGCAGTTCAAATTTGTAAAGCTGTTGGTGCTAATGCTATNGGAATTATATCTGACGACGATAAAATTCCCTTTGTTAAAAATCTAGGAGCGGTAGGAGTTCTCAATAGAAAAAATTACGATTGTTTTGGTCAACTGCCAGATGTTAAAAATCCTGAGAGTTACAGTGATTTTATAAAAAAATGTAGAGTTCTAGGAAAAGATATTTGGGAAATAACAGGAAAAAAAGATGTAGATATAGTTTTTGAACATCCCGGTGAATCAACATTTCCAGTTTCAACCTATCTTGTAAAAACTGGGGGAATGGTTGTGATATGCGCTGGTACATCTGGATATAATTTAACTATGGACGCCAGATATGTGTGGATGAGACAAAAAAGGATACAAGGAAGCCACTTTGCAAACTTATATCAGGCAAACCAAGCTAATGAAATGATGATACAGAAGCTCATAAGCCCACTGATGTCAGAATGCTTTAAATGGGATGAAATACCATCCGCACATACAAAAATGATGAATAACAAGCACCTTCCAGGAAATATGGCCGCTTTAGTACAAGCTAAAAAAACTGGATTGAAAACTCTGAATGAAGTATAATATATATAGATTAACCTTTGGATTGATATAAAATGGATAGCACAGCAAATATTGAGAGTAACAGCATAAATACTAAATCTTTCGTCAAAGAGAAAACCCAGACATTTGAACTGGTNCTAAATGAATTGGAAACCATTTCAAAAAAATCTAAAGATTATTTTNTTAAAGCTTTGACTAAGAACAACAGGATTGATAACAACTTACTAGAAAGTTATCAGTTCGAGTCCCATGGTTATGCTTGGTTTGAAACCTACAGAATAGGCCTAAGAGAAACTTTTAACTGGTTTGTTAGATTAAGAGATTCAAATAAAGCAGCAGATATAGATTATAACATATTAATTTACTCGTTTGCTGAGTATCTTTCACAAATGCGTGACGGAATAATGATTAGTCAAACTGAAATGGTAAGACCAACTGATATTGGTCTTAATAGAGACGACTTTAGATTTGCTGATGAACCCAAAGTAAATGAACTCATTTCCCTAGGTTTATCCAATGACTTGAAAAAAGAAATTGTTAATTCCCTGGAGAATGGCATTTTCCCCAATTTAGGTTTAAACGATGAAACCTTAGAGATGATTCAAGATCAATTTAGAAAGTTTACAGAAGAAGAAATAATACCACATGCAAATGAGTGGCATTTAAAGGATGATTTGATTCCAGATCAAACTCTAGCTAAGATGGCCGAACTGGGAGTATTTAGTATAGCGATCCCCGAAAATTATGGTGGATTAGGAATGGGAAAGATAGCCATGTGTGTTGTTACAGAGGAACTTTCTAGAGGCTTCCTTGCAGCTGGATCACTTGGGACAAGGGCAGAAATCGCTGGAGAATTAATTAGATTAGGTGGTACGGAGGATCAAAAGAAAAAGTATCTCCCAGAGATTGCTAATGGTAATATTTTAACTACTGCAGTTTTTACAGAACCAAACACAGGATCAGATTTAGGAAGTTTAGCTACAAGAGCAACCCTCAATGGATCGGATTATACAATTACTGGGAACAAAACCTGGATAACTCACGGTGCTAGATCAGATCTTATGACCGTACTAGCAAGAACTGATCAAGATCAAAAAGGTTATAAAGGTTTGAGTATGTTTCTGGTCGAAAAGCCTAGAGGAAACTGTGAGAATCCTTTCCCCATGAACGGAATGAGTGGAAGCGAAATCGAAGTCCTAGGTTATAGGGGTATGAAAGAATATGAGATAGCCTTAGATGATATAAAAGTTAACAAAAAACAGTTGCTGGGAGAAGAGGAAGGCAATGGTTTTAAACAACTAATGGAAACATTCGAGTCTGCAAGAATTCAGACAGCAGCTAGAGCTGTTGGGGTTGCTCAAAACGCCCTAGAACTAGCTCTTCAGTATGCTAAAGATAGAAGTCAATTCGGAAAACAAATCATTAAATTTCCAAGAATTCTAAATAAATTAGCATGGATGGTAATGGAGATAACAGTATCAAGGCAGATTACTTTATTTTCAGCACGAGAAAAAGATAACGATATAAGGTGTGATATAGAAGCTGGTATGGCTAAATTACTTGCGGCGAGAGTTGCCTGGAGCACTGCAGATAGTGCTCTCCAAATTCATGGAGGGAACGGTTATGCATTAGAATACCCAGTAAGTAGAGTCCTTTGTGATTCAAGAATTTTAAATATTTTTGAGGGTGCAGCAGAGATTCAAGCACAAATCGTTGCTAAGGGTCTTATCGGAAGATAATGAGCTTTTTCCTGAATATTTTAATCGTGATTTGTTTAGTTACGACTTTCGCAGTTTTATTGGTAGGATTGTTTTATACGGCAAGATCAGGAGATGATAAAAATAATAAGATAAACATGTTTATGAGATATAGAGTTCTTATACAATTTATAAGTCTTATTGTTTTAACTCTAGCCTTGTTTGTGAAATCCTAGACTTGAAAATAATTTGATAAAGTTAGATAAAATTTATACAAAAGGTGGCGATAAAGGCCAAACCAGTCTTGGGGACGGTAACAGGGTGAGCAAAAATGCTCCTAGAATTAAAGCCTACGGTGAGATAGATGAAGCTAACAGTGCAATAGGTATAGCTTATATATACTCGAGTGATGAACTGAGATTAATTCTTAGAAAAGTACAGCATCACTTATTTGACATAGGTGCCGACCTTTGTAAACCATACAAAGGTGAAAATTTTAAAAGATTTGAGAAACAAGTTATATTTTTAGAAAATGAGTTAGACAAATTAAATGAAAAGTTAGGTGAACTTGGATCTTTTATACTCCCTGGAGGAACAAATGCTTCTGCTTTCTTGCATTTGTCGCGAACAATTATACGAAGAGCAGAAAGATCGATAATTGATTTACTTGAAAAAGAAGAGGTTAACCCAACATTACTAGAGTATATTAATAGACTTTCAGATTTTCTTTTTGTAGCGGCAAGGTTTGAGAATAGAGAAGTTGGTGATATACTTTGGACTCCAGAAGAGAAAGAGTGATTATATGAAAGCCTTAGTGTGTGTAAAAAGAGTTATAGATTATAACGTTAAAATAAGAGTCAAAACAGATAAATCTGGTGTAGAAACAGATAATGTTAAGATGTCAATGAACCCATTTGACGAGATAGCCGTTGAAGAAGCTGTAAGATTGAAAGAAAATAGTGTGATCTCTGAGATTGTTATTTTATCAATTGGACAAGACTCATCTCAAGAGACAATTCGAACAGGCCTAGCCATGGGAGCAGATAGAGGAATATTGGTAAAGGTTGACGATACTCTTTTAGAGCCCCTAGGTGTTGGAAAGATAATAAAAGATATTTGTGAGAAAGAAAATCCAGATATGATTATCATGGGTAAACAAGCTATAGATGATGACTGCAACCAAACAGGGCAGATTGTTGCAACACTCATGAATTATCCGCAGGCAACATTCGCGTCAGAATTAANGAAGAATGACGATGGAACTCTTAATGTAACACGAGAAGTTGATGGTGGTTTAGAGACTATCAAGGTAAAGCTACCTTGCGTTGTAACAACAGATCTTAGATTAAACGAACCGCGTTATGCATCTCTTCCTAATATAATGAAAGCGAAGCAAAAAAAAATAGAGATATTGGATTCCAAAGATTTGAATCTTGATATTTCACCTAGATTAGAAATTCTCGAAGTTACTGAACCTCCAGAGAGAAAAGCTGGCGTAAAAGTAGCAGATGTTTCCAATTTAATTGATAAACTTAAAAATGAGGCAAAAGTAATATGAAATCATTAGTAATTATAGAACACGATGGTAAGAATATAAAGCAAACTTCTTTATCTACGATAACTGCTGCAGGAAAGATTAGTAAAGAAGTTGAAGTAATTGCTCTAGGAAGTGACATTTCTGAGGTTGTAGATAAGCTAAAAAAAACTGATATCATTTCAAAAGTAAATTATTCTGATGACGACTTTTTGAGATTTCAAATAGCGGAAAATTTATCGGAGGTTATAACTTCTTTTTTAAAAGAGAAAGATTTTTCACATATTCTATTACCCTCAAGTACTTTTGGTAAAAACCTAGGCCCCAAAATTGCAACAACATTAGATGTCCAACAAATATCTGATATAATAGAGATATTTGACCATGAAACATTTGCAAGGCCAATATATGCGGGGAATGCAATTTCAAAAGTAAAATCTAAAGACTCATTAAAAGTTATCACAGTCAGGCCAACTTGTTTTGAACCTTGTGCTCAGAATTCAAATGTATCAGATGAAAAATTTGAAATTTCCTCAAATCAAACAAGAAATGTAGAGTTCGTCGACTATGATCAATCTGAGTCTGATAGGCCTGAGTTAACGGCAGCTAAAATTGTTATNTCAGGTGGTAGAGGAATGCAAAATGGAGAAAACTTTAAGTTATTGGAAGGTATTGCTGACAAACTAGGAGCAGCAATGGGAGCTAGTCGAGCAGCAGTTGATGCAGGNTTTGTTCCAAATGATTGGCAAGTAGGCCAAACTGGTAAAATAGTAGCACCTGATTTATATATAGCTGTGGGGATATCCGGGGCTATTCAGCATATAGCTGGAATTAAAGATTCTAAATTTATAGCTTGTATTAATAAAGACGAAGAGGCGCCAATTTTTAATTTTTCTGATTACGGCCTGGTGGGTGATCTTTTTGAAGTACTTCCTAAACTTGAGAATGAACTAAAGTAATTTTTTTATGGTATTGATTATTTCTTCATCTTTCCAATCAATATAACCAATAATTCTTGAAATTTCTTGAAGCTCCTTATTNATAAGAATTGTAGTTGGCATTACTTTTATATCTAATTCCTTGGAAATAACCATCTTTTTGTCTGTATAGAAATGTGGAAAGTCAATTTTATTTTTTTTTATAAAATTTGGTATCGCATCTGATGGATTTGAGTCAATTGATATGAAAAAAACACCAACATCTGTACCAATTTTTTCTTTAAGCAAAATTAAGTCTGGAATTTCCTTTACACATGGTGCACACCAAGTTGCCCAAAAGTTTACAATATATAAACTCTTGTTAGATGCACTTAAAAGAGAATAATCTTCATAATTCAGTGAGTTTAGTTTNACATCNGNTATATTTTTNACTTCTTTATGTAATAATAGTTGATTGTTCGCGTACGAATAAGATAGATTTGTAATAATAAAAAAAAGAAAAAATAANTATTTCATACAAACTATAATAAATGAAAAAAAAAACAAATCCAGTCTGGGGAGGTCGTTTTAAGAAAAATCCTTCTCCTATTCTAAAAAAAATTAATAATTCTATTAGTTTCGATTATAAACTAGCGAAGGAAGATATAAAACTTTGCAAAGCTTATACTGAGGCCTTGGTGAGCGCAAAAATTATTTCATCCTCAGAAAATAAAATTATTCAATCTAATCTAAAAAAAATTAACGACGATATAGAAAAAGGTAANATAGAGTTTCAGGANGAATATGAAGATATTCATATGAATATTGAGATGATTCTAAAAAAAAAAATAGGCTTATTATCTGGTAAAATTCATACGGGCAAGTCTAGAAATGACCAGGTGGTNACNGATATGAAACTTTGGGTTAAGGAAAAACTTAAGAATCTATCAAAGAAAATTAGCTACCTNCAAAAAATTATTATAAAAAAGGCTGAAANAAATATAGACNTGATAATGCCAGGTTTTACNCATTCACAAAATGCTCAGCCNATCTCTTTCGCACACTATTTAATGAGTTTNTTTGAAATGGTAAAACGAGATAAAAATAGAATAAACCAGCTAATAGAAAATTTGACGGAATGTCCNCTTGGTTCNGGGGCACTGGCAGGGACAAATTTTTTTGAAATTGATAGAGTNTTGCTNGCNAAAAAATTAGGTTTCATAAAACCNACNGAAAATTCTCTTGATAGTGTTTCAGATAGGGATTTTATAATTGAGTTTTTATCAATACTTTCAATAATGAGTGTACATTTTTCAAGAATATCTGAGGATCTTATAATTTGGTCTAGTAGCGCATATGATTTAGTTAAATTTCCTGACACACTNAGTACAGGTTCTTCTATAATGCCTCAAAAGAAAAATCCAGATTCAGTTGAACTTGTTAGAGCNAAATCAGGNCGAATTATATCANATTTAATTAACTTGTTNATAGTTCAAAANGGCCTGCCAACNGGATATAGTAAAGATCTTCAAGAGGATAAAGAGCCTGTATTCAATGCCTANGANACAATTGAACTTTTGATTGATGTAATGACAGAAGTAATAGAAAAGATAAAATTAAATGAAAAAAAAATGTATGAACTTGCGTTAAAGGGGCATACAACGGCAACTGATTTAGCAGATTGGATGGTAAAAAATTTAAAGATTTCCTTCAGAGAAGCTCACGAAAAAACTGGAAAATTAGTTTTAATTGCTGAAGGTAAAAATACTTATCTACACAACCTAGATATAAAAACATTTAAATTAATTGAACCTAGAATAAATGAAAGTATATATAATTTATTGTCACCAGAAAACTCAGTGAAGAATAAAAAATCATTTGGTGGCACAGCTTTTTCTCAGGTCAAAAGTGCAATAAAAAGAGCAAGAAAGAAAATTTAAAATGCCATTAGTTCATATAATTTTATTAGTAACCTTATTAACAAGTATATCCTCTTGTGGGAAAAAAGCTACGTTAGACAGGTATCCTGATAGTGATTATCCTAAAACTTATCCCAAATCATATGATTAAGAAATTTAATAAATATTTATCTTATAGAAACAATTCGTTATATCTAGATGAAACTTCTTTTGAGAGTATAAAAAAAAAATATAGCACCCCACTATATTGTTATTCACTTTCTGAAATACACAATAATTTTGTTGAATTAAAAAAATCATTTAAAAAAATTAAACCAATGATTTGTTATGCAGTAAAAGCAAATAATCATAATCAAATTTTAAGTCTACTTTCCAAAAGTGGTTGTGGTGCGGATGTTGTGTCAAAAGGGGAGCTAAAAAAGTCTATAGATAACGGTATCACTCCTGATAAGATTGTTTTTTCAGGTGTAGGTAAAACAAAAGATGAAATAAAATATGCTTTAAATAAAAAGATAAAGCAGTTGAATGTTGAAAGTGAAGAAGAGTTAGAAGAAATTGTAGAAATTGCAAAAGTCGAAAAAAAAAAAGAAAATATTTGTATTAGAGTTAACCCAGACGTAGACCCCAGAACTCATCATAAAATCTCTACAGGGAGATCTGAGGATAAATTCGGCATACCAAATTCTAGGGTAATCAAATTATTTGAAAAGTATAAGAATAATGATTACCTCAAAATAGTTGGGCTATCAATTCATATTGGATCACAAATTAAAAATATGAGGCCTTTTGAAATTGCATTTAAGAAGATAAAAAAACAAATTATATCTCTAAGAGAATTAGGTTTTGAGATTACTGTATTAGATCTTGGGGGCGGGATTGGTATTAGATATTTAGAGAATGACAGAATAATTAATATTAAAGAATATTGTTTATTAGTAGAAAAATTATTTTCTAATATGAAGCTTGAAATTATAATCGAGCCTGGGAGATCTTTAGTTGGTTCCTCAGGTATTTTGCTTTCTTCAGTAATAAGAAAAAAAAGTGGAGAAAAAAAAGATTTCATAATAATAGATGCCGGTATGAATAATTTAATAAGACCCGCCATGTACAATGCTAAGCATGAGATTCTTCCAGTAAAAAGAAAAAATTTAAAAAAAAAAAAATATGACTTTGTTGGACCAATCTGTGAGTCGGCAGATATTTTTAGTAAACAGAATATAAGTCAAGCTTTAAAAAAAGATGATTTAATAGCAATTTGTTCAGTTGGAGCGTATGGAGCATGCATGTCTTCAAACTATAACTTAAGGGGAGATATTAAGGAAATATTTATTAAGAAAAATGAAATTATAGATGAGTGAAACTGGAGCACAAAATTATATTTTTTCTTTGGAGGATATTTCAATAGAAATAAAAGGCGAAATTCCCCTTAAAGTTAGTCTTAACGTCAAGAAAGGAGATTTTATTATTATTAAGGGAAAAAATTCATCAGGTAAATCTATGCTACTTAAATTATTTTACCTTAAATGTCTCCCAAGCAAAGGTAAAATATTCTTTGAAGGTAACGAACTTAAAAATTCTAGCAAAGTATCTGTACAAGAGTTCAGAAAACAAACAGGAGTTATTTTACAAAATGATTTTCTAATTCCATTTCTAAATGTCTATCAGAATATTGAAATTGCATGTGAGATTCAGAAGAATATAAAGAACATAGAATCTAGAATGAACGAGATATTTAATTGGCTTTCATTACAAGATATCAAAAATGAAAAAATACAAAATTTATCAAACAGTCAAAAACAAAAAGTCGTTATTGCCAGAGCCTTGATTAATAATCCAAAATTAATTTTAGCTGATCAACCTGAAACCTTTCTTGACGNAGAGTTTCGAAAGAAAATTATGTTTTTATTTANTTCGTTAAACAAGTTAGGCTCAACAATAATAATGACAACAAATGATTTATCTCAGTTTGACGAAAACTGCAGAATAATAACACTAGATACTTAAATGTTAAATTTTCAAGATCTTTTAAAAAAAACATTTTTAATTAATAATAATAGTTTTATTCATGGAATATCATTCATTGTTGTTAGTTTAATTGCAATTCACGTTGCTATTTTTTTTAATTTTTATAAATTTTCAAACGATTGGATTGTGGGTGAGTCAGAAAAAACTACTTTTATTTTATCCAAAAATATAAATGAAAAAGTTATTCCTAATGATGTTACATCAAAAATATTAAACTATCTGGAAAATAATAAGGAATTAACAAAATTTAGAATTCTAGATAAGAATTTAATTCAAGAGAGTCTTGGAATTAAAAANATTGACGACATTTTTGGACTTTCACTTCCATTTGTTTTTCTTATTCAAACCTCAAATGAAGAGATTATTGATGAGGTTTATACTTCGATTCTTAAAATATCAGATAATAGGATAGTTGAAAAATATCAACATAAAGATCAATTGTTTGAAGTTGTATCTTTGTTTAAAAGGATAAAAGTAATTATTTTCCTGATGCTTTTAGTAATCAGTATTTTATTCGCTTTTCTCGTTTTGAACATTACAAAAGCTGCACTTGTATCAAATTACAAGTTCTTGGAAATGATTCAGATTATGGGAGAAAGTAGCTATGGGTTATCAAAGAATATATCGGTAAGTATATTAAAAAGGATATTACCAGGATCAATTATAAGTATAATTTTTGTATCTATAGTAAGCTCACTATTAATTAAGTTTTTNGGAGTGAACTTTTACTTTTTTAGCGATAATTTTTATTTNGAACAGNCNCTTAAAACTTTAATTTTATTAATTATTTTTATTCTAATCTTATTNTCGTTATTATTAATATTTTTAATGTTATATCTATTTTATTTTTTTGAGAAAAGATTCTTTGATAAAGTTTAAAAATATAATTTTTGTAGTAACTATAGTTATCCTTTTTTCATTTATTGCCTGGCTTTCATTGCTTTATCATATGTCGAAACATGACTACTTACAAGAAGGCGACCTATTATCGACTGAAAATTCTCTTATTGTAGTTCTTACCGGTGGAAAAGGAAGAATAGAAAAAGGTATGGAGCTTTTGAGAAAAGGTAATGGAAAGTTTCTTCTGATATCTGGTGTTTTTAAAAAAGAAAAAGTTAGGAATAAATACTTATTTGAGGATAATATTGATTTAAGAGAATGTTGTATTTTCTTTGAGGAAAAGGCAAAAAACACATTTCAAAATGCAAGTGAAGTTTCTAATTGGCTGAAAGATAAAAAAGTAAATATAGAATCAATTCAGCTGATAACCTCATATTATCATATACCAAGAAGTTTTATTATCTTTAAAAAGTTTTTCCCTGATATAAAGATAATTACGGTTCCAGTAAGTCAATTTAGCTTAAGTAAAGAATTATTATTTCATATAAAATTAATATTTTCAGANTACTTTAAAATTTTTTATACATTTNTTTACTTGTTATGAACTTTTTACGATCTTTAATATTCTATTTNGTNTTTTATTTGTGGACATTTTGTTTCTTTGTTTTTTTTTCACAAGTAAGATTTTTTACTGATAATTTTATTATTTCTTTATCAAATTTTTGGAGTAAATCTGTAATCCTAATATGTAAAAAGATCCTTTTGATAGATTACGAAGTTATAGGAGAGGAAAACATACCTAGCAAAGGACCTTTTTTAATTACAAGTAATCACCAATCAGCATGGGAAACTTTTTTTTTTACAGCGCTCTTTAAAGGATCTGTATTTATTTTAAAGGATGAACTTANGAATATCCCNATTTTNTCANGNTATTTTAAAAGNCTTGGTTTTATTTTNATNAAAAGGGATAANGGNTTNANTTCAATAAGANTNATAAATANATCTGTTTCTTCATTAATANAAANAGGNAAAACAAAGTTTATAATTTTNCCTGAGGGNACAAGNANTGATCCAGANAANANNGCTAAAATAAANCCTGGTTTTTTTGCTATNCATAANNTAACTAANGTACCNATTCTNCCNGTNATNCATAANTCTGGNAGATTTTGGATAAATAANAAATTTATAAAAAAGAANGGNAANATTAATNTNAAGATATTTCCTTTGTTAACAAGTAATTATCAAAAAGATAAAATTCTTAATGATATTGAAGCAAAATTTAGGTCTTCATCTTTTTAATTTATTAGCTTTTAGAATACTCTTTCGGATAACCTTTGTTTGCTTAAGTAAATTAAATATATCTTCTAAATTATTTTTTTTTATAAGTTCCCTAAAATCTGTAAGATCTTTTATGAAATCATCTAACGTACTAATTAAATGTTTATTATTAGATAAAAATATATCAGTCCACATCTTAGGATCTGAAGATCCAATCCTGGTGAAATCTTTAAAGCCCCCAGCAGAGAAATTTATTAACTCCTTTTTCTTTTTAACATCAATTTTGAAGGCTGTATTAACAATAGTAAATGCTATAAGATGAGGAAGATGGGAGGTGATTGACATTATCTTGTCATGTTCGTCTATAGACATTGTGGCTATTTCCATTCCAATATATTTCCATAATGCTGAAAACTTCTTTATATTTTTATATTTTTTACTTAATGGTGTTAGAATACACCATTTATCTTCAAATAATCCCTGAAGTGCGTTTTTTGCTCCGGAATTTTCGGTTCCTGCTATAGGGTGACTGGGCATAAAATTAGAGATAGTGTTGATATTTTTTACTGTTGATTTCTTGAATATATTTTTAACCGAACCCGTGTCAGTAATAAAATTTTTTTTNCCAACGAAAGGAATTAAATTNGATACTANTTCATCAATAAAACTTACTGGTGTACATATAAANATAAACTCGCTTTTCGAAACNCTTTGATCNATTNTTTTTCTNGATTCNTCAATAGAATTATTCTTAAGAGCATCTTTTAAATTACTTTCTGAGGNATCGATNCCTATNATTCTTTTAACTATTTTTTTTTTTTTNAAAGCTAGACCTAAAGAACTTCCTATTAGTCCTGGACCTATNATTGTTATTTCATCAATCTTTTTCATGATTGAGTATCTAAAGAAGATTTNANAACTTTTAAAAATTTTTTCATATGTGNATCTTTNCCTATNGANACTCTAAAGAAATTNTGAAGATTATAACNTGTCATATCTCTTACAATAATTTTATTTTNNTTGAGATCATNTAAAATCTTNCTTTTTANGTATTTTTTTTNATCTACTTCAANAAGTACAAAATTTGTNNGCGAGGTTTTAGCNTTGAGGCCNAANTCATTGATTTTTTTTGGNAAATATTTNNGCCATTTTTNATTNTGTTCNATTGACTTNTTAAGAAATACATCATCTNTTAAAATCAAGCTACCTANATGNTGCGCAATATTATTTACNTTAAATGGACCTCTTATTCTTTCCATTAAACTTATTATTTCTTCATTGGAATATCCCCAGCCCAATCTAAGTCCTGCAAGTCCAAAAATTTTTGAAAATGTTCTGGTGANAATCAAATTTTTGTATTTTCTAACTAAATCAATCCCATCTGAATANTCTTTATCTACAATAAATTCAGAGTAAGCACCGTCGAGCACAACAATTATACGNGGAGGAACNTTATCNAGAAATTTTATTAACTCTTTCTTAAAAATAATACTACCCGTTGGGTTATTNGGATTAGCTATAAAAATAATTTTTGTTTTTTTATTAATTTTTTTTAATATATTNTCGCAATTTACAGAAAGTTGTTTTGTTTTTGCANTCACAACCTTACAGCCAGCAGCTTTTGCTATTATTGGATAATAAATGAANCCATATTCACTACATATTACCTCCGANCCTTCTCTAGAAAATGTTTGGCATATTATTGAGAGAATATCATCAGATCCATTTCCACAAATAATTTGATNNGTTTNCAATNTAAATCTNTCTGAAATAGATTTTTTTAACAATAAGCAATCTCCATCTGGATATAAATNTGTATGTCTTAANACTTTATTCACAGAAGAAAAAATTTTTTTTGGAATCTCGAAAGGTGACTCGTTTGATGAAAGTTTTATAAACTNACTATTATTTTTCTCTGGGGAATCTCCAGGAATATATTTTGCAATTCCTTTAATTGTTGGTTTAACAATATNTTCAATTTTAAATTTNGCCATAGGNGTNTAACAATTAAATTTATTTTGACTACTATCTCAACATAGTTATGATGCGATTTAAGTCAATTATTAATATATTTTTAGATGAAACTAAAATTTGAAACACAAAAAATTACTTACAAAGATTCCTTCAAACTTTCTTCAGGAAGAGAGATTGATTCGTGTGAAATAGCATTTCAAACTTATGGTCAACTAAATAAGGAAAAATCAAATGCTATAATGATATGTCACGCCTTNACGGGAGATCAATTTTGTTCTGGNANTAATCCTTTGACTAAAAAAAAGGGTTGGTGGGATATTTTAATAGGTCCTGGNAAGATTATTGATACAAATATATTTTTTGTTATTTGTAGTAATGTTCTTGGTGGNTGCATGGGTAGTACAGGNCCATCAACTGTTAACCCAAAAACAGGAAAACAGTATGGCCTTAATTTTCCAGTTATAACTATNAGTGATATGGTTAAACTACAAGTTAGATTAATTGATTCTTTAGNTATAAAAAAGTTATTTGCAGTTATTGGTGGCTCAATGGGTGGAATGCAGACATTAGAATGGGCTTCAAGATTTGAAAAAAAAGTTAATGCAGTTATTCCAATTGCTTGTTCGTTTAGACATTCTGCTCAAAATATAGCTTTTCATGAAATTGGAAGGCAAGCAATCATGGCAGATACAAGTTGGAAAAGTGGTAATTATTACGGAAGTAAGCAAAAGCCAAAAAGGGGTTTNGCAGTAGCAAGGATGATTGCACATATAACATATCTTTCAGAATCCGCGTTACAAAGGAAATTTGGAAGAAACTTACAAAATAGTAAGAACTTTTCCTTTAATTTCATTACAGATTTTCAAATTGAAAGTTATTTAAAGCATCAAGGTAGTTCATTTGTTGAGAGATTTGACTCAAATAGTTACTTATATATTACAAAAGCAATGGATTATTTTGATCTTTCATCCAGAAAAGGCGGACTNACTAATGCATTTAAGAATAATAATTTATCATTTTGTTTTTTTACTTTTACATCTGATTGGTTATTTCCAACCTCTGAAACAAAGACGATTATTAAATCTTTNAATANNTCTAATGCTAAAGTCAGTTTTGTAGAAGTTAAAAGTGANAAGGGGCATGATGCATTTCTTCTTGACGAGCCAGAGTTTCATGAAATTTTAGGAGGCTTTATTGAAGGGCAAATCATCAAACAAGGAATATGAAAAATAATTTAAGAAAAGATTTAAAACTAATCTCTGAACTAATAAATTCTAACGANAAGGTTTTAGATATTGGTTGCGGAGATGGTAATTTACTTAGCCATCTAATGAAAATAAAAAAAGTAGAATGTAGAGGCATAGAACTAAGTCAGACTGGTGTTAACGAATGTGTTAAAAAAGGTTTATCTGTTATTCAAGGAGATGCNAATTTTGATTTAAATGACTATCCNGATCANTCTTTTACGACTGCTATTTTAAGTCAAACTATTCATGCTATGATATATCCAGATAATGTAATTGAGAATCTTATAAGAATAGCCAAAAGGGCAATTATTTCCTTCCCTAACTTTGGTTATTGGAAAATTAGGAGAGATTTATTTCTTTCTGGATTGATGCCAAAAAATAGTGCGCTTCCTTTTGAATGGTATAATACCCCAAATATACATTTATGCTCTATCAAAGACTTTACAAATTTTTGTGATAAAAAAGGAATAAAAATTAATGAGTTTTTATATTTAAACGAAGAAGGTGAAAATCTAGGTCACCTATTTAATAATTTTAGGGCTTATCAAGCAATTTTTTGTGTTTCTAAAAAATAAAATTAAATGTATGCTTCAAATATGATTTTAATTGAACAGATTCCTGTGATGTCGGATAATTACATTTATATTCTTGTAGATAAAAGTACTAACCAAACGGCATGTGTTGACCCTGGGGTTACTTCTGAAGTTATAAATTATATAGATGAAAAAAACCTAGGATTAAATTTTATTTTAAATACTCATCATCATGCGGATCATATAGGAGGTAATATTACTTTAAAAAAAAAATATGGTTGCAAAGTAGTTGGAAATAGAAATGATGCAGATAGAATTCCAGGTATAGATATTTTTGTGGAAGAAGGTGATAAATTATCAATTGGAAATTCAGTTTGTAAAATCATTGAGGTATCAGGTCATACAAACGGTCATATAAGCTATTTTTTTGAAAAGGATCTTGCTCTTTTTTGTGGCGACACTTTGTTTTCTTTAGGTTGTGGAAGACTTTTTGAAGGCACACCGTCCCAAATGGTTAAGTCCTTAAATAAAATTCGTTCTCTGCCAGATGACACAAAGATTTATTGTGCTCATGAGTACACGGAGGCTAACTCACGGTTTGCAAATCATCTAACACCAGATGATAGCTTATTAAAAAAAAAAATTATTGAAATTAAGAAAAAGAGATTGAAAAACATCCCGACTATCCCTTCTACTCTCTCAGAGGAAAAAAAGCTAAATCCGTTTCTAAAGTTTGATGATAAAAGTTATCTAGATTCAATAGGGATGGATTTTATTTCGAGCTCAATAAATTTTGGAAGAATTAGAAAATTAAAAGATGATTTCTAATCCATCCATAGTCCACCGTTAACAGAGAAGGTTGCCCCATTAATATAACTTGCGTTTTCTGAAACAAGGTAAGATACCATTTCAGCAATTTCTTTTGCTTCCCCAAGCCTTTTGGATGGAATTGTATCAATTATACTCTTAAGAATATCTTCCCTTATAGCTGCCACCATTTCGGTATTTATATAACCTGGACAAATTACATTAGAGGTTATACCTTTTGATGCACTTTCTAATGCTAGAGATTTTGAAAATCCAATAAGTGCCGATTTTGTAGCTGCATAGTTTGTTTGACCAAATTGACCTTTTTGACCGTTAACTGATGAAATATTAATAATCCTACCAAAACCATTTTCTCTCATTTTGTTTATAACGGAGGAGGTCACATTGAAAACTGAGTTTAGNTTTACAGAGATAACTTTATTCCATTTTTCAATTGTCATTTTATGNAGTGGAGCGTCCTGTGTAATGCCNGCATTATTTACTANAATATCAATNGATGAATNTTTTTTATAAATTTCAGAAATNCAACTTGTTGTNTCCTCATAGTTACTTACATCCCATTTCATTACTTCAATACCAGTTTCATTTGAGAAATTTTNTGCAGACTCATCATTACTAGCATAATTTGCGATNACCGTGTGACCAGAGGTTTTAAGACTAGANGAGATNGNTGCNCCTATTCCACGAGTTCCTCCAGTAACCAAAGCAATTTTTACCATTTTCATTTTGCCCTTTCTATACACATCGCAACACCTTGTCCACCACCGATACATAGAGTTGCAATTCCTTTATTTTTATCTTGTCTAATTAGTTCNTGTACTAAACTCACTAAAATTCTGGCACCTGATGCTCCAATAGGGTGACCGAGCGCAATTGCACCTCCATTAACATTTACCTTTTNCGTGTCCAATCCAAGTTCCTTGATTACTGCGATAGATTGAGCTGCAAATGCTTCATTTGCTTCAATAAGATCTAAGTCTTCAATCTTCCAATTTGCTTCTTTTAGAGCCTTTTGAACAGCTGGTACCGGACCTATTCCCATAATTGAAGGGTCGACACCTACCGAAGACCATGAAACAATATTCGCCATTATCTCTAGGCCTAAATCTTTAGCTTTGGATTCCTTCATTATTAAAACAGCTGCTGCACCGTCGTTTAAGCCTGATGCATTTCCTGCGGTAACTGTACCATCTTTTTTAAAAACTGGTTTCAAAGAAGAGATTTTTTCTAAAGTTGACCCATGTCTAGGAAACTCATCTACATCAAAAGAAATTTCATCTTTCTTCACTTTAATTTTTACAGGACAAATTTCATTCTTGAAATAGCCTTCCTTTTGTGCGTTTTCTGCTTTATTCTGGGATACAACTGAGAATGAGTCTTGCTCTTCTTTACTAATCTTATATTTTTCAGCAATATTTTCAGCCGTTGTTCCCATATGATAATCGTTCATTGCGCACCATAGACCATCAACAATCATGCTATCTTTTAAACTTCCATCACCCATTTTTATTCCATTTCTCATATTCGCAGTATGATGTGAATTACTCATACTTTCCTGGCCACCTGCAATAACTATTTCTGATTGTCCCGAAAGAATTGACTGTGTGCCCATTGCAATTGCTCTTAAACCAGACCCACATACCTGATTGATAGTAACAGCACTTTTTTCATATGGGATTCCAGATAGCATCATTGTTTGTCTAGCTGGGTTTTGTCCATGGCCTCCAGTTAAAACTTGCCCCATTATTACTTCGTCAACTCCAGATTTTTGAATTTTTGATGATTCGATTAAGGAATTTAAAACGCTTGAACCAATATCAACTGAAGACAAACCAGAAAGGCTGCCCAAAAACTTTCCTATAGCAGATCTTTTAGCATTAACTATAACAACATTAGACATAGTAACATATTTATATAAACAATTTTGCTAAAAAAAAAGGATAAAATAATAAAAATTATTAATACTAATTAATCTAAAAGAGCTTGATTATTATTTACTACAATGTATAACCAAATTACTATTTATATTGGAGAAAAAGATGGTAATCATTGAGGATAGAGGAAAGCAATACAAGGTAAAGGTTGGTGATCTTCTAAAGCTTCCCAAAATTTCAGATAAAAAGCCTAAAGATACACTTCAATTTTCCGATGTTATTTTTTATAAGAATGAAAAAGGNGAGGCACTAATAGGNAGNCCGCATGTAAAAGGNATTGTTGTGGAAGCTTCAGTNATATCNCAAATCAANGATAAAAAAATCATAGTTTTTAAAAAAAAAAGAAGACANAANTATAGAAGGAAAATTGGGCATAGACAAGAATTGACTTTAGTTAAAATTGAAAATATCTTAAGTTCTACNGAAAAAAAACAGCCCAAAGACTCNAANNCAAANGANGAANGTNCAAAAAAATCNNTAGAAATTAAAGGAGAAAAAAATGGCTCATAAAAAAGCAGGNGGAAGTACAAGAAATGGAAGAGATAGTGCNGGTAGAAGATTAGGCGTAAAAAAATTTGGNGGTGAGTNAGTTATACCNGGNAACATTATAGTNAGACAAAGGGGTACGAAATTTCATCCAGGTGCAAACGTCTCNATTGGTAAAGATCANACAATATTTGCAATTAAAGAGGGTTTNGTTGATTTNGANAAAAAATCNTCTGGNAAATCATTCGTNAATGTTGTTCAAAAAGACTAAAACTNCATAAACCAATGCAGTTCTTAGACGANGCTAAGATTTACCTGAAGGCAGGAAATGGAGGTTCNGGTTGTCTTAGTTTTAGAAGAGAAAAGTATATAGAATTTGGAGGCCCNGACGGAGGAGATGGAGGAAAAGGNGGNGATATTNTATTTAAAGCNGTTAANAACTTAAATACACTTATAGANTTTAGATATAAACAACATTTTAAGTCAGAAAGTGGTAAAAATGGTGCTGGAAAAAAAAAAACAGGTTTAAACGGAAAAAATTTAGTAATTAAAGTTCCAGTAGGNACAGTTATTCTTTCAGAGGACAAAAAAAAAACTTTGAAGGATCTTTCANAAAAGGGNGAAACTTTTAANATTCTATCNGGTGCNCNNGGNGGNAGAGGAAACTATAGATTTAAATCNTCAACAAATCAGGCTCCAAGACGATTTGATAAAGGAGATGNCGGGGGAGAATTATGGGTCTGGCTCAGATTAAAACTAATTGCNGATGTTGGTTTTGTTGGTTTTCCAAATGTTGGAAAGTCTACTTTGTTGTCAGTTTTATCTAATGCAAAAGCAAAAATAGCAAATTATCCATTCACAACTCTTAAACCTCAACTTGGAGTTATGAGACAAAATTATAAAGATATAGTTTTAGCCGATCTTCCTGGCTTAATTGAAGGAGCATCCGATGGAGTTGGGCTAGGTTTAAAATTTTTAGCACATGTTGAGAGGTGCAAAGTGATTTGTCATGTTTGTGATGTTTCACAAAATTTAAATGATAATTANTTGACAATTAGAAAAGAACTAAAAAAATATGATAATGTNCTTNAGGATAAAAAAGAATTAATTTTACTAAGTAAATGTGACACTATTGAAGAAANTAAAATTGAAAAATTTAAAACTGAACTNATGAAAGTTACAAACTCTGAAATCATTCCTATTTCAAGTCACACAAAATTTGGTATAAATAAATTAAGGTTATCTTTAGTAAAAATTTTTGAATGAAAAATATATCTTTAGAAAAATCAGTTAGGTTGGTTCTCAAAATTGGATCATCTTTATTAATAAAAAATAATAAATTTAATAAAGATTGGTTAGAAACATTAATTGAAGATTTAATTTTTTTAAGAAAACAAAAGATAGAAGTTATTATTGTAGCTTCTGGATCAGTAGCGCTTGGGAAGAATTATTTAAATATTAAAAAAAAAAAAGTTAAAATTCAGGAAAAACAGGCATTTGCNGCATGTGGACAAGTNATTTTAATGAATAATTTTATGAAGATTTTAAAAAAAAAAAAAGTTAATGTTGCCCAGATTTTACTCACTTACTCAGATACCGAAGATAGAAAAAAGTCAATTAATTCAAGGGAAACAATTAAAGAGCTCCTAAAATTAAATATATTACCAATAATTAATGAAAATGATTCAGTAGCGATCGACGAGTTAAAATTTGGTGATAATGATAGGCTTGCCGCAAGGGTTGCGCAAATAAGTGATGCCGACTTCTTGATACTGTTAAGTGATGTAGATGGATTATATACTTCTAACCCNAAAAAAGGTAAGTCCGCTAAACTATTAAAGTTTGTTGAAGAAATTGATAAGAAAATATTAAAAATGGCTAGTAAGGAAACAAACTTATATGGGACAGGTGGTATGATNACTAAATTAGAA
Source organism: Pelagibacteraceae bacterium TMED13 (assembly GCA_002167825.1). Lineage (GTDB taxonomy): Bacteria > Pseudomonadota > Alphaproteobacteria > Methylaequorales > Methylaequoraceae > TMED13. The sequence goes on from NHBS01000047.1 coordinate 30,644, forward strand.
GCAGCAAAGATTGCAATGAATTCAGGGTGTTCAACTATAATTTGTAAAGGAAATAGAAAAAATCCTATACAAAAATATTTNAAAAATAATCANGGNACAGTTTTTATCTCAAAAAAAAAGGGAACAAATAATATTAAAAACTGGATTGCNGGTACTGTTAAACCTTCAGGAAAGGTTGTNGTTGATTNAGGNGCAAAACTAGCATTGAAAAATGGTGCAAGTTTATTACCTATTGGNGTNATGAGTGTTTTTGGTNGTTTTTTAAAAGGAGATATTATNAAAATAGAAAGTANAAAAGGNGATGAGCTNGGAAAGGGTATATCTCATTATGANTGTAATGANATAAAAAAAATTAAAGGAAAAAAAACCTCAGACTTAAAAAATATTTTAGGGTATCATGGAAGAGATGAAATTATTCACAGAGATTTTTTGACACTCAATGACTGAAAATAAGATTAAGGAAATAATGCTAGATCTTGGAAAAAAAGCAAGAATGGCATCACGCAGCGTTTGTACATTAAATACAAAGACGAAAAATGATATTCTTTTAGATGCATCAGAAAATTTAATGAATAATAGAAAAAAAATTCTAGATGCAAATAGTATTGATATCGATAAAAATAAATCAAAGNTAAATTCTGCNCTTCTTGATAGATTGCTTTTAGACGAAGATAGAATTGAATCAATATGCAAGGGATTAATTGATATATCAAAACTTGAAGATCCAATTGGTAAGATTATNAGTAAATGGAGTCGCCCCAACGGATTGAAAATTGAGAAAGTTTCTGTTCCNCTNGGGGTGATTGGTGTGATCTACGAATCGAGACCGAATGTAGCAGCAGACGCAGCTGCACTTTGTTTAAAGTCAGGGAACACCCTCATTTTGCGGGGAGGTTCTGAGAGTTTTCATTCATCATCAACAATAGTGGATATAATTAAGGAGTCTTACAAAAAATTTGGTCTCCCAATGGGAGCTCTTCAAAATATACCTACGATAGATAGAGAAGCGGTTGGCTATTTACTGAAAATGGATCAATATTTAGATGTGATAATTCCTAGAGGAGGGAAATCATTAATTGAGCGTGTAAGTAAAGAAAGTAGGGTTCATGTGATAAAACATTTAGATGGTATATGTCATACCTATATTGAGAAATCAGCCGATAAAAAAATAAGTTGTGATGTTGCTGTAAATGCAAAGATGAGAAGACCAGGTATTTGTGGTGCAACTGAAACAATTCTTTGTGATGAAGATATCATTAAGTCTCATTTACCTAAAATAATTGGGCAATTAAAAAAATTGAACTGCGAGATTAGGGGTGATAAATATGTTTGTGATCTCGATAATACAATTATAAAAGCTAGGGAGGAGGATTGGAAAACTGAATATCTTGATAAGATAGTATCAATTAAGACNATTCATAAAGGTGTTAAAGAAGCAGTGGATCATGTTAACAATTTTGGTTCAGGTCATACGGATGCAATAATATCTGAAAATAAAGATAGTGTAGAATATTTTATGCAGAATATAGACAGTGGCATTGTGATGCATAATACATCCACACAATTTGCTGATGGGGGTGAATTTGGAATGGGTGCTGAGATAGGTATTTCAACCTCAAAAGTCCATGCTCGAGGTCCGGTTGGCGTAGGCCAATTAACTAGCTATAAATATAGGGTTAGTGGCAACGGACAAGTTAGAAAATAAATTGAATAAAAATTTATATATAGGTATTCTGGGTGGTTCATTCGACCCACCACATGAAGGACATGTAAATATAAGTAAGGCGGCATTGACTAAAATGAAGCTCAATGAAATTTGGTGGATAGTTACTTCTAGAAATCCCTTTAAATTAAAAAGTAGTTTATTTTCAAAAAGGTATAAAGAAACAAGAGACTATGTTTCAGATAAGAATATTAAAATTATAAAATTAGATGAAAAAAAGAGCGCGTTCACAATAGATACAGTTTTATATTTAAAAAAAAAATACCCAAATTACAATTTTATATGGTTGATGGGTTCTGATAATTTAATCGAACTTCACAAATGGAAAAGTTGGAAANAAATTTTTTATAATATTCCAATTGCAATTTTTGACCGTCCACTTTACTCTTTCACTNTAACTAAATTTAAATCTTTNGTTTACTTTAGAAAGGAAAAAGTAAGTAAAAGTTTGATAAAAAAATTTAAAAATTTTGAGCCACCTGCATGGATTTTTATAGATGGTTTAGCAAACTTCCAATCCTCTACAAAAATTAGGAATAAAAGTAGTTAATGGTAAAAAATAGAAGAGTAAAACTTTTGTTGGAGAAAATAATAAAGGAGCTAGAAGACCTTAAAGCATTTGAAATCCAATCTTTAAATATCAAAAATAGAAGTGCACTTGCAGATTTTATTATTATAGCTAGTGGAAATTCATCACGCCATGTTAATTCTATAGTTACAAATCTTATAAAAAATAATAAAAATAAAATTTTATCATCTGAGGGTTTAGGAAAAACAGACTGGGTAATTGTTGACTTTGGGGATATTATAGTAAACGTTTTTAAACCAGAGACGAGGAAATATTATTCTATAGAAAAAATTTGGACTGACAACGAATTGAAGGATGAAAAGATTAGCTTTGGTTAGATATGAAGATCAAAATTATAGCATTCGGTAAATTTAAGAACTCTCAAGAATATAGACAAATTTTTGAGTATTATAAGAAAAGGATTAATTTTGATATCAAATTGATTGAACTTAAGAGTTTATTGAAACCTAAAAAATTAGAGAAAGAAAAAGATGAAATAAAAAAGTATATTAATAATAATGAATTTACTCTTGCTATGGATTCGCGAGGCGAAAAGATCGATAGTGAAAGTTTCTCAAAATTATTATTTCAGACCTTTTCTGGGGGATTCAAAGTAATAAATTTTGTAATTGGAAGTGAAGAAGGTTTGGATACAGAAATAAAAAAATCTTTTAAATGTATATCTTTTGGTAATTTTACTTGGCCTCATTTACTAGTCAGAGTAATGTTAATAGAACAAATATATAGAGCCTTAGAAATTAAAAAAAAATCTAATTACCATAAGTAAGTTTAACAAAATGAAAAAAAAAGTTTTATTATGTATTTTAGACGGATGGGGAATTGGGAGAAAAAATAAAAATAATGCGATACATGTAGCAAAGACTAAAAATTTTGATAATCTGACAAAAAAGTATGGCTTTATAAAACTTGACGCCTCAGAGTCTGAGGTAGGATTACCCAATGGACAATTTGGAAATTCTGAAGTAGGTCATATGAGTATTGGTGCTGGAAGGGTAATATTACAAGATATTCTCAGAATAAATAAAGCGTTTGATAATGGGTTCTTTAAAGAACATAAGTTAATAAGAAAAATCAAAGAAACAGCCAAAAGAATTCATCTAGTTGGCCTTTTATCTGACGGTGGCGTCCATGGTCATCAAAATCATCTTTTAGAATTAATTGATATATTAAAAGATTGTAAAGTACTAATCCATGGGATTTTAGATGGGAGAGATACCTCTCCACTATCAGGAGTTGAAAATGTAAAATTATTACAAAAAAAAATCAAAAATTATCACAACGTTAAAATTGCCAGTCTGTCAGGAAGATTTTATGCAATGGATAGAGATAATAGGTGGGAGAGAATCGAGAAGGCATATAAAGCTATAATTGAAGGTAACTTAAAAAAAACAAAGTGTTTTATTCAATCAATAGAAAATAGTTACGCTGATCATGTAACAGATGAGTTTTTCCCTCCCTTAAATCATATTTCTTATAAAGGTGCGCAAAATGGAGATGGCTTTATTATTACTAATTATAGAGCTGACAGGGTTAGAGAACTTATTTCTTCTATTTTTGATAAAAATTTTGATGAGTTTAAAAGAAAAAATTACATAAATTTTTTTTCTCCCACCAGTATGGTTGAATATTCTAAAAGAATAAAAAAAATAGTAACGCCATTATTAGAAAGTCACAATGTGAAGAATTCNCTTGGAGAAATAATATCTAAAAGTAAATTAAATCAACTTAGGATTGCTGAAACAGAAAAATATGCTCACGTAACCTATTTTTTTAATGGAGGTGTAGAGGATTCATTTGATCGAGAGGATCGAGTTTTAATTCCCTCACCAAGGGTTGACACATATGATACAAAGCCTGAAATGGCNGCCTTTGAAGTTACTACTGAATTAGTTGATAGAATAAGTAAGAAGCATTATGACTTTATAGTTACAAATTTTGCAAATACAGATATGGTTGGACATACAGGCAATCTTTTAGCTACAATAAAAGCCGTAGAAACATTAGACAANTGTTTAGGCATTTTATACAAATCATGCAAAAAAAATGGATATACCCTTATAGTGACCTCTGACCATGGNAATGCAGATATGATGTTAGATAATAATAGAAATATGCCATGTACAACNCACTCTTTGAATCCTGTACCTTTTATTATTTGTGGNCCGTATAATTTTAGCTCTAAAAAAGGTAGGTTAAGTGATATTGCTCCCACTATTTTAAAACTTTTAGGAATNCCAAGACCTAACGATATGAATGGAAGACCTTTAATTAAATGAAATTTTTAATTATTTCTTTATTCATTATNCTTTCACAATTCTCTGAGAGTCATTCAAAAAATAAATTAGAAAAAAAATTAAATAGTTTAAAAAAACAAACTGTAGAANTACATAATAATATAATAAGNAATAATAAAGAATTGAAAATTATTAAGTTNGATATTGATCGAAATAGGCAAAAGCAAATNATTTATTTAAGNTATATAAAGGATAAGGAGGTGCTGGGACAACGTTTATTTTTTTTACTNCAGGAAAAANTATATGTCTCAGAAGTTTCACGGNTTTTGAAAGGAATGCAAAGTTCCTCAGATTATTCNNTAAGNAAACAAATNATAAGAGGTTTCTTTTTTAATCAAGTGAAAGTAGGAATAGATAATTATTTTCAAAGTTTTGAAAATCTTAAAGTGGTTAATAAGGATCTTGAAAATAAACTTTCTTCTTACAAAGAGAAGAAGAAAAAGTTAAGTNCAGAGCTTAAAAATCTAGAAAAAAAAATTCTACAGGTTTCTCTTTTNCAAAAAAAATTCATNGCTAATCCAGCGGCTAAAAAAAGAGANNAAAAGGTNAAGAAAAGCGCCAAAAATATNAATGANTTAGTTAAAGGGGTCAAAGTNCCAAAATTAAAAAAGAAANAAANTATTACAACAAGATTTCAAATGCCTTTNCAGACAAGTATAGTCTCNGAATTTGGTCAAAATAAAACTAATAAGATATTTAAAAATGGNGTNATTTTTGAGATTTCNGAGGANTCGTTTGTTNCNTCNCCATTTGACGGAATNATTGTTTTTGCAAANAAGTTTAAAAGTTACGGAAATCTTGTAATTATAGAGAACGATAATGGTTACTTTTGTATTCTTGCAGGTATGGANAATATAATTATTTCATCTGGTAATAAGGTTTTTAAAGGNGANCCCATTGCTAGAGTTTCAAAAAAGCTNAAGAATAAACTTTATTTTGAACTTAGAAAAAATGGAAAAATTATTAACCCTAAATCAAAAGTTGAGATTTTATAAAAAAACTGCATAATCAAGNAGAGGTAAATTAAATATGAANAAATCTTTTATTGTATACTTATTTTTGATCGTTACTCCAATCTTCATTTCTGCAGAAGAGGACAAAGATGTTTATAAATACCTAAATTTATTTGGAGAGGCCTTTGAGAAAATTAAAAATAATTATGTAGAACCAATAAACTCTAAAGATTTGATAGAATCGGCGATTGAAGGAATGCTAACCTCTCTTGATCCTCATTCATCTTATTTAAATAATAAAGAGCTCAACGAATTAAGAGTTCAAACTAAAGGTGAGTTTGGTGGCCTTGGGATTGAAGTGACTTTAGAAAATGGCTTTGTAAAAGTTATTGCTCCGATTGATGATACTCCAGCCTACAAGGCTGGGATAAAATCTGGCGATTTAATTACGCATCTCGACGATGAACCTGTTTTAGGTATGACCCTGTCTGAGGCTGTATCAATTATGCGAGGAAAGGTTGGTTCAAAAATAAAATTGACTGTAAGAAGAAATGAAAATGAAAAAGTGGATATAAATATTATAAGGGCAATAATACAGCTCAAGTCAGTAAAATCTCGTATAGAAAATAATATTGGTTATATAAGAGTATCTTCTTTTAATCAAAAAGTTGATAAACAAATTATAGACTCAATAAGTTCATTTAAAAAAAAAAAATTCACTGATTGGCTATGTTCTTGATTTAAGAAATAATCCAGGTGGATTGTTAGACCAAGCGGTAAACGTTACCGATATATTCTTAGAAAGAGGTGAAATTGTATCAACTAAAGGCAGAAACGGAAAGCGTGGAAGTAGATATAATGCTGTTAAAAAAGATTTAACAGATGGATTACCTCTTGTTGTGTTAATAAACCAAGGTAGTGCCTCAGCTTCCGAGATTGTAGCGGGAGCTCTTCAAGATCATAAAAGAGCTATTATAATGGGTACAAAATCTTTTGGAAAAGGTTCAGTACAAACGATAATTCCATCAGGTGAAGATGTTGCAATAAAACTTACTACTGCAAAATATTACACTCCTTCAGGAAGATCTATTCAGCAAACTGGAATTGATCCAGATATTCTNGTTGAACAAGCGGAATTAAAAAAATTAGACAACCAACGAAGGAAAGAATCTGATTTAAGAGGGGCTATAGATAACGAGCAATTAAAAGAAAATGAATCAAAAAAATCTAAAAATGTAAATAATGACAAAAACCTAGATGAAGAATCAGAAGACTATCAACTTACAAGAGCTTTTGACCTTATACTTGCAATCAACTTAATAAATACTAGAACAGAATAATAAGTTATTTGAAAAATGAAATACCGAAGAGGCATTGGGATATTTCTTATTAATTCTGAAAAAAAACTTTGGGTCGGAAAAAGAATAGATAACAAAAATAATTATTGGCAGATGCCACAAGGTGGTATCGATAAATATGAAACTGAAGAACAAGCTATGAAAAGAGAAATGTTTGAGGAAGTTGGTATTAAAGACAGTTTCGAGATATTAGGAATGTCAAAGAATTTATTATCTTACGATCTTCCGAAGGAGATTATTAAATTTGTGTGGAATGGAAAATATATAGGACAGTCACAAAGATGGTTTTTCTGTAAATTCATTGGTATAGATTCTATGTTTGACTTAGAAAAAGATGATAATCCTGAATTTTGCGAGTGGAAATGGATTGAACCAAACGAATGCATAAATGAAGTAGTTCCTTTTAAAAGGACACTCTATAGGGAAGTATTACAAGAATATAAAAATTTAGAAATTTAACTATAAAATTGTTGCGAGGCTATTTCTGATTTTTTTTGTGCTAATTGATCATCATTGTCATCTTTGTTAACAACTTCACTTTCTAAATCGGAAATATCTTCAGTTAATAAGGTACATCTATTTTCAATTACTTCGAGAATTCCTCCATTGACCAAAAATTTTTTTATAACTTTGTTATCTTTATAAATATAAATATTACCAAGTCTAAGTGAGGTAATTAAAGGCATATGATTACTTAAAACGCCTAAATCACCCTCTGTTCCTGGTATAATAACCATTTCTATACTCTCATCGAATANTGTTTTTTCGGGTGATATTATTTGAAGATTAAACGACATCTGTTACTTTTTCATTTTCTTAGACTTTTCAATTGCTTCCTCAATTGTTCCCACCATGTAAAAAGCTGCTTCAGGAATATCATCGAAATCACCATCAACTAGACCTTTAAAACCCTTAATTGTATCTTTTAAATTAACAAAAACTCCCGGTGTTCCAGTAAAAACCTCTGCAACGTGAAAAGGTTGAGATAAGAATCTCTGTATCTTTCTTGCCCTATCTACTACAAGCTTATCTTCTTCTGATAACTCGTCCATTCCCAATATTGCAATAATATCTTGTAGTGATTTATACTTTTGTAGTGTTTCCTGTACTCTTCTTGCTACAGCATAATGATCATCACCAATAACTCTCGGATCCAGAATCCTTGAGGTTGAATCAAGAGGGTCAACAGCAGGATATATTCCTAGTTCTGCTATTTGTCTTGATAAAACAGTTGTAGCATCTAAGTGAGCAAATGATGTTGCAGGTGCGGGATCGGTTAAATCATCGGCTGGTACATAGATAGCTTGAACAGATGTTATCGATCCCTTATTAGTTGAGGTGATTCTTTCTTGAAGCGCTCCCATATCAGTTGATAATGTAGGTTGATAACCAACTGCAGATGGAATTCTTCCAAGTAAAGCTGAAACCTCTGAACCTGCTTGTGTAAATCTAAAGATATTATCCACAAATAGTAAAACGTCTTGGCCTTCTTCGTCTCTAAAATATTCAGCGAGTGTAAGTCCTGTTAATGCAACTCTTGCTCTAGCTCCCGGTGGTTCATTCATCTGTCCATAAACTAATGCTGCCTTTGATTCGTTATTATCAAGCTTAATTACTCCAGATTCAATCATTTCATGATATAGATCATTACCTTCTCTAGTTCTTTCACCAACACCAGCAAAAACAGAGTAACCACCATGACCTTTTGCAATATTGTTTATTAACTCCATTATCAAAACGGTTTTTCCAACACCAGCTCCTCCAAACAATCCAATCTTTCCTCCCTTAGAATATGGTGCTAGTAAGTCAACAACTTTAATCCCAGTAACTAAAACTTCTGTATCGGTCGCCTGATCAGTAAATATGGGAGCTTCTTTGTGAATTGGAGCTGTTAATTTTGTTTTAAGCGGACCTCTTTCGTCAACTGGCTCTCCAACAACGTTCAAGATTCTTCCCAGGGTTTCTGGACCGACTGGAACGGAAATCGGCTGACCTGTATCTTGAACTTTTTGTCCTCTGACCAATCCATCGGTAGAATCCATAGCAATTGTNCGNACNGTNTTTTCGCCTAAGTGNTGAGCAACTTCTAAAANTAGATCTTTATTNTCATGTTTTACTATTAAGGCATCNAGTATTTGNGGAAGNTNATCATCGAAACTAACATCNACAACNGCGCCTAAAACNTGTTTAATTTTACCATTATTATCACTCATATTTTTTTCTCCTTNTTTTTAGACNGCCTCGGCNCCCGAGATTATTTCTATTAGNTCACTTGTAATCAAAGCCTGTCTTGACCTNTTNTAAAGTAAAGTTAAATTATCAATCATATCATTAGCATTCCTAGTAGCATTNTCCATTGCAGTCATTCGAGATCCTTGTTCGCTTGCAAGATTTTCCAANAAACCTGAGTGAATCTGAATNGCNATATTNCTTGGTATTATCTCATTTAAAACATTTTCTTCACTAGGTTCAAATTCATAAGTCCTNGAAGTTTCTGNCTCACTACTATTTTCAATAGGCAANAGTTTATGAGATTTTACATTTTGGGTAATTGCNCTTTTAAATTCTGTATAAATTAGGTGACANTCATCAATCTTATTTGATAAGAAAAGTTCTAGNACAAGATCTCTAACGGAGCTTGATAATTCAAATTTTATNCTTGGGTTTGCTATATCAGTGAAAAANTTNACGNTAGANGTTTCGTATTTTCTTTTTANAGTTTGGTAAGCCTTTTTTCCAACAAAAANATANCTTAAATTANTANTCTTTGACAATTCGTCTGATANTTTTTTNGTNTATTTAATAATTGATCCATTAAAGCCNCCACATAGNCCTCTNTCTGCTGAGCAAACAATTAANAAAATATTTTTCTTATCTTTGTTTCTTGNACCAAACTTCTTAACTTGTGTAACCCCNGATGAGGTNAGNGATNCAACTATTTCNTGCATTTTTGANGCATATGGTCTAGTTTTTTCNGCATTATCTTGAGCCTTTTTCAATTTTGCCGCNGCNACCATTTTCATGGCAGATGTNATCTTNTTAGTGGATTTNACACTACCAATCCTATTTCTNAAATCTTTAAGACTTGGCATCAGTTCCCCTTAAAAAATCTNCAACAACTTTTTCTAAAAAAANGTTAATTTCANTTTCTAATTGATCATTTATACTTTGTTCTTTNTCAATTTTACTTATTATATCTTTCCCCTTGTCCTTCATTTGTTCTAATAAAAAAGATTCAAATTTTGTTACGTCATTTACAGAAATTTTATCAAGATACCCTTTAACNCCCGCAAAAATAATAAGCACTTGTTGTTCNACCNTTAAGGGTTTGTATTGTGGCTGTTTTAAAATNTCAGTAAGTCTTCGTCCTCTCTCNAGNAGATCTTTTGTNGATTGATCAAGATCTGATGCAAANTGAGAGAAAGCTTCCATTTCTCGGAATTGTGCTAAATCTAGCTTTATTGATCCTGATACTTGNTTCATTGCTTTGATTTGNGCGGCTGAACCAACTCTACTTACTGANAAACCAACNTTAACNGCTGGTCTNATTCCTTTAAAAAAAAGTTCAGTTTCTAAAAATATTTGACCATCNGTTATTGAAATTACATTNGTGGGNATATAAGCAGAAACGTCGCCAGCTTGAGTTTCAATAACTGGTANCGAAGTTAAAGANCCNGCACCATGATCATCACCCATTTTTGCAGCNCTTTCCAAAAGTCTAGAATGTATATAGAACACNTCACCAGGAAAAGCTTCTCTTCCTGGAGGTCTTCTNAATAATAANGACATTTGTCTGTAGGCAACAGCTTGCTTGGAAAGATCATCGTAAAAAATTACCGCATGCATCCCATTATCTCTNAAAAACTCACCCATTGCNCAGCCTGTGTANGGTGCTAGAAACTGAAGAGGTGCNGGATCNGANGCCGTTGCNGCAACAACAATCGANTATTTTAAGGCATCATTNTCCTCTAAAGTTTTAACNATTTGAGCAACCGTTGANCTTTTTTGACCAATTGATACGTANATACAATAAAGTTTTTTTGATTCATCAGTATTTTTATTTGCNTCTTTTTGATTTAATATTGTATCNATTANGACAGATGTTTTTCCGGTTTGTCTATCGCCTATTATAAGCTCNCTTTGNCCTCTTCCTATTGGAATAAGGCTATCAATTGCNTTGATTCCAGTTTGCATTGGTTCATGAACNGATTTTCTTGGAATTATTCCNGGNGCNTTAACTTCTGCTCTTCTAAATTNAACGTCNTTTAATGGACCTTTACCATCTATNGGATTACCTAAGCCATCAACAACTCTACCTAACAAACCNTTACCTGAAGGAACCTCNACGATAGAATTTGTTCTTTTGACAATATCTCCNTCTTTAATTGATNTATCACTNCCAAAAATNACAACACCCACATTATCGTCTTCTAAATTNAGTGCCATACCTTTTATCTTNCCNGGNAATTCAACCATTTCNCCAGCTTGTACATTGTTAAGTCCATANACTCTNGCAATACCGTCACCNACNGTAAGAACTGTNCCAACTTCAGAAATCTCACTCTCATTTGTTAATCCTTCAATTTCTGATTTAAGTATTTCCGAAATTTCTGATGCATCAATTCCCATTTTATTTCCCTTTCTTTATATTAAATTTTCAGATAGCTTAGATTTTATAGAGTTATCAATCATATACGAGTCTATCTGAATGATTATGCCCCCAATAATTTGAGGGTCTACCTTTTTTCTTAATTTAACTTTACAATTAATCTTTTGCGATATCATTTTTTCTATTTGTTTTGATTTTTCATTCTCTAGCTTTGTTGATGTTGTCAAATGAACTTCAGTAAATCCCTCTCTTATATCAATTAATTTGTTAAATTGGCTAAAAACTTTTTCTATAAGAACGATTTTATTATGTTTTGTAAGAGTTGTTACAAATCCGAGGAATATTTTCTGTGCTTTATTAGCTTTACATACCTTTTCTAAGATAGCTGACTTTTTCGTAACATTAATAAGTGGGTTATTTATAATTTTTTTTAAATCTTTGTTGGTCTTGATAAGTTTAACAAAAGATTGAAAGTCGTCTTGAATTTGTTTTAGCCCACTATTCTTAGCTATGAGAATTAATGCTTTTGCGTATCTTAAGGATACTTCATTTATGTAATTTGATTTATCAGTCAATTTTATTAAATTTAAAAGACTTTATTAGCATAAGAACTCAATCTATTCAATATTTGAAATTATAATTATGTAAAGTTTATTGGATCTACATCAACATAAATTTTAACACCATTAGGGGAGGTGATTTTTGTCAAAAAACTTTTAAAAATCAAATTTGATTTAGAGTTTTTCTTTAATTTAATTAATATTCTATACCTAAAAACCCTATTTTGTTTGAAAATAATGGATGGTGATGGCCCAAATAATACTATATTAGGAAATTTTTCCTTAACAATATTTCTTAGATTTAAGCCATAATTTTTTGCTTTATCTTCATTCGTTGAATTTATTATGATAGATATGAAACTTGAGAAAGGAGGTAAAAAACTTTTCTTTCTTTCAATAAGTTCATAATTTACAAATCCTTCATAATCAGAATTAATACTCGATTTAATTACAGGGTGGTTTGGTTGATAAGTTTGTATAAAAACCTCCCCATGAAGATCCTTTCTTCCAGCTCTTCCAGCTACTTGAGTTATTTGTTGATATGCTTTTTCACTAGACCTAAAGTCAAAGTCATTAAGTATAGAGTCTATATTTAAAATACCTACAGTTTTTAAAAATGGAAAGTTATGCCCCTTAGAAATAATTTGAGTACCAATAATGATTTCTACCTTATTTTCCATAATATCTTTGATCTCATTACTTAAAACCTTATTTTTAACTTTATCACTTGATAATAGTGAAATTTTAGCATCAGGAAATAAATTAGATACTTCTTCATATATTTTCTCAACTCCATAACCTGGGAAGACAAAGCAGTTTTTTGAGTTACAAATTTTACATGAATCTTCAAAGTATTCTTTATGATTACAATAGTGACAAAGAAGATAACTTTTTTTTTTTTCAGCAAACTCATGAAGAGTTAATGATGAGGAGCAATTATCACAGGTTTTCGTGTTACCACATTTTTTACAAATGACAAAAGACGCATACCCCCTTTTATTTAAGAAAATTAGGGTCTGGAGCTTGTTAGAAATATTATTCTTAATTTCTTTTTGAAGTGTTTTTGATATAATACCCTTCTCTTTTCTTGAGTCTAAAACTTTTATTGCTGGGAGAATATTTTTATTTACCCTATTTTTAAGTTTAACAATTTCAAATTTTTTAATTTTTACATTAAAAAAAGTTTCGATTGAGGGCGTAGCAGAGCTCAAAATAATATTACAGTTTGAGTTTTTGGCTCTTACAATTGCAAAATCCCTAAAGTTTAAAATTAGTTGACTATTTTGCTTATAAGAATTGTCATGCTCCTCATCTATAATAATTATACCTAAATTAGTAAATGGTAATGTTAGAGCTGACCTTGTTCCAATTATAAAATTTATTTCGTTGTTAAATACAGCTTTACAAATTTCCTCTCTTTTTTTCTTATTTATGGAAGAATGATAAATAGTTGGACTTATATTAAAATCTTCTTCAATTTCTTTAACCCATTCTTTGGTAAGAATGATCTCAGGAACAAGAATTAAACTTTGGAATCCATTTAAAAGCTTATCTTTAACTAAATTCATAAATACTCTAGTTTTTCCAGAGCCAGTTACTCCAAAAAGCAGGGTCACTTTAAACTCATTCCCTAATTTTTTTAAAGCTTTGATAGCATTTCTTTGTTCGTTCGATAATTTGAGTTTATTAGGTTTATTACTTAAATCTTTTTCTAATCTAATAGTTGTATTTCTTTCAAAACCGGTAAGGAATAATTTCAGAATCAGTGATTTAAAGTTACAAGTATAATTTGCAACAAATTCTGAGCTTTTTAGAATTTCATTTGGAAGAGGGGTTAAACATAAAATACTATCAATACTTTTTAAAGGTTTTTTATAAATTATTTCTTTATGAGTTTTAATTACTACTCCAGTAATTTTTTTATTTTTAAATTCAACTTTTACAACAATTCCAGGTTCTAGAAATTTCAATGTTTTGTAGTAGAAAGTCTTCTCTATAGGTTTGGGTAGTAGAATTTCACAAATCATTAAACAACTATAACAAAATTTTTAATCAAAATATTGTCAAATTCTAACAATATAAATATTATACATTGATGATCTTAAAAAAAATAAATAATAAACATATCGAGGAATATCTTCAAAATAATTCAGATTTTTTTATAAAAAATCCAGCATTACTTGATAAACTCGAATTTCCTTCAGCCTCAAAAGAAAAAACATCTAAAATAGTTTCATTTAAGGATTGGATTATTGGTAACCTTAAAAATAAGCAGAAAGATTTTATCGAAACTGCCAAACATAATTATATCACTCAAACAAAGGTTCATGAATCAATAATCCATTTATTAAGACAAAAGAATATAAAGGATTTTTTTAATTTTCTTAATACTGACCTTACAAAACTTTTTGAGGTTGAGATTATTTCTTTGGTGACATCTGAAAAAAAATTCTCAGAAAAATATGGGCAGATATTTCTCAATGAAAAGAAAATAAACTTAATACATCGTAATGATAAAAATTTAATTTTAGATGCAACCGATGAAAGTTATAATTTATATGATAATCTTGAAGTAAAAATTTACTCTAATGCAATATTTTCAATAGATAAATTTATTTTAGGCTCGCCTGCACTTTTAGTCTTTGGGAGTAAAACCAATCATTTTATTGGTAAAAAAGCCTATGATTTAATTAGATTTTTCTCTTTAGTTTTTGAAAATAAATTTAATAGCTTTGTAAATGAATAAACCTCTTGAATCAGTAATTAATGAATGGTGCGATTGGATAATAAGTGAAAAGAGATTAAGTAATAATACAATTTTATCATATGTAAGAGATTTTAGATCATTTATCGACTTCCTAGGTTTACATTATGGAAATCAAATAGAATTTGAAGATCTCAGAAAAGTTAATGAAGATGATTTAACTGGATGGTTTTTTCAAAGGATAAAGAACCATGTTTCTCAGAGAAGTAACGCGCGAGCACTATCATCAATCAAAAGTTTTTTTTTATTTTTAACAAAAAAGAAATTAATTAAATCTAGTGTTATTTTGTTCATTAATGGACCGAAGTTTAGCAATTCACTACCTAGGCCATTAACAAAAAAACAAGTTGATGCAATTTTTAGATTTATAAAATATGAAAAAACAAAATGGATACTAATAAGAAATTTATCAGTAATAATTCTGATGTGGGGTTATGGTTTAAGAATCAGTGAAGTTCTGAACTTAAGAAAAAAAGATTTTAGTTTAAATGAAATAAGAATTAAGGGTAAGGGTGATAAAATCAGAGTTATCCCTATACTTGAAAAGGTTATTATTTTTGTAAAGACTTTAGAAAAAGAATGTCCCTTTATTTTAGAAAATGATCAATTTTTTTTTAGGGGAAAAAGAGGGGGGGCGTTACAGCCAACAGTAATACAAAAATTAGTAAGAGATATTAGAAAAAAACTTTCTTTTTCAGGAAATGTTACACCTCATTCATTAAGGCATACATTTGCAACCGAATTATTAGAAAATTTTACAGATCTTCGAACTATTCAGGAATTGTTAGGTCATTCTTCGTTATCAACTACACAAAGATACACAGCAGTGAGTACTAAAAGAATTCAAAACATGTTGGAAAAGAATCACCCTCTATCTGATAATTAGGATGTTTCGTATCTAAAAGTAAGCTTCATTTCACCTGCAACCTTTACCATTTGAGATAGGCATTGAGGGGCATTTTCATCACGAATCGAGATAGCAAACCTTGAAATATATTGAGTATTTGACGGAAAAACAATTTTTTCAGTGTTCATTCTTATTATTAAAGCATTATTATCATTTAATGTTTTAATGATTTTATTGAGTAAACCTTTTTGATCTTCTCCTGAAAGAACGATTCTATGAGTTATTTTTGTCGTTGGCCCTGTATCGGTATTTGTTGGTATATCTCTAACTGTGAACTCACCATTTTTAGCTGATTTGAGATTGCTCAAATCGTCTTTAAGCGATTCTGCATCTTCATTTTTACTTACTTGGTACACCATGGTTAGCTCGCAGACTCTTCCAAGAGTTGCAAAAGTTACTCCAGAAAATTCTCCACCCTGCTCTGTTAGATGTGTGGTGACGTCAGAAATTAAATTGGGTTTATTTTCTCCAAGAAATGATATCATTACATTTTTGCTCATTTTAATCTCCCATAGCCTTTTTCATAGCTTCACCNATNCTTGTNATAGTATCAGATACTTCAACACCTGCACTCTTCAAAGCTTCTTTCTTAGCNTCTGCTGTTTCCGCACCACTATTNACTATNGCACCTGCNTGACCTAATTTTCTNCCTTTTGGTGCCGCAGCTCCTGCTACAAANGCGGCTACNGGCTTTTTATGCTTACCTGACCAACTTTTNATAAAATCTGCCCCNTCTACTTCTGCAGTACCACCAATTTCTCCTATAAGTACTATTCCATCTGTNTCTGGATCATCCAAAAAAAGTTCTANTGCATCAACAAAATTTGTCCCATTAACAGGATCTCCTCCTATACCAATAATAGTCGATTGACCTAAAACAGCTGTTTGAACAGCAGATTCATATGATAGNGTNCCTGATCTAGANACAACGCCAATTCTACCTGGCTTACATATATGTCCAGGTATAATTCCAATCTTACCAACACCTGGTGTTAATACCCCTGGACAATTAGGGCCAACAAGTCTGGTTTTAGAGCCTTTCATTTCCCTTCTAACTCTCTGCATATCGCTAGTTGGTATTCCGTCGGTAATACATACAACAAGATCTAATTCTGCCTCAACTGCCTCCAAAATAGCATCTGCTGCAAAGGGTGGCGGAACAAATACTCCACTAGCATTACAGCCGGTTTTTTTTTTTGCTTCGGCAACTGTGTTAAATACAGGAATATCTAAATGTGTAGTTCCCCCCTTTTCAGGAGTTACGCCACCGACCATGTTCGTATGGTATGCTATTGCTCTTTCAGAATGAAAGGTTCCCTGGGAGCCAGTGAATCCCTGACAAATAATTTTGGATTCTTTTGTTAGTAACACTGCCATAACTTATTCCTTTACCATTTCAACTACTTTTTGAGCTGCTTCTTCCATTGTTTCAACAGGTTTGATTGGGAAGCCAGAATTATTGAGAATATCCATCCCCATTTCAACATTAGTTCCTTCTAACCTGACGACCAATGGTTTATCTAAACCTACTTCTTTCGATGCATTTACAAGCCCTTGCGCTATATCGTTACACCTCATCATACCTCCAAAAATATTGATCAAAATACCTTTTACATCTTTATCCTTGTATATTAGCTTGAATGCGGCTGCAACTCTTTCTGGAGTTGCCGCTCCTGCAACGTCCATAAAATTAGCAGCTTCACCACCGTAATACTTGATAATATCCATAGTTGCCATTGATAATCCAGCACCATTAACCATTAAACCAATATTGCCGTCCAACTTAACATAGTTTAAGTCATGCCTTGCTGCTTCTAATTCTAAAGGGTCATATTCATTTTCATCTTTCATCTCCGCAACTTGTCTTTGTCTATAAAGCGCATTATCATCAAATGAAGCTTTGCAATCAAGCACACGAACTTGCCCATCTTTAGTTACGGCGAATGGATTGACTTCAATTAAAGATGCATCTAGAGAAGTAAAAGCTTTATAAATAGCAAGAATATTTTTCTGAGCTTGCTTGGCTTCTTGACCCTTTAGACCCAAATTATAAACAATAGTTCTTGCATGATGAGTTAATAAATCTGATCCTGGTGCTATTTGCATTGTATGTATTTCGTTTGGATCTTTCTCTGCAACTTCTTCTATATTAACGCCGCCTTTTCTTGAAGAAATTATAGTGTTTCCTCCAGTTTCTCTATCTACAGTAATGCATAAATAAAATTCTTTGGCTATTTCATAACCTTTTTCCAAATATACTCTTCTTACTATTTTTCCACTCTCACTTGTTTGGGGTGTAATGAGTTTCATACCAATCATCTCATCAACAGTTTTGATTACCTCATCATCGTTTTTACAAATTTTTATTCCTCCAGCTTTGCCTCTTCCACCTGCATGAATTTGAGCTTTGACAACAATTTTATCTTCATTAAGCCACGTAACAATATTTTCAGCCTCATGTGTTTGATAAACAACTTCGCCAGGTGGAATAGAAACACCAAATTTTGACAATAGCTGTTTAGCTTGATATTCGTGAATGTCCATAAAAATCCTCTTTAGATACAAATCTTTATAAATGAATTGAAAATATATAAAAAATAATTCAATTAGACTAGTAATTTTTTACATTTTTTAATGAGAGTATCAACAGAATTAACGGATTTAGAAAATTCTTTATGTACTGCTTCGCTTAATTCTATCTCAATAATTTCCTCAATTCCTTTTTTCCCAATTATAACTGGCACACCAACAAACAAATCAGAAACTCCATATTCTCCTTGTAAATATGCAGAACATGGTAAAATTTTCCTCTGATCAAAAATATGTGACTCAAGCATTTCTACTGCACTACATGCTGGTGAATAAAACGCAGAACTATCCTTTAAAAGTGAAACAACCTCTCCCCCACCGTTCCTAGTTCGTTCAATTATTTGGTTAATTGTTTCATGTGAAATTCTTTTGCAATCAATGAATTGTTTTATTGGTATACCTGAAATAGTTGTGTAATCAAGTAGAGGAACCATAGTATCTCCGTGACCACCAAGAACAATTGTTTGAATATTTTCGAAAGCAATATTTAATTCCTTNCCCAGAAAATACTTAAATCTAGAAGAATCTAGTATTCCTGCCATNCCAANAATAGAATGTTTTTTTAAACCTGATATTTCTTTTAAAGCCCATACCATNGCATCTAAAGGNTTTGTAATACAGATAACGAAAGANTTTGGTGAAAATTCTTTGATAGCTGANCCTATATTTTTCATTATCTTAAAGTTAGTCTCAATTAAATCATCCCNACTCATCCCTGGTTTTCTTGCGATACCAGCGGTAATAATNATGACATCACTATCNTCGAATTTTTGAAATATCATNTGTTCCAAGNATTTTTAGATTTAATTTATCGATTGGAAGACTTTGTCCAAGATCCAGACATTTTCCTTCAGCTAGNCCNTCNACAACATCAACTAAAACGATATTACCAAGATTTTTTCTAGCTATACTATAGGCAAGAATTGTTCCTATATTTCCTGCTCCAATAAGACTAATCTTATTCATAACAAAACAANTTTATATTAAGTCTAAACTAATATCTACAGATTTAGAACAAAGTGTAATTTTACTTGTTGAAATATAATCTGCNCCNACTTTNGAGTANTTCTCAATATTTTCAAAGTTTACCCCCCCACTGATTTCGAATTTTNCCTTTTTACCAAAGCGNTTAATNATTTTTCTNATTTGATNGGGTGCCATATTATCAAGAAGTAAATATTTTGAACCTGCTCTNATACAATTATCNACNTGACTNATATTATCACATTCAATNTTATAATNNAGTTTTNTACCNCTTAAANNTTCTAGCGTATTNNTAATTCCACCTAGNGCNTTGATATGATTATCNTTAATTAGAATATCGTCGAACAAACCAAATCTNTGATTAATCGCTCCTCCTATTTTAGTGGCATATTTTTCTAGATATCTTANTCCGCAAGTAGTTTTTCTAGTATCAAGTAATTTTGTATTTGATTTTTT
Source organism: Pelagibacteraceae bacterium TMED13 (assembly GCA_002167825.1). GTDB lineage: Bacteria > Pseudomonadota > Alphaproteobacteria > Methylaequorales > Methylaequoraceae > TMED13. The sequence continues at coordinate 50,430 of NHBS01000047.1, forward strand.
AAGTTTNAGTGTGTACTTCTTTGTTTCGCTNGAAATTGATGATAAATGTTGCAGAAAGTTAAGTATAGTTCTTTCAATTATTAGGATNNGNCTTATGTCNCCTTTTAATAAAATCAAATCAGAATTTTTTTTTACTTCATCTCCATCCTTAAAGTTAAGTTTAATTTTAATTTTTGGAAATTTTTTATTAACAAAATCTTTAACAAATTTTCCTCCGCAGAATACTATTTTCTCTTTAGTAAAGATTCTTACATCTAAGATTTTTTTTTCTTTAATAAGAAGTCGTGTTGTTTTATCGTAATCAAAATTGATTTTACCAAGATCTGTTTTTATATCTGATAGCAAAAGATTTGTAGCCATTTTTGTTAGACTAGAAAAATTCATAAGATACTTAACTTAATTTAAGCATAGTGTTCAAAGATTTTTTAGCTCGTAAAATAAGTTCATTATCTATAAAAATTTCTGGGGATAAACTTTTCAGACAATCTCTTAGCTTCTCTATTGTATTTAGTTCCATGAATGGACAGTTAGAACAAGAACAATTTCCATCAACCCCGGGAGCTATCATATACTCCTTGTTGGGTTCTAGTTTTTTCATCTGATGAATAATATGTGGCTCCGTAGCAACAATAAATTTTTGGGATGAGTCTTTATGTACAAATTTTAATAATGATGAAGTTGAGCCTATAAAATCGGCATGTCTCAGAATATTTTCTGGGCATTCTGGGTGTGCAATTATTTTTGCATCATCATTTCTTACTCTTAATTTTATTAGTTCTCTTTCTGAGAATGTAACATGTACAATACACGACCCATCCCAAAGCACCATATCCCTATTTGTTTTTTTCATTAGATAATTACCTAGATGTTTATCCGGTGCGAAAATAATATTTTCATTTTTGGGAATACTATTAATTATTTTCTCAGCATTTGATGATGTAACAATTATATCAGATTCAGCTTTTATATCTGCAGAGCAATTTATATAAGTCACAACTTTATGATTGGGATAACTTTTTTTAAATTTCTTAAAATCTTCAACCTGACAAGATTCTTCTAAAGAACAACCAGCATTTATATCAGGTAATATTACCGTTTTTGATGGGCTTAGAATTTTAGCAACTTCAGCCATAAACTTAACACCACAAAATACTATAACATCTGCATCATTTTTTTCTGCTTTTTTGGAAAGATCTAGTGAATCTCCAACAAAGTCAGCTATGTCTTGGATATCTTCATCTTGATAAAAGTGAGCAAGTATGATTGCATTTTTTTCTTTTTTCAAATGAAGAATTTCATCCTCAATACTTATGAATTTTTTTTCTAAAATTTCCATTACCTTTTAAACACCAATTTTAAATTATCCTTAATATATTCACCAGATCTCATTTCTTTGAGTCTTGAAACTGTTCTTTTAAAATCAAAAGAATTAATATTATTAGCTTTTATTTTATCTAATTCCATTTCTGATGACAAAGAAAGAATATTTTTATTTTCATATAAAACATCAATAAAAAAAATAAATCGTGCCATAAATTTTTCATTTTTTGTATCCTTTTTAGTAAAATTTCTTAGGATAAAAATTTTTACTTTTTTTGAAATCATTTCGTAATCTTTGAAAACAAGGTCTTTGTTAAAGAAAAGACTAAAATCTAAGTCGATCATATTTCCATAATAATTATTTAGAATAAATTTATTTCCACTTCTTTTGAAATTAACTTCGCGAGGTATTGATGTTATAGCGTATTTTTTTATTAAATTATTTTGCTTTCTCTTTATTTTATTCTGAAGCCCTTCAAAAAAAAAATTATCATTCTTTGACTTAGTGGTCCTATAGTCAATTTTTGATCTCATATTATAAGTTTCAAAATTTCTGATAAATAAAGTTATAATTTTTTTTGATAAATTCGGATTTACAGGATCATTATAAATGTTCCTTAAATGTTTATTACTAGTCAATATTAGTAAGATATTCTTTTTTTTTGCAAAGTGGAAAAATTTCTCAAATATTATTAGGTTCGTCAGATTATTAATAAAAAATTCATCTACAAGAATTACTTTGCAAGCCCCAAACTTTTTTAAAAGTTCGATTTCTTTTGTATGATTCTTTTGCAGAAAAAAAATTAGATCGCTGAAGTGAAAAATAACAGAATTTGGGTAAATATAATTTAAAGCTTTTATTAAAACTGACTTTCCCACACCAAATGATCCATAAAGGTAGACATGCCTTATATTGGAGAAGAAACGGACCATTGAAAATTTGTCATGTCTACTTAATTCTTTAGATATAATTTTTGTAGCTTCTACCTGGCAATGATTTGGCTTTATATTATTGAAATTTTTTAAACGATTTAATAATTTGTCATTGAGGTTTTGCAATTTTCAAGAGGATACTTGTAACTTTTTAATTTCACTTATTGCTTTTGCAGGGTTTAAATTTTTAGGACAAGTTTTTGTGCAGTTCATGATTGTATGACATCTGTAAAGTTTAAATTTATCCTCAAGACTCTTCAATCGTTCCTTTTTATTGTTATCCCTACTGTCAACGATAAATCTATAGGCTTGAAGAAGGATAGCGGGTCCTAGAAATTTATCACCATTCCACCAATAACTTGGACATGAGGTGGAACAACATGCGCAAAGGACACATTCATATAGGCCATCCAACTTTTTTCTTTCAGCAGGACTTTGTCTTTGCTCCTTTTTAGCCTTAGTTGAGTTTTTGAGCCATGGTTCAATAGATTTGTATTGCTCATAAAACTCACTTAAATCAGGAACTAGATCCTTTAATACTCGCATATGAGGAAGTGGGTAAATGTTTATTTCTTTATCTTCGATAGGCTTAAGACAAGCAAGTGTATTTGTACCGTTGACGTTCATAGAGCATGAACCGCAAATCCCCTCTCTGCAAGACCTTCTAAAAGTAAGCGTAGGGTCAATATCATTCTTTATAAACATTAATGCATCTAGAGTCATTGGCCCAAGTTTTTTTTTTTCAACAAAGTATTTGTCAACTCTTGGGTTTTTATTATCTTCTCTATTCCACCTGTAAATGTTGAATGTAATTTTATCAGGACCTTCAACGCCGTGTGTTTTACCTGGCATAATTTTTGAGTTGTCTGGTAGATTTAGATTAACCATAATTACAATCTAGTAAACTCTTGCTTTAGGTTCAATTGTTTTTATTTCTTTTGAATTAGTTTTTAAGTTTACTTTCCTTGATTTAATTTTGGTTTTACCATTGAGCTCTACAAAAGTAAGAAGGTGCTTCAACCATTTCTTGTCATCTCTTGATTTGTAGTCCTCCCTTGCATGTGCTCCTCTGCTTTCTTCTCTGTTCAGAGCAGTATCTATACTTGCGATTGCTTGTATAAGAAGATTATTAAGCTCTAGTGCTTCGACTAATTCTGTATTCCATATCAAGCTTTTATCTGATATTTTAAGAGATTTCGACTTTTCAAGAAGTTTTAGCAAGATTTTCTTACCCTCTCTCATTTTTTTTCCAGAACGATAAACAGGACAATAATTTTGCATTGTATGTTGCATCTCTAACCTAATTTTAGATACGAAGTTCTTCCCATTAGAATTTCTTAAATTATTNAATCTTTGCAAGATATTGGCGTAGTATTCACTTTTAATAGGCTTGTTTTTTTTCTTAGTATTAATAATCTTATTACATCTTTTGGCNGCTGACTTACCAAATACCACAAGGTCTAGAAGAGAGTTTGATCCAAGCCTATTAGCTCCATGTACCGATACACAAGCAGCTTCTCCAACTGACATTAATCCCTTCACAACTTTATCTTTTCCTTTCGAATCTATATTTAAAACTTCACCATGAATATTGGTTGGTATACCGCCCATATTGTAATGNACTGTGGGTTGGACAGGTATTGGATCTTTCTTGACATCGACACCTGCAAATATTTTTGCTGATTCTGTAATACCAGGAAGTTTTTCCTCGAGAACTTTGTGATCAAGGTGATGAAGATTAAGATGAATATGATCTTTATGCTCTCCACAACCTCTACCCTCAACTATTTCAGTTGTCATTGATCTAGAAACAACATCTCTACCAGCCAAATCTTTTGCATTGGGGGCATATTTTTCCATAAATCTTTCACCTTTCGAGTTGGTGAGATATCCGCCTTCACCTCTTGCTCCCTCTGTAATTAACACACCAACACCGTATATCCCGGTTGGGTGAAATTGCGTAAATTCCATATCTTGTAATGGAAGGCCTGATCTTAGCACCATTGCACCTCCGTCGCCAGTACAGGTATGAGCAGATGTACAGGAGAAATAAGCTCTTCCATACCCCCCTGTAGCAAGTATGACCATTTTTGANGAGAACTCATAAAATTTTCCATCATGAAGATTGAAAGAGAGAACACCACAACATTCTTTATTTTCGTTGAAAATTAAGTCTACTACAAAATGTTCTATATAAAATTCTGTGTTATAAGACAGTGATTTTTGATATAGCGTGTGTAGCATAGCATGACCAGTTCTATCTGCNGCAGCACAGGTTCTTTGTGCTGTGCCATCTCCAAAGTTAGTTGTCATACCTCCGAAGGGTCTTTGGTATATTTTGCCATCTTCGGTTCGTGAAAAAGGAACGCCGAAGTGCTCAAGTTCGATAACAGCTTCTGGTGCTTCTTTACACATAAAGGCAATGGCGTCTTGATCACCAAGCCAATCNGANCCTTTGACAGTATCGTACATGTGCCATTTCCAATCATCTTCACCCATATTTCCNAGAGCTGCGCTAATACCACCTTGAGCNGCAACTGTATGACTTCTTGTAGGAAATACTTTTGATATACATGCTGTTTTAAGACCATCTGAAGCACAACCCATAGCCGCTCTAAGTCCTGACCCACCAGCACCAACCACAACAACATCATAATTCAATTTAATAATATCCATTTTAAATAACCAAAAACANTAAACTTAATATTGTTATGATAAATAAAACAGCCAGTAAAAAATTTTTAAATATTAAAATCATTGTTTTAGAATTGTGATTGTGAATGTAATCGTCGATTATTGAAGAAACNCCAATATTGGAATGGATGAGAATTGAACTTATCAAAATTAAAGTAATAAGAGAGTTAAATTTACTCTCAAAAAAAACAATAACACTACTGTACTCAAATATATCGACCTCTTTAAAATTAATGAGTGTTAAAACTAATGTGATGGCAAACATTATTGCTGAAATCTTTTGAATGACCCATTTATGTTTATATTTCACAGAATAATCCCTAAAAAATAAAGTATATAAGTACTAACTAAAATTGAAAGTGCAATGATTAAAATGCCAGAAATTGTAGCCTGTCTATTTGAAATTAGTAAACCAAAATCCCAGAGTATGTGCCTGATTCCATTAAGCATGTGATATGATAATCCATAGACTACTGGAAAAAAAATTAATTTAAGAGGATAGCTTGTAAGATACAAAATGAAGGTATTATAATATCTTTCTCCTATTGCTACAGTCAATAAACCNAAAATAAATAGAATAATTATAAAAGTTAAGGAAAAACCAGTAATCCTATGCATTATTGATAGAACCGATGTAATCTGAGGTTTATATATTTGAAGATGTGGTGATAATGGTAAGTTTTGTTTCTTCATAATAGCTATTTTACTGGCATTAAAACTGAATAGTTTAAGTCTAAAACAATATTTTCAGTTAAACTTTTTTCATCTGGAAAAGAAACACTAGAATTATTCTTTGACGCAATGGTTCGTATCGTCAAGGCTCCAATATCATTNCTAATTTTATTTTTTTCAATAACTTTTGACCATGCATATATTGTATCCCCAGAAAATGTTGGTGAAGAGTGTTTGCCTGAATGAATAGCTGAAATTTTAAAAGTATTTGCTAATCCATTACAACTTAGAGCNCTTGCTAGTGATATTATATATCCTCCGTATATGATTCTCTTTCCAAACCTTCCTTCTTTCTCTACATGCTGATTAAAATGAACTCTTGCGTTATTTTGGTAAAGTCTAGTTGCTAGTTGATGTTCTGCCTCCTCGATAGTTTGACCATCCAGGTGNTTAATTTCTTCACCAATCTTGTAGTCGTCAAAAAATGCATCGCTACCTGAAAAATCAACATTCCAATTTTTTAGGTTNAGATCTTGNGGTACGNAAAAATCTTTATGATCAACTTTTTCAGGGAGGTCTGGCACAATATTTTTAAATGAGTCAACTAANCCCTCTTTTTTTTTCCGCATCATTAGCCACCTGTAGTATGTTAGGACTACTTCGCCTTTCTGATTTACACCAGTAGATTCTACATAAACAGTTCCTGTTTTTCCATTTGAATTTTGTTTGAGACCAATTATTTTTGACTTTGCACTCAAAGTATCGCCAATGTATACGGGTTGTAGAAACCTCACTCCTGCATACCCCAAATTAGCAATGGCATTTAGGGATAAGTCTGGTACTGTTCTTCCAAAAACCAAATGAAACATTAGAATGTCGTCGACTGGAGTCTGATCAAAACCAAGTGATTTTGAGAACTCTCTAGAATAATTAAGAGCAAATCTACTTCCAGTCGTTGCTAAGTAAAGGGCAACATCACCTTCTGTTACAGTCCTTGGAACGCTATGTTTTATTTCGTCACCAATAAAATAATCTTCAAAGAACCTACTTTTAAAATTTTTCATTACTTCAAATATTTTTTGATTAATAACTCAGCGATTTGGACGGAATTTAGTGCGGCGCCTTTTCTTAAATTATCTGCAACAACCCANAGNCCTAAAGATTTTTTATTTCTACCTAGCCTTAATCTNCTCAAAAAAACGTTATCTTCTCCTGCTGATTCATCAGGTGTAACNTAACCACCATCTATTTTCTCATCTACAAGNGATATACCATTTATTTTTTTAANTTTAGTGACTAGTTTTTTAAGGTCTATATTTTTTTCTGTCTCCAAAAAAATTGACTCNCCGTGNCCAACAAAAACNGGAACNCTTACACATGTAGAGAAAATTTCAATANTCTTACCCATGATTTTTTGTGTTTCATTNATCATTTTCATTTCCTCTTTTGTATCNCCAGANTCAAGAAAATCATCAATGTGTGGTATAAGGTTAAAGGCTATACGTTTTGGGAAGACATTAGTTTTNAATGGCTTGTTCTTATAAACATCTANTGTTTGGTGAAATAATTCCTCCATAGCANGCTTNCCTGCACCAGAAGTNGACTGATATGTAGAAACAATTACTCTTTTAATATTAAAAAGATCATCAATGGGTTTCAANGCTATAACCATTTGGATGGTAGAACAGTTCGGGTTGGCTATTACNTTTTTTTTTTTAAAAGATTTTAAATCTTCNGGGTTTACCTCAGGNACAATGAGTGGGATATCTTTATTCATTCTGAAGTGTGAGGTATTATCTATAACAATTGACCCAGCCTTAGTTGCTATGGGAACAAACTTTTTTGAAACATTAGAGCCAGGGGAAGATAAAACTATATCTACGCTCTTGAAGTTAAACTTATCTAAATCCTCAACAGTTATTTCTTTATCATCTCCATATGATAGTTTGGTACCTTCTGATTTTTTTGAAGCTAAGGCATGAATCTTTTTGATTGGAAAACTTCTTTGCTCTAGTATATTCAGTATTTCTCTACCTACGTTTCCGGTTGCGCCTACAACTGCTAAGTTATAATTTTTCATTTTTTAATTCCTCTATCACAGCATCTCCCATATCAGAGGTGCTTAAAAGTTTGCATTCATCGGTAAAAATATCTTTGGTCCTGTAACCATTATTTAAAACTTTATTTACACTTCTTATTACTATATCTGACATAGAACTGTCTTCGAATGAATATTTGAACATCATAGCAACACTTAATATCATTGCTAAAGGGTTTGCAATCGATTTCCCTGATATATCTGGTGCAGATCCATGAACTGGCTCATACATTGCATTTTTCCCCCCTAAATCATTAACACCAACTGATGCCGATGGAAGCATACCCAATGAACCTGTTAGCATTGAGGCACAATCCGAAAGAATATCACCGAACATATTTGTAGTCACAATAACATCAAACTGCTTTGGATCTCTGACTAATTGCATAGAGGCATTATCTACATACATATGGGTCAGTTCAACATCCGAATAATTCTTACTCACCTCAATAACAACTTTTCTCCACAATTCAGTTGATTCTAATACGTTTGCTTTATCAACTGAACATAATTTTTTACTTCTCGATTGTGCAGTTTCAAATGCTACAGAAGCTATTCTTCTAACCTCTTCAGAGGTGTAAACTAACGTATTGAATCCTTTGTAATTATTTTCGTTTAACTTTTCTATACCCCTTGGTTCTCCAAAATAGATCCCTCCAGTTAGTTCTCTAATTATCATTAAATCAAGACCATTTATAATTTCTGACTTCAATGAAGAAGAAGAAGCGAGAGAGTCAAAAACAATTGCAGGTCTGAAGTTAGCAAATAAATCAAGTTCTTTCCTGATTTTAAGAAGTCCTCTCTCAGGTCTCTTGTCGAAAGTGAGACCTTCCCATTTTGGCCCTCCAACTGCTCCCAAGAGTATAGCATCCGAAACTCTAAGTTTGTCTAGAACATTNTTTGTNAATGGCTCNCCAAANTCGTCAATTGAACTTCCACCAACTAATTCCTCAGTTANATTAAGTTTATAGTAACTATTATTGTTAATCCAATTAAGAACTTTTCTTGCTTCATNAAATATTTCATTACCAATTCCATCACCTGGCAAAGCCACAATATTAAGTTCTCTATCCATAACTTATCTTTCTATNTCTATCCAATAAGAGTTTGGATTNTTTATTTCGTAACTNCTAATTTTTNCTTNATGTTTCAGTGTNAAATCAATGTCATCCCAACCATTCAATAAACTTTCTTTNCTGTGATTATCGATNTCAAATTTNATGTCTGTTTTACCTATTGTTATTTCCTGACTCATTAGATTAACTTTCAAAATATTTTTGTACTTCGGTAAATTGGAAATTATCAAGTCAATCTCACTCTTATTTAGCTTTATAGGTAAAATTCCATTTTTAAAACAATTATTGAAAAAGATATCAGCAAAACTAATTGCTAGTATTACACTTATTCCAAAATCTTTAAGAGCCCATGGTGCATGTTCCCTTGATGATCCGCAACCAAAATTTTCAAAAGCTATTAATATTTTAGAATCTAAAAAGGGTTTTTGATTTAATATGAAGTCTTTGTTAAGGTTTCCTTTTTCATCGTATCTCATTTCATAAAATAATCCTTCACCCAACCCACTTCTCTTAATTGTTTTCAAGAACTGCTTTGGAATTATCATATCGGTATCAATGTTAGATAATTCAATTGGCGCAGTTACTCCTTCGACTTTAGTAAACTCTTTCATCAGTTACAATTTCCTTACATCAAACAATTTACCTTTAATTGCAGCAGCGGCTGCCATTTCTGGACTTACTAAGTGTGTTCTTCCGAGTCTACCCTGTCTTCCTTCAAAGTTTCTGTTTGAGGTTGACGCACATCTTTCATAAGGTTTAAGTTTATCGGCATTCATTGCCAGACACATTGAGCACCCCGGTTCTCGCCATTCAAATCCTGATGACTTAAATATTTCATCTAAACCCTCAGCCTCTGCCTGTTTTTTTACTAAGCCAGAGCCTGGAACAACAAAAGCTTTAACTTTTGAATTTATTTTATTACCTTTTAAAATTTCGGAAGCCTTTCTAAGATCCTCTATTCGACCATTGGTACAAGAGCCGATGAAAACTTTATCAACCTTAACATCAGTCAGTTTTTGTCCAGGTTTGAGATCCATATACTTAAGAGATCTTATTACAGACTTTCTTTTTTCGCTATTAGAGTACTTATTTGGATCTGGAATTATTGAGTTTATGGTTAAAACATCTTCTGGACTTGTACCCCAAGTGACTTGTGGTTCAATTTTTGATGCATCAATTAAAAGTGTTTTCTCGTATTTTGCACCTGGGTCACTTTTAAGTTTTAGCCAATATTTTACAGCCATGTCCCAATCTTCTCCTTTAGGTGTAAGTGGTTTACCGTAAAGATAATCAAGAGTTTTCTCGTCTGGAGCTATAAGCCCGGCACGAGCACCTGCTTCTATTGACATATTGCAGATAGTCATTCTCTCCTCCATAGACATGCCATCTATTATTTCGCCTGCATATTCTAAAACATAACCTGTACCACCTGCAGTTCCNATCTGTCCTATTACATATAATATTACATCTTTTGCTGTAACACCTTTTCCTAGAGTATTAACAAACTTTATCAGAAAATTTTTAGCAGGTTTTTGAATCAAAGTTTGAGTAGAAAGCACATGCTCTACCTCTGAAGTTCCAATTCCAAATGCTAAAGAACCAAATGCTCCATGAGTTGACGTGTGTGAATCACCACATACAAGTGTTGTTCCTGGAAGTGTAAATCCTTGCTCAGGACCAATGATATGAACAATACCCTGTCTTTCATCATCGATATTAAAAAAGGGGACTGAAAAATCTTTACAATTCTTCAAAAGTGTATCAACTTGAATTCTTGATTCAATATCTGCAATTCCTTTTGTTCTGTCAATAGTTGGTACGTTATGATCAGGAACAGCAAGTGTTAGATTGGGTTTTCTAACGACTCTATTTTTTGTTTTTAACCCCTCAAAGGCCTGTGGACTTGTTACTTCATGAATGAGGTGTCTATCAATATAAATTAGACATTCCCCATTTTTATCTTCATTTACAACATGATTCGACCAAATCTTATCAAAAATTGTTTGTGGATACATTATTTAAAATTTACAAAGTTATTATTNTTTTTTTTCNACATCGTCAGCNGCTTTAGTTTTAACTTCATCNCTATTAGNAGTTTTTTTTTCTGACGTNACAGACTTAGTATCTTCTGTTTTTTTNTTATCACTTTTTTCTGAAGNNGTCTGATTGTATGTATTCTTTTCAGCAATTCTTGCAGATTTTCCACTTCTTCCTCTGAGATAGTAGAGTTTTGANCTTCTAACATCACCACTTTTTACAAGTTCTATCTTTTCAATCTGTGGAGAGTAAAGAGGAAGAACTCTTTCAATNCCTTCNCCATATGAAATCTTTCTCACGGTAAACGANGAATTTATTCCAGCATTTTTTTTAGCGATGCAAANACCTTCATAAATCTGTATTCTTTCTTTTTCACCTTCTTTTACTTTCAGGTGAACTTTNACTGTATCNCCAGGATTNAATTTAGGAAAATNTTTATTAGCNTTTAAATTTTCAAGTTGATCTTTTTCAAATTTTTCTANNGTATTCATTNNTTCTCCTTTAACTTCTTCTCATATNTTTNANATAAATCNGGCCTCATTCTTTTTGTCNTCTCAATCGATTTTTTTAACTTCCACTCTGAANCCTTTTCATGATTTCCATTTAATAAAATTTCTGGNACCTCTAGGCTNTCCCAAACCCTNGGTTTGGTATATTGAGGATATTCTAATAAATGGTTCTGAAANCTTTCAGAAANTAAACTATTTTTATTACCTAATACTTCAGGAATCAACCTAACGCAAGCATCAATTAAAATAAATGATGCAATTTCACCNCCNGANAGNACATAATCTCCAACTGATANTTCTTCNATATCATTGTGNTGTATAAATCTAGAATCAATACCTTCATATTTNCCACAAATTANAATTACANTTTTATATTTATTTATTTCTATTAATTTATCNTAATTTAGTTTANCCCCCGATGGTGAGAGATAAATAGTTTTAGTTTTTNTCTCTTTTTTTTTTAAAGAAAAGTCATACGCTCTTTGNAAAACATCAGGTTTTAATATCATACCTGCTCCACCACCAAAGGGCTTGTCNTCNACAGTTTTTGCTCTGTTATTAGCGAAATCTCTAATATTTATAGTTTCTATAGAAAAGATTTTTTTTTTAAGAGCAGCTCCAATAANAGAATGACTTAGAGGGCCTGGAAATAATTCTGGAAANAGNGTAAGTATTTTAAAATTCATAATANTCTGGATTTAAATTTAATNTTTTTTCTTTGATATTAATTCTTATTACATGATCCTTAATTAAAGGCACTAAGATTTCATCCTTTTTTTTTTTAATTATAAGATAGTCGCCTGCACCGTGATTCTGAATATCAACAATTTCACCAATTTTTTTTTTTTCAATCCAAACACTTAGGCCTAATAATTCGTTATAATAATACTGTCCTTGTTCAAGTTTTGGAAGTTCATCTTTATCAATTAGTATTTCTTTTCCAATGAAGGGTTTTGCATTATCAATGTTATTTATACCCTCAATTTTACAAATAACTTTCTTACCTTTTTTTTTGAATAATAACTCAGCCTTATTACCGTTAATGTAGAATCTTGAGAATTTAGCAATATCATCCGATGTAGTAAGGAAGTTGATAATATTAAGCCAACCACTTAAACCGTAGACTTTCCCAAATTTTGCAGCAACAAATCTTTTTTCTTTGAAATGAATGTTTATCTCCAACTAATGTTCTGTTACCTAGATTATATCTGAGGATCACATGTTTAATAACAAAAAATAGTAAATGGCCTGATTTTTCAGTAAGGTGATTTTTTAAATGACAATGGGTTTAGAATAAAATTAAATTTCAAAATTATTTAAGAACTCATTTTATTTAAAAACTATTAACTTTTTTTATCTTCAGCAGGCGGTGTAGTTGTTTCAGCTGGTTTATCTTCTACCTTAGCTTGTTCCGCTGGCTTATCTTCAGCGGGCGGTGTAGCTGTTTCAGCTGGTTTATCTTCTACCTTAGCTTGTTCCGCTGGCTTATCTTCAG
>NHBS01000048.1 GCA_002167825.1 Pelagibacteraceae bacterium TMED13
AAATAGTTTTAATTATTTTTTGTTTAATAATTATTTCTGGCTGTGAAGATCTTTTTGTAAGATTCAAATATGAGACATACGAGTGTAAACCAAATCGAGTTAATTTAAATAAAATTTTTGTTAAAGATTATGATCAAGGGGATGAAGTAGACGTTGAAATAGGTGATTATTTACATAAGTTTAGAATTACTTATATAAGTGATCAAAAAATGCACTTAGTTCAAGAATTAGAAGATTTTGTTATAAAAATATATAGGCAAACCAATAAAGTAGAAGCAAGAGTTGATAATTTAATTCTTAACTTAAACTGTGCTAAAGAAACTTTTAAAATGTAACTAATTTTTACCGTGATACTTAATGATCGGTTCAACTTCTTCGGTAGACAAGTTAGTAGCCTCCGATATTTCAGAAATAGATTTACCTTGGTTTGCCATTTGAATAGCTAATGTAATTTTAGATTCTCCACTTGAAGAGTCGGCTAATCTTGCAATTTCTAGATCAATTTTCTCTAATGAATATTTATAATCCTGTATTGTTCTTTTTTGATCTGAAAAAAGTAATTCAAATGCTCTAAATTGTTCAATTAAATCTTTAATAGCCCTTTCAAGCATAAAGATTCTTTGTAAATTTTGCTTATTTTTCTTATGATCAATCAGATATGCAATCAAAACCAAACTTATTATAATAACTGTAAATACTAAAAAAAGAGTAACAATGGTTCCAGAGGGATCATTTTTTATCCAATCATTGAGAAAATTCATTATATTATGATATTATTATATATAACTTATCACAACTTTAATTAATTTTTCTGTCTTTAATATATTTCATGAATTCTTCTAAAACCTTGCTTTGTTTCTCATGATTTTTATTGAGATTTTTAATTACTTCACCTAATTCACCAATTCTACTTTTTAAATCATCATCTTTTGAGTATTTATTTTCTGCTAGCGAACTAGTTAGATCTTTGATTATGAGGGATATCTCTTCCTCTAATTTAGTAATATCGTCAGTTTTACTGGTTTTTTCCAATTTTTTTAAGGTTGAAAGAAGTAGATCAAGTGCTTGTTTCATTAAATGAAACTTATTTTAATTCTTTATGAGCATCCAAAAGAGCATCAGCCAATTTATCTAAGTCAAGAGGATATGACCCATTGGCTATTGCTGATTTGATCCTTGAAACAGCTACTTTGTCGATAGGTGGTTCGCTTGCCATTTTTTTTACCTTTTCTTTGGAAATGAACTGCGACACTTTTCCATAGTTAGATTCAACATCTTTATTTGTTTGACTGACTTTCGCAACCTTAGAATCTACAACCTTTTGAGATGCAGAATCTCCGGAAACCTTTGTATTAAAGTCTGTTCCTAAGTTTTTTGGTTTAATTTGGTCAATCATTTTATAATCCTTTTAATTATTAACGACATTGGGCCTAAATTGTTTAGGGTTAAATACAACATTTTTTTTATTTTTTGCATATACATGAACTACCTTACCACTTTTTACATTTTTAACAATCAATCTATCCATAAAATTAGCACTTTCCATAGCAATTCCAGACTCTTTGATAGTTATATTAGCTTTATTATTGATTATTGTTACTATAGAATTCTTTTCTATTAACCAATCATTTTGTAAATCATTAAATTGAAGTGAAATATTTTTATTCATATTTCTTTTTAGCTTTTTACCAAGAATATCTGAATAATTTGTAATATAAACACTCTGACCCACTACTTTTTTGTTTATTTCTTTTAAATGTTCTTTTGTCAATATTGTCCCATTTTTTAGATTTCTTTTAAGAGCATAGGTTTTTATAGTTTTTTTTGTTTTACCAGAAAATTCTCTTATTTTTTTATTTCTTAGGATTAGCTGCCATGGATTTTTATCCACACATTTAATTTTAATCAAATTATAATTTCCAGATATGTCGCTTATTATAATTTTTGATCTTTCACAGAATGGATACTTTATTTCATCTAACATATTTATGTTTGAGAGTTGATCGCGCTCTTCAAGCCAACTGTTTACTATATTTTTCAGTTCCACTCCATTAATAGTATTTGAAAGTAAATTAGTCGTACTTAAAAAAGTAAAAGTAAATAATGTTATTTTAAAAATCATTTTCATAGTTTATGGACTGAAGAAGTAAATATGTTCGCGTCTTGAACTTTGTGTTGAACTATAATTTTTTTTATTTTTAACCAAGTTCATAATTTGATTAATTGAAGGAATAGTTAGTGTTTTTCCCGCAAACATATAGTTAGGATTTTTTCTAACAAAAGCATGTTTATTTATTTCAATCAAAGAAACTTCAATAATTCTCATGTTTAACCCACTATTACCATAATATTTTTTAAGTATATCACTTAATGATTCACCATTTTTTATCTTATGTTTCACGCTGTAACCCTGATTCTTAACAAAAATATTTTCTTTATTCAGCTTACCATCTCTTCCACTACCTTGATTATAGTCTAGGACTACAAAAGGCTCATTGGATGAAGCTTTGTTTATTGAAACAGTTAAGATTATTAAAATTATTATAAAAAGTCGTAATTTCATTTCATATTCCTATTTTAAAAATTTAATAAATTTTCCTTCAATAACATCGTTTTCATTATTAGGATTAAGTGGTTCGATCTCAGAAAAATCACCATTTGTATTTTTTACTGTTACTACAATCCAGTCGTTCATATTCATGTCGTTTCCATTTGGTGAAACTATACCAACCTTTCCTTTACGCAATCCTTGGTTAGCACCTAAAGAAACAATGATTTTGTTATCAACTTTTCTTGCCAATGCCTCGAGTGGGTGACATTTTAATTGATCCATTATTCTATATTGAACTTTAGATAAACTTTTATCTACCAATACTTTAATTTTATCGTATGGCTGTTTATAGAAAGCATCAATATATTGATACCCTGTCTTTTGTCCTAAAAGAAGAGAAAACTGATATTCTAAACTATTTACCAATTGAAAATTCCTATTTTCATAAATATCTAAGGTCAAATTTACTAATAACTCTCTAGAGAATCTACCAATCTTTCCATTAGTACTATCAATAAGAATTGTTGGATGTACAGCAAACTCTCCATCTTTAACTGAGACTGCTTTGCCGTCTACTAAATTATTATAATCTAAATCTGATGATTTGATAGAAAGACTTTTTGGATTAAAAAAAGTATTAGATTTATCTTTTAATCTAATGAAATCGATTTTTTTTAAACTTTTTTTTATATTATAAGAAATTGCCTTAGGTAGTTTATGAGTCCATGGATCTAATTCACTCGAAACTGTAAAGTGAGGAGATAAATACGATACGTTTACATAAGCTCTTTCGTTACAACTAGATGTTGAATTAACATTTACTAAATATGCTTTAATCTTTACTGAATAATGAGTCTTATCAGAGCTTTCATCTATTATAACAAAGTCTGTGATTGTAGATGAAGGTCTGACTAGCAGGTTCTCATTTAGTCGTGTTTGACTATCAACATTCGAGTATCCATCAACTTTTGCTCCGCCTCTCAGACTTGCAAGGTAAAGTGCATCATCCAGTGCCCTTTTTTTAGCTAGTTTTTTATCCTCGTTGATAATTACTGCACGACCCTCAGTAATTATCTCTTTAATATCAAACTCACTCGCGAGGGTGTAGGTGGAAAGAAGAAGTACACATAGAACACTAGAAAAGAAAAGAACTAGATCTTTAAGTACTACATCGAAGGTATTATATTCAATTTTCTTTAACATAAAATCTATAATGTTTGAGCACTTCTAAATAAATATGCAACCATATCCTGATCGATCTCAAGAACTGTTTCGTATGTGTCAGAGCCTGTTGGATTTATTCTAACAGTTCTAGCTCCTCTAATTACTCCAGAAACAACACCACGGAAAGTATCATTTTGAACCATTAAATCTATCACTGTTGTATTACTATCTACTTTTAGACCATGAATTTGTTCTGCTAAATCTCTCATAGCTGACATGCGTGCAGATCTAATTGCCATTAACCTTTTTTGCTCAATACTTTGACCTGGTTGACTTGACACCACTGCATAACCAGTAGCGGTCAGGGTTGGAAAATTGATTGAAGCTCCGTCAAGAAGTTCTCTTGTTTTATTTAATTGACTTGTAGGACCTGAATAATCAAATTCNTCNNTTGCNNNNTTNNCTTGTTTATTAGTAAAANTNCCTCNCATATTATCTANNAAATTTGAAGAGCATGATTGTATAAACAATGCAGTAAAAATTATTAAAATGTATTTCATGTTAACCTCAATAAAAGTTGTTTGAATAATTTCTGCATAAATTATGCCAAAAAAAAATTAAATAACTAAAACCCTCGTTCTAAGTGGCATACTCCTTGCATCTCCATGACATATGAATTTAAAAAAAAAAAAAAGCGAGTTTTNTAGGGTTTTTAATAGTCATATTTTTGACAATTTTTATAACTTTAAAGGTTTTTTATGGATTTAGTGCTAAAATCATTCCAATCACAAAACTTAATTAGTTTTGTAAGAACATTTAGTATACCTATCGGGATAATGATCCTCGTGGCTATGATGGTGATCCCATTAAGTCCTTGGATGCTNGATATTTTGTTTACCACTAATATTTTAGTTTCATTACTNGTTTTGATGGTTGCTTTACAAACTTTTAAGCCTCTTGACTTTTCAAGTTTTCCNACTGTATTGCTNTTTGCTACTGTTTTAAGATTAGGATTAAATGTNGCATCAACAAGAGTGATATTAAAATCTGGACATAATGGAACTGATTCCGCAGGTAGCATTATTGAAGCTTTTGGTGAGTTTGTTATGTCTGGAAGTTATGCAGTTGGCTTATTTGTTTTTACAATATTAGTTATAATCAACTTAATTGTTATTACTAAAGGAGCCGGAAGAGTATCTGAAGTTGCTGCTAGATTCACGTTAGATGCTATGCCAGGCAAACAAATGGCAATTGATGCTGATTTAAATGCAGGTGTTATTTCTAGCGANGACGCTAAAGATAGAAGAGCAGAAATAGCTAAAGAAGGTGAATTTTATGGTGCAATGGATGGTGCGGCAAAGTTTGTAAAAGGGGATGCCGTAGCAGGTATCTTGATACTTGTAATTAATATAATCGGTGGNTTAATAATTGGAACCACACAACATGATCTAAGTTTATCTGATTCTGCTGAATCTTATNTATTACTGACCATAGGAGANGGGCTAGTTGCACAGATTCCTTCATTGCTTTTGGCAATGGCTACTGCAACAATTGTAACAAGAATATCATCAGATAANGATGATNTGGCAGGNCAAATTTCTTCTCAAATGGGTTTGACAAANGCATGGATGCCAGTTTCCGCAGTCCTGTTATTATTTGGTCTAGTACCTGGTATGCCAAATACTTTATTTATCGCTGGATCAATATTTTCCGGTTTAATAGCTTGGTTAACCTCAAAAAATAAGGATGCTAATCTAAAAACCGAAAAATTAGAAAATGAGGAAAAAGAAGATTTAGATGCAATTGGACAAATTGATATTGATGATGTATCTGATAACGCCTCCGTATCACTTGATTTAGGCTATGGGTTAATTTCTATAGTGGATTCAAACGATAAAAAGTCAGCTGGCCCACTAATATCAAAAATTACTGGAATTAGAAAACAAGTTTCTAAGGATTTAGGCTTTATTATACCTAATGTTAGAGTAAAAGATGATTTATCATTAGATNCCAATACTTATAGAATNAGAGTTGGTCATACTATTGTAGCGCAAGATAAANTTTATGTTGATAGAAAACTTGCAATGCCAAGTGATGAAACTCAATTAAAAATTCAAGGGATACAAGTTAAAGATCCAACCTTTGGTTTGGAATCAATTTGGATTGAGCAACATTTAGTTTCAAAAGCTGAAGCTAATCACTATATGATTATNGAACCTGAGGCAGTGATAGCTACTCATCTTAATAATATTCTTCTNAGGTATTCAGGAGATCTAATTAGTCAGGATGATGTTCAATCACTTTTGGATAANTTAGGCAAATCTAACCCTCAACTAATTCAATCAGTTGTTCCAAAGTTGGTTCCTCTACACCACCTAACAATCATCCTAAGGAATCTTCTTGTTGAAAGAGTTCCNATTAATGACTTAAAAAAGATTTTAGAGGCATTAACTAATCTTTCAGAAAGAAAACTAAGTCCTGAAGAACTTTCTGAAGCAGTAAGGCCAGCTATATCATCCTTACTAATTCAGAAGATCTCTAATATCAATGAGTCATTGAATGTTGTTACATTTAATCCGGAATTTGAACAGATGCTTATTGCCATGTCAAAGAAAAGTGGTTCTGAGGGAATTTTAATTGATCCTGAACTTGCTAAACAAATGATAAATTCTTTAGTTGAGGTTGGGGAAAAGTTTACAATGGATGGTCAGCCCTTAGTCATAGTAACTTCACCAATAATAAGAAANGATATAGCTATNTTACTTCGCCAACATATAGANGATTTAGTTGTACTTTCATTTACAGANTTACCAGAAAATAAAAAGGTAAAAGTTGTATCCACTATTGGAGAAAAAATAAATAANAATTCACAAAAGGAGAAATCTAATGAAAACGCAACTATTTAAAGCAAAAGATATGAAATCAGCTATAAACTTAGTNAACAACCAATTNGGTGAGAATGCTGTAATTCTTTCAACCNGAAAAAATAATGGGGTTGTAGANGTNGAGGCCTCTGATAGCGATGATGCNATTCATAANCATCAAGAAAAAATTAAAGANAAAGAAAGTTTTTCGAAAGTTTTTATGAAGGAAATAAAAAATAAGANTGATAANNTNTCATTTATTGNTAAAGAAAATAAGGNAAATTTTNTAAATGACCAAAAAAATGATGTTTACGAAAAGATTAGAAATGAAATNACGTCTTTGAGGGATGATTTAAGTAGAATGGTTCTCACGGATCAAACAGGNATATCNGACGAGNTATCATATCTTACACCCATCAAACTTAGACAAGAAAAATTTCTTCCGGAATTAATTAATCAATTAAGCTATTCATTTATNGGAAAAAATTCNGAGGATGGAAGGNTCTCTTTTTTTAGAGAATTATCNAGAAAACTCTCNTCAAATGATATTACAAGAATGNTAAACTCTAAAAATATATTTATTTTTGGAAATTCTGGCTCTGGAAAATCTACATTATCAGCAAAGATCGCTTCATTTTTATCTGATAAAAAATCTACTAAAGAAATTAATTTCATCGATGTATCAGGTTCTGGTTCAACTCATTCTGATGTTCTAAGGTCTTACAGTAGAGTTTTAGGATTCCCAATTAAAGATCACAAATATTTTGATTTTAATGAAAATCAAACTTCTGATAACTCAAAAATAAATATTTTTGATTTTTCAGGGGATCTAAATTTTAGCCTACAAAAAATTAAAGAGATAAAAAATTCATTTCCGTCTTTTCAATTTTGTTCTATATTAGCATTACCAAGTGGTTCAAACTCAGAGATGATTAAAGGTCTTTGTGATAGTATTTCTGAGGTAAGACCAATGGTTGCAATTACTAAGCTCGATGAGTGTTGGGTGGGTGCAGAGGAGTTTTCCTCTCTTGCTTTGAATAAAGCAAGAATTGGCTTGGTGACAGGAACTAAAGTAATAATTAATTCTGTTATTGAGGCTAATGAAAACTCTTTAACAAAATATATGAAAGAGAATTTCAAAGGTGTCTGATTCGATAGCAATTACTAGTGGAAAAGGTGGAGTTGGCAAAACAACTTTTGCTGTTAACTTATCTATTGCGTTTAAAAAAATTTCCAAAGAAGTTTTCTTATTGGATACGGATTTAGGAATGGCTAACTCTCATGTTTTGTTAGGAGATAATCCAACTCACACTCTTGCTGATGTTTTGTCTGGAAGCAAGAGTGTTTCAGAAGTAATATATAAAAATAAATATGGAGTTAATTTAATTTCAGGAGGTACTGCATCTAATAACGTTTTAAATATAGAGAATAAATCCAGGTACTCCATTCTTAATGGAATAGAAAACCACTTATTAAACTTTAATAGTTTGAAACTGATCGTAGACATAGCTGCTGGCGCAGACGATAGTGCACTTATTTTTTCTATGGCATGTGATAGAGTGGTTGTAGTAATTGTTGGAGAACCTACAAGTTTTATAGATTCCTACGCGTTAATTAAGGCTTTATATGCAAAATCTTCATTTAAAAATTATTGTATTGCGGTTAATCAGGTTGATGACGACCAACATGGGAAAGATTTATTNAAAAAGTTTCAGTCGATAACCTCAAAATTTTTGGATGTCAATTTACATTTTGTAGGTTCCATAAAAAATTCAAAAAAAATATCCAAGTCAATAATTGAGAGAGAACCAATTACAGTAAGTGAGCCCAAATCAGAGATATCACAGAATTTTTTGAAAATTGCTAAAAATATNACAGAAACTCCTATTAATGAATGGGGAGGTTTAACTTTTCTTTCTCAAAAGAAAAGAGCATAAAAAAAATGAATAATTTATATTCACAAAACTCTGATATATCAATTGAGAAATTAATCGAGGGGAACCTTGATNTNGTAAAAAAAATTGCTTGGCAGATTCATGGTAGNGTTCATAATGTGATTGAAATTGAAGATCTCATTCAACAAGGTATGGAAGGTCTTGTCCACGCAGCTCAAAAATACTCTCCAAGAGATAATGTTACATTTCCGCAATATGCTCAATTAAGAATAAGAGGAAGTATAATTGATTATCTTAGAAAAAACTCTAATTTATGTAGGACAACAATAAAAAAAAAACAGGATTTTGAAAAAAACAAAATGCAGCTTGAAAATAGTCTTGGTCGGCCTCCGTCGCAAGACGAAATAGTTAAATCATTAGGTATTTCATTTGATGAATATGATTATTGGCAGAAATCTTTTGAGGCAAATTCAGTACAAAGTCTTGATAATGCCTATGATGAATACTCACTTTTATTTGCAACCTCTGAAGAGAATCCTGAAGAACAGCTTGAGACNAAAGAACTTAANGCAGAAATTAAAGNTGCTCTTGAAACATTAAATCAAAGAGAAGCTTTNATNGCACAGTTATATTATGTTGAGGAGCTAAATATATACGAAATTTCAGATATTTTAGATATNAGTACAGGAAGAATATCGCAAATTAAAAAAAAAATTATTGAAAAACTGAGAAATGAAATCAAAAAATAATTGGACAAAACTAAATAAGATTGTTCTGAGGGTTGATAATGTTGAATTGAGATACGAGAAAAAATTATCAGTAATCTTAAACTGCGGATTTGAGAATATATCTAAGGGTAGGTGTATTTTAAGTGTAAACCCCAAAGATAGAAAAAAAAAAGATACTTTGTTTGTTTTCACAGACAAGGCATTGATGTCAGTTGAAATTTTTTATAGTAATGAAGAAATAAATCAGATAATTGAACTTCTTAGTTTTCAGAAATCCTCCAAAAAAACACTTGTAACTTTGCTAATTACAGATGAACTTATGATCAATGAAAATAATTATTTATTTATAAAAGATAATGTTAAAGTTGATATTAGTTCTGTTGAATGGAATATTCCATTAAACTAGTTTACCTAGCAGATAATTTCTTTGTAATTTCAACATCGGATTGCAACATTTTTGAGCAGCCATTAAATGCTTGTTGAGTTCTTAACATTAGAACTATCTCATCTGTTATATCAGTATTAGATTTCTCTAGGAATCCAGGTTCAATTTTTCCGATTGGTCCTTCTTTTGGTCTGTTAAAAGTTGGTTCGCCACTTTCTCCTGTCTCCTCAAACCTCGCGTTACCAATATTTTGCAACCCATTTTCGTTTGTGAAGTCTGCTAATTGAAGTTGTCCAACAACTTCAATATCATCAAGACCATATGTAACTAATATTGAACCATCAGATTTAACGGAAATTTCAGATAATAAACTTTCACCTTCTCCAGTTGGTTTTGTAAAAGGTATATTTATTGGAGTTTGCCCTTCTCCTAGTAGTGGAAGACCATCGGTATTGACAATATTTCCATCCCTATCAAGTTGAAAGGAACCGTCTCTCGTAAATACAGGTTTATCATTACCACCTTCTCTACCTATCGGTGCCCCTAATACAAAAAAACCCTCACCCATTATAGCAAGATCTAGGCTACCATTGGTTTGTTGAAGAGAACCTTGTGAAAAACTTTGTCTTGGTTTAACTGTTCTAACACCAATACCTTTCGCTTTCTCTGTTGTATTGTTGTGAATGGATTTATAAAAATCTTCAAATTGTGCTTCGCTTCTTTTAAATCCGTTAGTCCCAGCGTTTGCAATATTATTAGAAATTACAGCAAGGTCCTTGTTGGAAGCATCTAAACCTGTTCTTATTATTGAAAACATAAAGGTCATCAGCAATATTTATGCCATTTTTTTTATTGTTGCCAAGACTATTACAATGTATATTAAAGCGTCAGGGCGGATAGCTCAGCTGGGAGAGCAATTGCTCGACACGCAATAGGTCGCAGGTTCGATCCCTGTTCCGCCCACCAATATGAAGGTTTTATGAAAAGAAGAAAATTTTTTGATAAGTCACTTAAAAAAATTACAATTGCTGGAATTGGTGCGTCGACTATTTTTGCTCCAAACATATTAAAAGCAAAAAATAAAAAGCATACTTGGGTTGCAGTTTCTGCTTTTGATAAAGCTGGTATATTGGGCAGAGCATTTCAGAAGCTTTGCGATGATATTACCAGGATATCATCTGGAAAACTGAATATCAGACTATTTCATGCAAATGAGTTGGTAAGTGCTTTTGAATCATTTGATGTTGTTCAAAGTGGTACCTGTCAAATGGGTTTTGGTTCACCGTACTACTGGACTGGAAAGTCTAAAGCAATCTCTTTTTTATCAGGAATTCCTTTTGGTATGAACTACCAGGAAATGAGTTCCTGGTTCTATAATGGAGATGGTATAAAATTGGCAGATTCTATTTACAATCAATTTAATTTGAAATTCTTTCCTGCTGGTAATACAGGAAACCAGATGGGGGGGTGGTTTAATAAAGAAAATAATTTCNACNNATGANTTTAAAGGNTTAAAATTTAGAATGCCTGGTCTNGGNGGAGAAGTATTAAAAAGNTTTGGGACTAACGTNGTANTATTACCNGGCCCAGATGTAGTGCCNGCNATATCATCAGGNACAATNGACGGTACTGAATGGATAGGNCCNGCAGCAGANCTTGGTAAAGGTNTNCATAANGTNTGTAANTATTATTATTATCCNGGTTGGCANGANCCTGGNACNTGTTTNGAAGCATTNATAAATNTAAAAAACTGGAANCAATTAGATAATGACCTNAAANGATTNGTNGAANNATGCTGTGCAAANTCTAANTCTATGATTGCCTCNGAGTTTTTTGTNAGAAATAGNTTTGCNATAAAAAAATTAAGNGANGAATATNATGTNAATTTNAAAAAGTANTCNAANGATCTTNTNAAANANTTAAAAANTAAGTCTGATGAGGTNACAAGGANNTTAGCTGANCAAGANCCAGATGGNAAAAAAATATTAGNGAATATTCTTAAATATAGAGAGATGTTTATGTTTTGGTCGNANTATTCAGAAAAAAGNTTTCTTGAGTCAAGACTATAGCTTTGATGGCAGCCATGTAATCAAAAATGGAAATTGGAAAAGAATAAATAACAAAAACAACTGGATAATTATAAATGGTATAACTCCCAGATAGATATCTGTAGTTTTTACTAAGTCTTTTGAAACTCCTCTTAAATAAAACAATGCAAATCCAAATGGTGGTGTAAGAAAACTTGTTTGAAGATTTATTGCAAACATTAGTGCCAACCAAACTGGGTCAAATCCCATTGATATTAAAGAGGGTCCAACTATTGGAACAATTACAAATACGATCTGAAAAAAATCTAGAAAAAAACCTAAAATAAAAATTGTAATCATAACAAGTAAAAAAGCATTGATTCTAGAACCTGGCATTTCAGTTAAAAAATTTTCTACCAAAATATCCCCACCAAAACCTCTAAAAACAAGAGAGAAAAGTGACGCTCCTATAAGAATAAAAAAAACCATTGAATTAATTTTTAGAGTTTGTAGNCAAACATCAGATAAAATTANTTTNTNNAATTTTTTTTTATTTTTAGCTATCAAAATCGAACCGAGTGCGCCCAATGAAGCAGATTCGGTAGGAGTTGCAATGCCAAATAAAATTGAACCTAAAACAGTAATTATTAGAATAGTAGGCGGTATTATAGTTGTAAGGATATCTTTAATATCTTTTTTATCTGAACTTTTTTTTTTTGGTAGATTATTTGGGAATACTAGAGAATAAATAAATATCCAAATTGCATACATTGCAACTAGAATTAGTCCAGGAATAATAGCACCAGCGAATAAATCTACACTACTAACAGGATTTGGAGCTAAATCTCCAGAAATTTGAGAGGCCTGCTCATTAGCACCTTGAAATACATCAGCTAATAGAACTAGAACAATTGATGGGGGAATTATTTGACCCAAAGTTCCACTTGCGCATATTATCCCTGTTGAAATTCTTTTGTTATACTTCCACCTTAACATTAATGGTAAACTAAGAATTCCCATTGTCACGACAGTAGCNCCTACAATTCCTGTTGATGCTGCCATTAAAACNCCAACTAATAAAACAGAGTAAGCTAAACCACCTTTCACTTCACCCCATATTTTACTTATACTTTCAAGAAGTTCTGACGCAATTCCAGATCTTTCAAGCATTATTCCCATAAAAATAAATAAAGGNACAGCAATTAATGTTTCATTACTGATTATTCCAAAAATTCTGTTTGGNAAAACATTTAGAAGTATAATTGGAAATAAATCTAGTGCATAGCCAGCTAGACCAACTAAAATTGAAACCCCAGCTAGCGTCAAAGCAACAGGATAACCAGCAATTAAAAGTATTGCTAATATAAAAAATAATAAAAAACAAAAAAATTCGTGACTAACTATTTCCATTTTTATTAAATACGGTTATCAGAAATCTAAATATTTCCAAAATAAAAATTATTCCTAAGAAAAAAATGAAGAACTTTAAGATATAAATATTTGGTAGNCCNCCTGTTTCTTTNGAATTTTCACTNAATAAATATGATCTCAAGAAATAGTCAAAGCCACTNGAAGTTAAACAAAAAGTAAAAGGAATACAAAATAAAAAATATCCAAAAATATTTATATGTCTCTTCATTCTTTTTGATAAGCTTCTGTAAAGAATATCGATTCTAACATGCTCGTCTTTTTTGAGTGTATAACCAATTCCTAGGAGAATGAATAGAGAATGTATCCAGATGTATAANTCTTGAAGCCAAACAAATCCAACTGAAAACACATAACGAAGAAAAACTGAAATCGAAATTAATGCTATAAGTACAATTATTAACAAACTAGAAACTTTTCCNGTTACTTCAATAATTTTATCCAAGACATTTAGAATTTTATTTATCATTTTATAATATTAATAATTTTTCTTTAATTGACAAATTCTAAGAATTATTTATTTTATTGAGCATAAGGAATAGCATGAAAGTATTAAGATCTATAAAATCGGCCAAACTTAGACATAGAGACTGCAGGGTAGTTAAAAGAAAAGGCAGGCTTTATGTTATTAATAAAACTGATTCAAGGTTTAAAGCAAGACAAGGCTAACTGATCTTTGCTATTCTAAGATTGTTTGTAGACCCAGAAACCCCTATTGGTGCACCAGCCGTTATGACAACATAGTCACCCTTTTTTACAATTTTCTCACTTTTAGCCAAGTAACAAGCGTTATCAATCATTCCAGAAAAACTTTTTGGCTCAAGAGCGTGAATAGAATGTACTCCCCATATTAGTGCAAGTTGTCTAGCTGTCAATCTGTCTGGTGAAAGCCCAATAATTGGGACAGCAGGTCTTTCCCTTGCGGCGCGTTTTGCAGTAGCACCTGATCTTGTATATGTGAAAATAGCTTTTGCTTCTACTGTTTTTACCACTTGTGATGCAGCTGAACTAATAGCATCAGAGGTTGTTTGCTGTAATTTAATCCTTTTGCTATCAAGAATCTGTCTATACGA
>NHBS01000049.1 GCA_002167825.1 Pelagibacteraceae bacterium TMED13
AGATATTTTCCTAATGTAATGTTGACATATAGTATAAAAAGTAAAGAAATNAAAAAAAAATGGTTAATGATCGATGNTNATGGATTAGTNCTTGGNAGGGTAGCTTCTCATATAGCNANTTTACTNAGAGGNAAACACAAAGCNACATTTACTCCTCACATGGATTGTGGTGATCACGTAGTAGTTATAAATGCTAAAAAAATTAAACTAACAGGAAATAAATCTAAGAAAAAGGTTTATTANAAACATACTGGATATCCAGGAGGATTGAAANAGACATATTTTGAAGATATTATAAANGGCAAAACCCCAGAGATTATTGTTAGAAAAGCTGTTGAAAGAATGATGAGTTCTAATGCACTTAGTAAAAAACAATTATCAAACTTAAAAATATTTGCTGATAATAAACATAATCACGAAGCTCAAAAACCAGAGCTGATAGATTTCGGGAAACTAAATAGAAAAAATAGGTTAATATAAATGAGTGAAGAAAAGCTGAATAACAAATTACAGTCGGAACCTATTGAATTGGCAAACTCTAGTGCCCCAAATGTTGATAAGCTAGGTAGGGCATACGCAACCGGTAGAAGAAAAACCTCAGTTTCCAGAGTATGGATTAAGTATGGAAAAAATCAGATAATTGTGAATGGCAAAAAAAGTACTGATTATTTTAAAAGAAAAATACTAAATACGATACTTGAGGAGCCAATCGAAAAAACTGATAATCTTGAAAAGCTTGAAATCTTCTCCACAGTAGTTGGAGGCGGCTTGTCAGGACAGGCTGGAGCTATTAGACATGGTATAAGCAGAGCTCTAGTTAATTTGGATCCAAATCTAAGAAAAAAACTGAAAAATCTTGGCTTTTTAACTAGAGATGCCAGAAAAGTTGAAAGAAAAAAATTTGGTAGACATAAGGCTCGAAGAAGTCCACAATTTTCAAAAAGATAATCTGAATGCAAATAAACGTATGCATATTTGGTGTATCTGGATACACAGGTGCACAACTAATTCATTTTCTCGCGAAACATAAATTTGTAAATATCACTGGTATTTTCGGTTATGAAACCATCGGACAAAAAATTAGAAATCTTTTTCCAAGCCTNAAAAACTTACCAGATTTGACTATTTCTAACTATTCGGACTTTAACTTTGATAATGTTGACTTGATATTTAGTTGTTTACCACACGGTAAATTTCAAAGCTCAATAATTAATAATATAAAGGGAAATAATTCCATTATTGATTTATCCGGTGATTTTAGACTTGATGATTTAAGTTTATATGAAGAGTTCTATGGTATTAAGCATGAATCAAAAGACAAAAATGGTAAGTTTGTATATGGGTTGAGTGAAGTTTATAAAAAGGAGATAAAAAAAGCAAAATTCATTGCAAACCCTGGGTGTTACCCAACATCTATTCTACTTCCTCTGATTCCTTTATTAAAAAAAAATATTATTACAAATCAGCATATTATTATTGATTCAAAATCAGGAGTTAGCGGTGCAGGGAAAAAACTCGAAATAAAAAACCTTTTTAGTGAAATTAATGAAAATTTTTATTCTTACGGATTGAAAAAACACAAGCATTTCATTGAAATTGACCAAGAGATATCAAAGTTAGGAAAGAATACATTTACTTTTATTCCTAGCCTAGTACCAGTAACTCGAGGTTTACAATCTACAATATATATCGAGAAGAATGAAAGCGTAATGTTTTATAAAAATGCCATTAAAGATTTTTATAAAAATGAACCATTTGTTCAAATTTTGGATAAAAAATGCCCTTCATTTAGTGATGTGAAATTTACGAATAATATATTGCTAAATATTTTTGAGGATTACCAAAAAAAGAAAATCATTATTATCAGTTGTATTGATAATTTAGTAAAAGGTGCTGCGGGTCAGGCTATTCAAAATATGAATTTAATGTATGATTTTGATGAGAAGGAATCATTGATCTAAATTCTATGAAGAAACTTATAAATTATAAAGATAAAAAACCTTTGGTGCATGAAACTGTTTTTTTAGCAGAGGGCGTAAATATAATAGGAGACGTCAAAATTGATGAAAATACCAGTGTTTGGTTTAACACAGTTATAAGAGGAGATGTAAACTATATAAAAATTGGAAAAAATTGTAATATTCAGGATGGCACCATAATTCATGTCTCATCACATGGATTTTCTGCAAGGGGAAAAAAAGGTAGTCCCACAATTATAGGAGATTATGTTACTATCGGTCATAACGCAACTATTCATGCCTGTGAAATTGGAGATTACTCATTAATTGGAATGGGATCTGTAATATTGGATCAAAGCCTAATACAAAATAAAGCTTTTATTGCAGCTGGAGCAGTTGTTACTCCTGGTTCACTTGTTAAAAGTAATGAACTTTGGGCAGGCAATCCAGCTAAGTTTATTAGAAAAATTTCAGTAACAGAAGAAAAGTTATTAGTAAATACTCCAAATGTTTACTATGAACTAAGTAAAGAATTTTTAAAATAATAGTTTGAGATTTTATTTTTTAATCTATAATTCTTTAAGAGGAATAATGTTTAATAAAATCCGTAATATCATCTTTACCTTTTCTTTTGCTTTTGTCTCAAGTTGTGGTGTAACTGAATATATAACAAATTCAGAAGATTCAGCACCGGAAATAAATTCTGATTTAGATTTAGAACTTAAATCCGCGGAGGATGAAAATTTTTTGGAAAATCAAAATATAAATGATGAAACTAATAGCGAGAATGCAGTCATTAACGACTCTATTACAATTAACGATTCCGATCAGAAATTAGAATCGTCTCCAGTTAAAGAATATGATAGCATAATGCTAAGTGATACTGACTCAAATAAGAATTTAGAAGTAGTTGATGAGAAACCAATTGTCACTTTGCCTCCGATACAAAAACTAGAACTTAGAGATAAAATTCAATATAGAATTGCTACTATAAATTTTCCTTCTGGATCAAGTTTCATAAATTATAATGGTCTAAAAAAAATAAAAAAGATTGTCAATCTCGCCAAAGAAAGAAACGCTAAAATTAAGATAGTTGGACATGCCAGTAAGAGAACAAAAGATATGCCATTGAATAAACATAAGTTGGTTAATTTTTCAATTTCTCATAAAAGAGCACAAACTGTTGCTAAGATCGTAACTGAAAAATATAATTTCCCAAGTCAAAACTTAATAACTGAAGCGGTCTCAGATTCTAAACCTTTATTTAGAGAAGATATGCCTGCAGGTACGACAGCAAATCAAAGAACAGAAATTTTTATTATTTATTAAAGAGTGATGTGTGGCATTAACAAAGGCAAAGATTGCAATTGCAGGTATTGGAACTGTTGGAAAAGGTCTTCTTAGAATTTTAGAAGTTTTAGGTGGTAATGCTTCAAACATAGAGGTTACCGCAATTGCATCAAGAAGAAAAGTTAACATTCCAAATAAAACTTTATTTAAAAAAACTCAGGTTTTCAAAGATGCAGAACAGCTATTACAATACGATAATTATGATATTCTTGTTGAGTTAATTGGTGGGGAAGACGGAGTTGCAAAAAAAATCGTTTTTAATGCTCTTAAAAAGAAGAAATATGTTGTAACAGCAAATAAGGCTCTTATTTCAAAATATTGGAAAGATTTAAATAAAATTTCAAATGAAATGGGTGTTTCAATAAAGTTTGAAGCAGCAGTAGCTGGTGGTGTNCCAATAATAAAAATCATAAATGAGTTTTTAGTATCTAACAAAATTAGTAGAATTTATGGAATTTTGAATGGAACCTCAAATTATATACTTACAAAAATGTTAACTTCGAATAAAAAATTCTCTGAAATCCTTAAGGATGCTCAGAGTTTGGGGTATGCAGAATCAGACCCAACATTTGATATTGATGGAATTGATACAGCACACAAATTATCAATATTATGTTCATTAGCATTTGATACAAATTGTGATCTAAAATATATAAAGTCCGAGGGTATTAGAAATATTGAACTATCAGATCTCAAATATGCAGACTCCTTAGGATATAAAGTTAAAATGCTAGGTATAAGTGAGCAAAAAGGTAAAGAAATTAAAAATTATGTTTTTCCATGTCTGGTTGCTAAAAATAATTTTATTGCAAATGTTGATGACGTATATAACGGTGTTGTTATAGAGTCTAACTTTTGTAAGAAAAGTTTTTTTCAAGGTGAAGGAGCTGGCTCATTTCCAACTGCCACCTCTGTTATAAGTGATATATTAAGTATCATAAAATTAAATGAAAATAGTTTGAAAGAGCAAAAAAAATCAGATTTTAAGATGAGTTCTGTAGAAAATAGATTCGGGTCGTATTATCTAAGATTTACTACTGAGGATAAACCTGGAGTAATATCAGGAATAGCGAATGAATTTAAAAAAAATAATATATCTATGAAATCAATGCTTCAAAAAGAATCACAAAATAAAAATTCTAGAAGTGCAACAATAGTTATCACTACTCATGATTGTAATGAGAAAAATATGATTTTAGCTTTGGCAAAAATAAATAAAATGAAATTTATAAAAAAAAAACAATCTATTATCGCATAGAAAGTTTTGTAAGTTAGATTATAGAAATTGTATCTAAAATATCTTTACCGATTATCGGCAAGCAATAATTTATAAATTTCTTAGTCACATTAAATGTCTTCGGGTTATAGAATTCTTTTTTCATAGTCTTAGTTTTTCCAGCAACATCTTCTAACTTATTCATTATAATTTCTGCATTATATCGAGTGTCAAATCTCACCCTCTCTTTTATTGCCATAGAGAAAGGGGTTTTAGTTTTGACTGAAAATTTTGTAGCCATTAATCCAATACTGTAAGCCTCCTTTTGATCAACCTCTGAAACTGAACCTAAGAAGCTTCTTTGAGCATAGCCAAGAGTATCAGCCCTTACTCTTTTTATTTTCAATTTTTCTTTTAATATATTTGAAAGATAATCTCCCAATATTCCAGAGCCAGAAAGCTGAATATTACCATGAGCATCGTATTCATTATTTTGAATAATCTTTTTTGAAATTAAATTTCCATTATTATCTTGTATCCCCTCTGATATCGCAATTATACATCGCCCATATTTATCATAAACTTTTTTTACTTGTTCTAAAAACTCATTAATTTTGAATGAATATTCTGGAATAAAAATTAAATGTGGTCCATCACTGTTTAATTTTCTTAACAAACTTGATGCTGCTGTGAGAAATCCAGCATGTCTTCCCATAACAATCCCAAGATAAACACCTGGCAAGGCTTTAACATCATAATTTATTCCTGAAAACAGTTGCGCAACATATTTTGCTGCCGAGCCAAAGCCTGGTGTGTGGTCATTTTTAACTAGGTCATTATCAATTGTTTTTGGTATATGAATACACTGAGTGTTATAGTTTTTTTCCTTAACATAATTTGAAATAATTCTTAGACTATCTGAGGAATCATTTCCTCCAATATAATAGAATCTTTTAATTTTTTTTTTATTTAAAACCTTAAGTATTTCATGACAGTATTTTTCATCAGGTTTATCTCTTGTTGAACCAAGAGCTGCGCCAGGTGTATTTTGAATTTTTTTTAAATTTGCACTACTTATCTTTGATAATTTTATAAAATTATTATCAATGATTCCTCTCACACCATTGATCGCGCCAATAATGTTTGAATTTTTATTATTTTCTCCATTTATTATACCTACCAATGATTGGTTGATCACATTTGTTGGGCCNCCACCTTGGGCAATAAGTATATTGTTATTACTTTGCATACGAATTTNTGATAGTTCTTAATAAATAATGGATAAATTAAATCAAGTCGCGATAAAAAACAATAAGTTAGAGAAATATTATTCTTTAAAAGGTAATTTTTGGTCGGAAAGAGATCATGATAGAAATATATTTGATTCGTTAAAAAGTAAATTTTCNAATGAANATATTCTTCTCCAACTNTTAGTNTCTAGAAANATTNCNANTNANNANATNGANGANTTTATTAANCCNAAGCTTAAAAATTTATTACCNGATCCTNATACNATTGATGATATGAAAANAGCTTCTGACAANATCTGNGATTTTATNAANANAAAAAAAANGATTGGNATTTTTGGAGATTANGATGTTGATGGNTCATCNTCTACTGCTNTAATNTGTAATTANTTNAAATCNATTGGTGCANCTTTTGAATATTATATTCCTGACAGGATAAGTGAAGGTTATGGGCCCAACAAGAAGGCTTTTGATATTCTGAAAGAAAAAAAATGTGAACTTATTCTTACTCTTGACTGTGGGACATCATCAAATGATGTAGTAAGCTATGCTAATAGTAAAGGGATCGAAATTATTATAGTTGATCATCATCTAGAAGGGGACAAGCTACCAGATGCTTTTGCTATTGTAAATCCAAATAAAAAGGCAGATAAATCAAATTTAAATAATCTTTGTGCGGCGGGCGTAGTTTTTTTTTTAATTATTTCGATTAATAGAAATTTGAAAAAAAATAATTTTTTTGCTAATTCCGAACCTCCTAATCTTCTAAAGTTTCTTGATTTAGTTGCGCTTGGTACTATTTGCGATTTGGTTAAATTAGATTTAGTAAATAGAGCATTAGTAAAACAAGGTATGAAGGTTATGAATAAACTTTTAAATACTGGTATTAAAAGTTTAGTTGAGTGCTCTTCAATAAAAGATGAAATCAGTGAATATCATTTGGGTTTTGTTTTAGGACCAAGAATAAATGCTGCAGGTAGAGTGGGTGATTCAAAATTAGGTGCTACTTTATTAATAAATGATAAAAATGATTTAAATTTATCAATTGCTGAAAAGTTAAATTATTATAACCAACTAAGAAAAAAAGTTGAAAAAAAAGTTGAGGCACAGGCTATCAATCAAGTAAATACTAATAGTGAGGGAATTATTTGTGTTCATTCAAAAGATTGGCATCCTGGGGTAATTGGAATTGTGGCTGGAAGGCTAACTGAAAACTTCAAAAGACCCTCAATTGTAATTTCAGAAGATAAAAACACCTGTAAAGCTTCGTGTCGATCAGTTAAAAATTTTCATATGGGCGATTTTATAATTAATGCAGTTCGTGATGGCCTTCTTATTACTGGAGGAGGACATGAAATGGCTGGAGGATTCTCTATTTTAAGGGAGAAGATTGATGTTTTTAAGGATTATATAAAAAATAAATTTTCAGTATCAGATATTCATCATGAAAAAAATTATGATATGGAAATAAATTTATCTTCTGTAAATTTAGATCTCTATAAAAGTATTACAAAGCTAGAACCATATGGAATGGGAAATCCAAAACCTAAATTTTTGATCAGGAATTGTATTAAGAGTTTCGTAAAGCCTGCTGCAGAAATACATCTTATTGTTTATTTAAATGATATGTATGGAAATTCAGTTAAATCGATTGCTTTTAATTCTTCACAAAATGAAATTGGTAAACTTTTAAATGATGATGACAACAAAGAATTAGATATCATTTGTACATTACAGATCAATCGTTGGAATGGTGAAGAAAACGTAGAACTTATAATTGAAGATATTTTGAAAAGATGAATTAATCGACAATTCTCATCTGACTATAATAAATTTTACAATCTTTTCCGTCGGTACTAACTAAACATTGTAGATACTCTGTCAGTCTTGCATTTGAGCACCCTGCTTCTTTATAAAGAGAGATCCCATAGAAGTCTTTTTCAAAAACGACTTTAAACTTATTAAGCTCACTATTCATAACTGAGGGTGAATTGGAAAATTTTTTCTTTATTTCGTTTACACCTTTCTCATATGGAAATATTATCTCATAGCCTCTAACATTGCAGACATTATTTACAGCTTCTTTAGTAATTGAAGATGTTGAAAAAATAAGACAAAAAATAAATAAAATATATTTAACCATAATAAATTAATTTACATAATTTAAAAAATAGATATATATATTGTTATAAAAGTTTTTCAAGTTTTTTTGTCCCCTTCGTCTAGTGGTTTAGGACACTGCCCTTTCACGGCGGCAACACGGGTTCGAATCCCGTAGGGGACGCCACAATTTTCTCAATAATCTATCAGCTTGAAACTCACTGGTATGTTGAGATTATCCTCAACGTAGCTGTCACCAAAACGAGCTGGTAAGAACTTCCAATCACTTACAGTTTTTATACTTACTTTATCAAGAACTTCAAATCCACTTGTTTCCTTCACATGAACATTCAAAACATTACCATTTTTACCAACGTGAACAGCTAATAGTAATCTTCCTTGCCACCCTTTTTTTCTTGCGATTATCGGATATTCTGGGTGGGGATTTTCTATAGTTCCAATTTTATATTTTGCTCTAGATTTAACATTTTTAGAAAGAGGACTCGTGATATTATTTGCATTGATAGTACTTTTTTGTCTTGATTTACTCTTTATTTTATTTTGAGAATCACTCACTATTTGCTTAGTATCATAGTTTTGAATTCTTATTGATTTAATACTACTAACAGATGTATTGTTTATAATCTGCGCTTGTTTAGTTTTAATTTTTTTTGTTGAGTTTATATTTTTATTAATTTTACTACTGGTTTTTAATTGAGCACTTGGAAAACTTTCTACAAGGTTCACAATTGTCATAGATGTATCGGATTTGATTGGTTTTTCATCATAAATAATAAAAGCCACAATCATTGAGTGAAAGGATGCTGATAAAACGAATGAGATAATATTTTTTTTTAAAAACACCAATTAAAAATCCTTAGTCAACTTAAACATCATATTGAATTCAGATAAAGGGTATGTATTATAAGCGTTATAGGTTGAGGCACTTGCAACAGCATAATTATAATAACTTTTATCAAGAACGTTGTTTGCTAGTAAGGTAAATTTGAATCCCTTAACATTACCTTTTAGACCCATGTTTAATAAATAATATTCAGGCATTTTAACCTGAAAATTTCTTGTATCATTTATCATCCTTGTANTACCTTTGTANTATAAATTTGTTGAAAAGTTTAAATCTTCAAGAATTCTGAAGGTTATTTCAAAAGTATTACTTAAACTTGGCACTCCTGGTATTTCATTGTTCTTATAATTCCCATCTCTCATTTTAGCCTTTGCAAAGGTAAAACTGTTGTCTAACGTAATAAATGAATTTACTGAATAATTGATCGATGATTCAAACCCATATCTTTTACTTGGGTCGAGGTTNTTATTAAGAAAATCTACAGAATCATAATAGATTTCACTTCGTAGATTCATATAATAAAATGTATTATGAAAAGATAAATTTCTATTTTTGAATNTATGTCCAATTTCATAATCATTAGATGTTTGAGTTCTTAGTTTAAAATCATGACTTACATTAAAGGGAGTATGTCCAACTCTTTGGTCAACATTNGGGTATGTGAAACTTCTTCCTATTCTTGCAAAGATAANACCCATTGAATTAAAATTTCTTTCATAGCCTAAATGTAAAGCATATTGAGGATCATAGGTTAATGAATCTCTATTGTTCGTTCTAAATGCTCCAGATGCAGGGCCTACAAAATCTGATGCCTTTAACCAATTTCCCTGAAACCTTGCTCCTGCGCCTATTTTGTTATTTGTATCAATTTGTGACTCAAAATTTGAATAAAAACCTAAACTGGTATCAGAAAATTTATAAACTTGTTGAGTAGCTCCCCCAGTTGTTGGCATTCTATCGGACCTATAATAAGTATAATTTAGATCTATACCTGAGATATTATCAAATGAAAAGCCAAATAATTTATTCCTCAACTTAACTTTTGGATTATAAGACATAACATTCATTTCAGTATCTGTGATTCCAGTTGAGAAAAAAAANCCCTGACTTTTATTAAATCTATAACTAGCGTCATTAATTAATTCNAAATTTTCATTAGGAGANAATGCAGTGTTAAAAAAAATCTTCTGACCATAATTTGTAGCAAAGTCTCTTGGTGTATCNGTTGANCTTGGATCTATTGGGAATCCATTCTGNCCGTTTAGTGCGCCACCTGAAAANGCATTAACAGGAACATCACCTGGTAATTCGATATATTGATCGTGAGCAACTAAATTTANGTGAAAGGAATTTTTCTGGTTAATTAATCCATTTANTTCAATATTNCCATTTTTTTGACGAAGNCCNTTATTTCTTCTNTACCCATCNGAAACAATATAATTAGAGTTNCCAGTTACAGAAAAGTTATTTATTGATTTTGTTCCTGATAAAAANCCTTCAAATTTTCCATAAGAACCAAATAATGTTGATATAGAATATTTATCATCNAAATCTGGTAGTTGNTCTGTAATTATATTAATGGCTCCAGCTGTNGCATTTCCACCATAAAGAACTCCCGCACTATTTCCTTTTATAACTTCAATTCTCTGAACTGAGTCAGTGGGTATATTTGTAAAATCTACGAATGANAAGTCTATATTTGAAAGTTTTTGTCCATTTAGCAAAATAACTGTATTTGATTTTGNTGTATCCGCAAAACCTCTCACATCAATACTTTGATAAGCACCAAATCCTGCTCCATACANATCTTTAAATTCNATACCAGGAAGTNTTGAAATAATTTGTGGTAATGTTTCTCCTGAGTAATTTTGAATATCTTCTTTAGTGATTATATGTGTTGTCCCTCCTGATAGTTGGTTGTTAATTAACTTAGAAGATATCACTTGTATCTCATCTTGTCTTTCCTGAGCTTTTATTGAATTGAGTGAGATAATTAGTGAAATAAAAAAGGTGAACGATAAAATATGTTTCATATTAATCCCTTCAAATTGTGAGCNTTTCNNCTCTAATTAATAATAGCGGGANTAATCCCACTGAGGTTGACACGTCACCTCAATGGNAAACCATAATCAGAAGACCTACCCGTAGCCTGATTGAATGACGCTGTTTTAGCAGGTTTCCTGGCTTGTCGCTTATGGATATGTCGCCTTCCCAAATA
>NHBS01000050.1 GCA_002167825.1 Pelagibacteraceae bacterium TMED13
TTAATTCAACTTCCAGATTTGCTCCAGGTTGAGCTTTTAGATTATTATAGTGAAGTTTCCCTTTAATGTTAGCAGTCGATTCTATTGAAAGTGTATCCGCAAAAACATCTCCTTCAAAGTTTCCTCCGATCGAAGATTGAAGTGCTTTGATATTCCCTTTTAAGATTCCCTCAGATGAAATATTTATATGATCACATTCAACATTACCTTTTACATTACCTTTGAGGACGAGGTTACCACTACATTTTATGTTTCCGTTTATTTGCATTTCGGTTCCAATTACACTTGATGATGATGATGATTTGATGGGCTTGTCAGAATCTCTTGAAAACATTGGAAATTTTCCTTTAAATCATATCAGTAGCATAAAAAAAAAAAAAAAAAAAGTTTTATTTTAATAATTTTGGCTTACTAAATGCATAAATTTCTTTATATTAATAAATACTATGAACGAACCAGTAATTGACATAAGAGATAGAATTGAAAAAATGAGGAATCAAATGACTCCTCAATCTTCACAAAATAAGAAAGATTCTATTATAAAAACTTCTAAGAATTTTGAGAAACAAACAGATAAACTAGATTCTGAAAAAAAAGATTCTATTGATATACCAAGTAAAGATAAAGATGCAAAGGAGCACAAAAANAGTATTTCNGAAGATATAGTNGATAGAAAAANAGAATTTAATAAAAATTTTGAAGATACTGAAACTATCACTCAGATAAANGTAGAAAAAAATGATAAAAAAAGAAGCTCTTTTTCCTCAAGAGCAACTGAACAAAATGAAGGTAGTTTTGAAGAAAAGTCAAAATCAGTGACACAGGAAGAAACAGCATTTCCTCAATTCAGTTTAAACGTTAGCAACCCTATCTCGTGGAAATTAATGCTACTAATTATGGTAATGCAATTACTTACAAATATTATGCTNGTTGTAGTACTTTATTTNAAATAGANAATGGTTAANGATTTTTTNAAAAAAATCCTATCTAGTAACATAAAATCNAGCACAAGATTTGGGGAATCGAGTGTTTTTTCTAAAAACTTTAACGCTTTTTATACTAATNTTGGAATACTTTTTAAAGAAAGAAGGTTNTTATATTTCACTAAAAAAGGACCTATCGANGTAGTTTTTAATATAAAGCATTANATTTCNGCATTTATAATTAGTGTAATTTTNCTATTTAAAACATTACAGTTTATTTTTTTTGGTGCTTCTACATTTTTTACCTACCTAATTTACCAAAATTCTGAAATAAATAATCAAACATTTACAGAAAGTGAGATTGAAACATTAAAGAATATCGCTAAGGAAAATAAAATATTTGATAGTGAAAAAAAGCAAATAGCTCAAAAAGAGGAAGAATTTTTCAAAAATGAAGACGCTGAAGAAAATATTGGATCAGTAGATAAATTAACAGAAAAGTTTGCTAAACTTAAAGCATTTATTAAAGAAATTCCAGGAAAATTCGCTAATGATGAACCTAAAAATGATGAAGTTTTATTTGAGCAATTTTCTGGATTAGCTAGTCCTGAGCTGGTAGCATTTGAACATATTTACATGTCCAANGAAGTTCTNAAAGAAAATAAAAACCATAAGAAAAAAGTTACTTTTTCATACACGGATTTACCGGTAATTCCTTTCATTGCTCCCAGAACAAATAAGTTAAAAATAATNAATTTTACAAAAAAAATTGATAGAGAGATAATTAATTTAATTGATGTTTTTGAATCTTTGAATCTGAGACCGGATAATATTGACTTGGACGTTAAGAGTTTCTTGAAAAAAAATCAACTTGAACACGAATATAATCTTATTGAAAATACTTCCATGAGATTTCAATTACTTGATGATCTTAAAGATGCCATTATTTATTTACCGTTAAAACCACCAATGCAATATTACTATATTTCGAGTCCNTATGGTTATAGAATNCATCCTAAATCTAAGTTAAGGCAAATGCACTATGGNATTGATATGGCTGGTACNTGGCAGGAAGAGGTGAGGGCTCCAGCTGATGGTTTTGTTTCTTTCTCTGGAAGGAATGGTTCATTTGGAAAATCAATTAAGATTGTTCACAAGCATGGAGTATCTACCCTTTATGGACACCTTCACAGATTGTCTGTAAAAAAAGGTCAATATGTCAAAGAAGGCCAAGTTATTGGAAAAATGGGCTCCACTGGTCGCGCTGTTGGTGCTCATTTACATTATGAAATTAAAGTAAGTGGAAAATCTGTAAACCCNTATAAGTTTATAACCAAAGGCAGAGCTTTATTAAGNAGTACAACGTTTAAAAGATAATTCTGGCACCGATATTGCTCCANTTATCTTATGATAAGATTATTAATTTCGTTTTCACTAATTTTGTTACCTTTAACATCTATATCTACGGAGTTTAATGGATGTCAAATTTATACAGAAAAATATAATAAGATTTATAAGTTACCCAACAAGCTACTAACATCTATCTCTTTAGTCGAATCTGGTATGGTTAAAGGTAANGAAATTAATCCTTGGCCCTGGGCACTTAATGTTAATGGTAAATCNCAGTATTTTGANAATAAAAAAGATACAATGAGCTTTTTAAAAGAAAGCTTGAAAAATANTAGAAATGTNGATGTNGGATGTATGCAGATAAATTACAAATTTCACGGTCATAANTTTAAAAATTTAGANCATATTTTAAATCCTGAAGAAAATGTAAANTATGCCGCAAAATTTTTACAAAAGTTATTCAAAAGACANAAATCATGGAACGAGGCGATTTCCCNNTATCACTCCTCAGAGCCAGCTAGAAAAAGAAAATATCTNANAAAAGTACGTAATTTTTGGGATAAGTTAAGACAAAGAAAGATTCTNATAAANCATACTTCCAACCAAAACTTTGATCAAAAAAAGATANAATATTTTAGANAANTATTAAAGAAAGAAAAGCANCNTATTTAGANTTATGGCAGNGAATTTGCAAAGTATATTTAAGAAATGGAGTAACAAATGATAAGAGAATTTAACATTGAAAATAATGAATTAGTAACAAGAGAAGGTTCCCCTTTAATTGAAATCACACATTTTAATGATGAAAACAAAATCAAAAAGAAGGAAACATATTCTGTTGGTCATTTTTTAAGAGAAGCAAAACAACTTAAAAAAATAAATTACTCCTAAAATTTAGATTAAATATTTATATTCTGTATCTTCATAATCTTTCTTCTTACNGAAGAAGCAGGGATGTTTAATAACTCTCTATATTTAGCAACGGTCCTTCTCGCAAGGTTAATTCCTTCACCCTTTAGTCTTGAAACAAGCATTTCGTCACTTAGAGGACTCTCACAAGGCTCATCANTAATTATTTTTCTTAAAGATTCTCTTACNGACTCGGCAGAGTGACTTTCGCCAGAATTTATACTATTTATAGATGCACTAAAGAAAATTTTCATTTCAAATATTCCAATTGGTGTCATCATTAANTTTTCAGAAGTTACTCTNCTTACAGTACTTTCATGCATATTTATTTTTTTTGCAACATCTTTTAGAATCATTGGCTTAAGAAATTTTTTGCCTTTTTCAAAAAAATCNTTTTGCTGATTTATAATTTCAGAACTAATTTTTAAAGTTGTTATATTTCTTTGTTCAATAGCCTTTATAAGCCATCTAGCCGAGTTTAATGATTCATTAATATACTTTTTATCTGAATCCTTACATTCCAGCTTTTCAATTTCTTTAANATAGCTATCGTTTACACATACTTTTGGTAAAGTTGAGTTNTTCAACTCAACATTCCACTCATCTNTATTTTTAGTTACAATTACATCAGGATGAGCNATATTATGCNCACCTTCATCGTAGATCGTTCCTGGCTTNGGGTTAAGAGATCTAATTAACTTGATTTCAGTTNTAAGATTNTCNTCTGNTAATCCAGTAATTTTTTGAAGACCTTTTAAATTTCCATTTCCCAGAAGCTCAAGATTTTCAATTATAGTTTGATTTGTTTTATTATACGAGTCAATATTTTTTAACTGAATAATTAAACATTCTTTTAGATTTCTAGCAAACACCCCACTTGGTTCAAAGGTTTGCATTCTACAAAGTACATTCTCAATTCTTTCTAATGGAAAACCACTAAAACTACTAATTTCTAATATATCTTCTGTAATAAGACCACTTGGATCAACGTAATCAATCAAGATTTCTGCCATTTCTTTTTCTTCTGAGTCACTAAACTCTAACTGAGCCTGATTTAATAAAATTGTCTTCAATGAAATCTTATCACTTTGTGTTCTTTCTATTATTGTTCCTGGGTCATTATATTCTTCACTATGATTTTTTGAATTTCCTACGTTAGTGTCATTATCCCATCTATTCTCATAATCATGATTATAAGGTTCATCAGAAATAGAATCTCCGTTATTAAAGGAATCATCTATATTTTTTGTTATTTCTTCTTCATCAGAAACAGTTTTTTCTTCCTCACTGCTTTGGTCCTCAAGAAAAGGGTTTTCTTCTAGTTCTTTTTCAACTAAATCAGTTAATTCTAAATTTGTTAGTTGCAATAGTTTTATTGCTTGTTGAAGTTGAGGAGTCATCACTAATGATTGACTCTGTTTAAGTTTAAGATTCTGACTAATTTGCATAATAATCTCCTTTTATAATAATCTCACAATTTAAATTAATAAAAGCAAAATTAAAATTTGACATTTTATTTAAGTCAGAAAAATGACAAGTAATTACATTTCTTTAAAGAAAATTTTCTAATTAAATTCTTTTAAAACACCCTATTTTCCTGTAAGTTTAAGATATTAAATAATTTTTTTATTATGATAAAAATTTTACCAATNACATTGATCCCTTTATTTTTTTTTATTTTTTATTTCAATGTTATTTTTTTGACAGATTCAAATTTACCGGAAACGNANAATTTAAAAGTTGATGNTCAATNAGAAANGANTTNAATTATTAANGAAAATGAANCCACAACTATAAATGAAGATCAAAACCAAGCNNAACTCAACAAAAGTAAGGATACAGACAGTGANAATATATCAGAGAANTTAGAAAAAACTGAGAGNAAAAAAGAAATTAATNATGAAAATTTAATNAAAAATAAGATAACTAAGAANCAAAAAGAAAATNTAAAANGGATCAAGGTTCAGTTTGGTGCATTTAAAAATGATAAAAATGTANCAANTTTACAGAGTAAACTTGATAAAATATTTAANAAANAGTTNGGAGATGATTTTGGNTCTTTTTTGATTTTNAAAGATAAAAAACATCTNAAACTTATTTTAAATACTAATTCAATTGTGGACGCAAAAAAAATTTGTAANTTC
Organism: Pelagibacteraceae bacterium TMED13; assembly: GCA_002167825.1. Taxonomy (GTDB): domain Bacteria; phylum Pseudomonadota; class Alphaproteobacteria; order Methylaequorales; family Methylaequoraceae; genus TMED13. Next base: position 5,327 of record NHBS01000050.1, read on the forward strand.
AGTAAAAAAAATAATATCAACTGCCTTATAATTTACTAACTATATGAAAAANTGTAGAATNTGCCTTTTNATAAGATATTTTATAATTTCTGTAATTTTTATAATAGTGTCATCTATTATATTTGTAGATGATCTAAGCTACTTNGCATTTGTGAGCCCNTGGAATGCNGTTAAAGTAATATTTTNTCTTGGANCTTTATTNGTTCTTTTNAAGTTATTTGAGTATTNCAAAAAAGATCAAGACTAGCGTTCTCTTAAAAACCTAATAAAAAGTCTTTTTTCTGGNACNAANCTTCCAAATGCGTGNCCAGTAAAAAAGTTTACCGACCAGAAAAATTTTGGTGACCACCAATTTCTTTGNGATGTCCAAAAGGGTTCNGCTGGAGTNTCTGGAAAAAATATTTTATCAATTTTAGAACCTTCGCANTCNNNACAGACTATACTTTCAAGTTCTTTTCTTGTGGGAAGCCTCCATTCTCCATCTAANTGCTCATTNATTTGTAAATTTGCTTCTTTAATTTCNTCCATATTTAATTTTTTNGGAGNACCNAGACACTTTTTTTTTTCTTCATCCCACAACTGACCAACNGTNCATTTCAGCCATTCGACCTTATTTACTAAATCTATAACNTAATANCCTTTNTCNATAAAATCNGNAGATTTTACGTTGGTAACTATTAAAAAGACNNAAATAAAANAAAAAAATTTAGCTTTCATNGTTTTATNATACAACATATGAGTAAAAAAAAAAAAAAAAAGNAATTTTGGTATTAAAGTTGCACAACCTTNAACAAAATATTATTTTATANATATATAATTGTTAATGGATAAATAAATGGATTTAGCATCTTTAATTGGNTTTTTAGGCACTCTTGGCATGATAGCTGGCGCTATGATATCTGCTGGTGGGCTAGGTATGTACATAGATGTACCGTCAATATTAATTGTATTTGGTGGATCATTCTTTGCTGTNATGTATACAGCACCATTACCAGTGTATTTAGGCGCTTGGGGTGCAATGGNAAAAGCTTTTAAACCNCCAGTAAAAAAAATGGANGAACTTATTCAAAGAATCGTAGANTTAGCTGGNATTGCNAGAAAAGACGGAATGATGGCTTTNGAGGGNCAAGAAACCCCTGATGCTTTCTTTGATAATGGTTTNCAAATGTTAGTTGATGGAGCTGACGAAGCNAAATTGACTGTNCAAATGAAAAAAGAATTGAAAGCAATGCAAGTCCGTCATGAAAAAAACATNGGTGTNGCACAATCNTGGGTTGATATTGCNCCTGCAATGGGAATGATTGGAACATTAGTTGGTTTGGTGGCGATGCTTGGTAATATGGCTGATCCAAANGCTATTGGACCTGCAATGGCAGTAGCACTNCTTACNACTCTTTATGGAGCAATGATAGCNAATACGATTTTTACGCCTATTGTAATNAANTTAAAGGGTTATTCTGCATACGAAACGACTTATAGAGAAATGATAATCACAGGTTTGCAATTTATTTCTAGAGGTGAAAGTCCAAGGAATATTCAAGACCAANTAGTTGCTAATCTTCCNCCAAAAGAAAAACAAAAACTATTAGAAGAAGCAGCTGCAGGTTAGGTTAGATTTATGGCTGAGGAAAAAGTAGAAAGTCAGCAAGACAATGCATCNGAAGAAGAGGAGCATGAATGTCCTGAATGTCCACCGAAAGGTGCCCCNGCATGGATGGCAACTTTNGCNGATATGGCNACGTTNNTAATGGCATTCTTTGTTTTGATTTTATCATTNGCAGAATTCAATGTTCCAAAATTTAAACAAATTAGTGGAAGNNTAAAAAATGCATTTGGNATTCAAAGAACNGTTCCNGTTGTAGANCCACCNAAAGGAACAACAATATTATCTTTAAANTTNAGNCCTAANCCAACTCCATCTGTTCANGAAAACCTTAAACAACAGACTACNGAAACAGATCAACCAAAAGTTGAGTTNCAAACCAAAAAAGATGATGCNTCTAAAGATGATGCTGAAAATGAGGATGCNGAAGAACTTGCAAAAAATCTTCAAGANGCAATACAAAGAGGNGATATACAAATTGAAACTCTNGGAAGTAATGTTGTAGTAAATTTTACACCAACTAAAGCTAANGAGGATGAACTTCCNAATCTTTTACAAAAAACTTTAGATTCCATNGAATCAGTAAAAGCCGCATCNGGAAANTCCGAATCAGAGGTTTTATTTGGTGGTNTTGAAAAACAACTNGCNAAATTAGCAACNGCAGCTTCGAGTAAAGGGAGTGGGGAAGGNGATTCTAATGAAGGANATAATAAAGGAGAATCACCTGATCAATCNAANNTTGANGAAAAGAAAGCAGAAATTGCTGAAGATAAATTTAAAGTTGCATTAAAGCAAGAAATTGGTGAGGGTTTGATTGATATTGAAAGAGATGAGGATAAAGTAATTATTACAGTTGGCTCTGGNGGNGCCTTNAAATCAGGTTCTGCTGATTTGACAAATAAAGCAAAAAATATAATGGCTAAAATAGCTGATGTTAATAAAGAGGGAAAAAGNGAGATACTNGTATCAGGTCANACAGATAATAAACCNTTNACATTTGGNTCGGTTTANAGNGACAATTGGGANCTNGCNGCGGCAAGGTCGTCTTCAGTTGTTCAAGAACTNACAGGNNCGGGTAAATTAAANCCCAAAAGAATGAAGGCAATTAGTTATGGTGAAACNCAACCNGTTGAAAGCAACGANNCTTCTAAAGGAAGAGAAAAGAATAGAAGAATAGAAATCGAAATAAATTATTAGAAAATNATGTTATTAGAAAAAAGTTCATTTCATANNAGTAAAACAAGTGTNCAACCAAACGCTANTAAAAATGATATACAAACAAATAACACCAATGAAGTTGGAGNTGANAATACATTNTGGTCNTGGTTTAAAGGNTTAATTAATCCTTTNCANAACTTGCCTATTATTAGTGGAATATANTCAAGCTTGAATTCAGANAACCCAGAATCNGATAGAGATCTTGTTCAAAATAGCTTNGGAGGATTTCTTTATGGNGGNCCTTTTGGAGCAATTGCTGGGTTTGGAACATGGGCTTTTAATAAAATATTTNATAAAACACCCACTGAATTNGCATTNGATTTTTCNGGTATTAGTAATNTATGGAAAAAAGANAAAGAGGAAGTNGTAGAAANTGCTAGTAATGANAAGAAAATAGGTGTCTTGACAGAAACTTCTCAAATAAATANAAACCTTATTAACAAACCTAAAAATGNNAATATCAATCAAAATCTNAANTCNAAAANAGAATCAATTAANNCAAGNANTCAAAAANCANACGTNNATTCAAATATAGNNCAAAACAATAGANTNGAACTGNATAAANCNGNNNNGAAAAGTANCTTTAAGGAAAAAGCATTAGANACNGNTCCTNANTTTAGNAAAATANAGTTTAATTATCCACANTGGAAGCCNTCTCCAGAGGTCTCNAAGNAAACCAAGNATNTATCAGAATCCGAAAAAGATTTTTATNAAAGTTTNATCAAAAAAGAAAATGATATTAAAAATAANCTACTTATAAAGATTGATGCTTAAGTAATTTTTTTTTNAGTTTAAATNAANTCTAACTCTTCNGNNTTATACTTTTCAAAATNTTCAGTACCTAGNATTTTTTTTATTTTCTCCANTGNCATNTCNGCTANAACTTCNGAAAATTCTTCATGTAGGGNNGCACATTTTCTGGATACAGCTGTNGCTACACCNTGNGTAATNAATTCATTTTCAAGTGCTGTNCTTGCTCTTGTTGTTGCCTCTGANTTNGCCTTTGTTAATCTCGTTGNAGCACCATTCTTTTTTCTATTAATATCATCAACAACTTCCATTAATTGTTTGTAGNTTGGNTCAGGAAGATCAAGATTTATGAATTGACCATCAATTTCGTATTGAAACTCTAATTCATCAATTTTTTCTGTNAGCAGGGATATNTGATCAGTGTTAAAGACAAGGACTTGNACTTTATTNGGATCNGCAGTTTTTTTTAAATCCCCAACATCTACGAGTCTTCTTGGTTTTCCTTGAATATTGATCCTCAAACCTCTAAGAACATTTAGATTTGCATCAGTTGCTTTAACTTCTTTTAAATCTTCTTCAAAGTCCTCNATAGTNTTTTTCATNAGCATTTCAGCTTGCGGACTATACTTCTCATCTACCATAAATTTATGCTGTTACTTCCTTACCCTCTATTATACCTTTTTCTGGAATTTCTTCATCCTTTTTTTGTTCATCAACTTCTTCAACTAAAGGTGGNGGAAGTTTACTATACATAAATCTTGCNTTAGGNTCTAACTTTCTNATAACCTTCTGCGCATCGTGGATGCTCNTNGCAGCTATTTTTAGACAGAATACCTTTCCTTCCANCATTGAAAAACTAAAAAGAACGTTCAATTGAGCACTATAAATATAAATAGATAGGAGCAACCAACCTAAAAATAAAANAAANAGGTTAACAGATGCAAAAACAGCAAANANAGCTACATAAAGTGCAAANACCCACCATTTTCTTGAGTATACAAGCCAAAGTGGTGTTGCAAATCCAGCTAATAATGACTTAGAATTTATAAAAACCTCATAGTTTCTATAAATATCTCTCATCACAACAAATTCAGTAAGATCATCAAAATCATGAATTTCTTTTGATTTATATTTCACTTGTATTTCTTTAGNTTCTTCGGGAGTTATTGTTAAAAACTTACAACCTAAACTATTTTCAACTATTATATCAAAAAANNTATCATCNCTAAGAACTGTTAATATTGCTTTTGCATTTGACTTTTTAATTTCACGTANCTCTTCTGTAAATTGCTTTTCACCAAATGTATAGAGTTGGTTATTGAGAGCTACAATGATATCACCTGATTTCAAAAAATTTCTTCCACCATATGAGTTTTTTCTGATTGTCTCAATTTTTATAAGAAAATTACTTGTAGTTTTTTCCATTAATCAGTCCCTTAATTATGGAAAAGTAATACTTTCTTTTTTGTCTCTAATTTCCTTTACTAAAAGTCTATTTTGACTTGAAATGGCTTCTAGAGCTGCGTTTAGTGATGAAGTGCTATTTGAAAGTTCTTTCAGCAGTTTTGCATTATTATTCTTTTTTGCACTATCTATAATTTTATTTACTTCTTTATTTACTTTAGTTATAGCAACAATATTGGATTCTTCGATAGATTTACCAATCTTATCAGTTTCACTCTTTAATGATTTTGAAAGATTATTTGAAAGATTAGAAATTTCTTTTGAAAGATTGATCATAAGTTTTTTATCGTTATTGAGTATTGCTTCAGATAATTCATTCATTTTTAATTTAAGATCCTCATTTGCATTTAGTAGATCCGTATGTTTTGAAAGACTCAAATTCATATTTTCAACAGCTTTATTAACATTTTCAACATTTTCAGCAAAAACAACAAGAGCTTCTCGGCTAGTATCAGTCATCTCCTCAAGCTCAGATAATGATTTAAAATAAAGTAAGCCAGTTAAAAGTATTGCCACAATCGCAGTAGCAATTGAACTTGAAAAAATGATAGTAGTATATTTATGAATTTCCTTCATTTTTTTCTCCGTTTTAATATATTCGTTTTTGATTCTTTTGTATTCTGCTGTTACATCGGTTGCTGCATCAGCTGCATCTAACGCAATTTTTATGCTTTCTTGGACAGCGTTAATTTGTGGTTTCATGCAAGTCTTCCTTTATTTTTTATCTTAACATTTTTTACTTTCTTTGAAAATAGTGCACAATTTGTGCCAGAAA
>NHBS01000051.1:0-17267 GCA_002167825.1 Pelagibacteraceae bacterium TMED13
TTTTTTTTTTTTTTTTTTATGATAATCATATGATTTTAAGGAAATTTTCCAATGTTTTCAAGAGATTCTGACAAGCCTATCAAATCATCATCATCATCAAGTGTAATTGGTACCGAAATGCAAATAAACGGAAATATTAAATGTAGTGGCAACCTTGTCCTCAAAGGAAAGGTAAAAGGCAATGTTGAATGTGATCATATAAATATTTCATCTGAGGGAATCTTAAAAGGNAATATNAAAGCACTTCAATCNTCAATNGGNGGAAACTTNGAAGGAGATGTTTTTGCAGATACACTTTCAATAGAATCGACTGCTAATATTAAAGGGAAACTTCACTATAATAATCTCAAAGCTCAACCTGGAGCAAATCTNGAAGTTGAANTAATAAGAGGNTTGGATANTCCAACTAAGAANCAATCAAAAACAAAACNAAAGAGAGGTAAATAATGGCTGATACCCAATCAATAATAGGNAAAGGAGCAATATTTAAAGGTAAAATATCTAACGCCTCAACCATAGAAATTAATGGGAGGGTTGAAGCAGATATAAAATCGGAGAAAGTAACTGTTGGAAAACAAGCTTCGCTTGAAGGTTCTATAGTTTCCGAATTAGTTGTTATTTCAGGAAATTATCAGGGAAAAATCAAAGCTGACTCTGTCTGGTTAACAGATTCATCAGTTATTACGGGTGAAATTAATTATAAATCTCTGCAAATGGATCGTGGAGCTGCATTAAATTGCAAAATTGTTCATAATTGGGACGAAAAAAAACTTAAGACAAATAGAAATGAGAATAATGAAGATTCTAGTGAATAAAAAACAGGAGATTAAAATTGGCTGATATTTCTTACATTAATAAAGACCTTGTGATGGAAGGAACACTTGAATCGAAAGAAGGGCAAATAGTTATTGCAGGTCAATTCAAAGGAAATTTAACAGCAAAGTCAGTAGTGATTGAAAACTCTGCTCACGTTCTGGGAAATGTAAATAGTGAGCATCTTAAGGTAGAAGGTAAAATAACTGGGGATATAACTGCTGATCTCTTAGAGGTAGGTAGTTCGGGAATTATCGATGGAAAACTTAAAACCAATTCTCTTTCTGTTGATACAGGCGCTCAAATATCAGGTAACGTCGGAAAAATCTCTTGATTTTTCGAAATTTTTCTGAGTTTCAATACAGTTCTTAAAAAAATCAATAGCAGTTTTCTCTCCCTCTATCTTTGATAAAAAGATTGAAGAAAACCTTCCTGCTGCCATTGCCACAGCCCAGAGGTCTTTTTCGTCACAAGCATATTGATACAAGAAACTCTCAACTTCATCTCTTATACAAGCATACTTTTTTTTTTTAATATCAATCTTTTTAGGAAAATTTATAATTTTATTAGAATTTTTCATAATTCCAAAACGACAAAAATAGTAAATGTTTAAAATTTTATTTATAAAAATTCTCAATTTGTTATAAAATTTAAAAATATCATGAAAAAGAAACAATCTAACCTTCCAGTTAAAGCTAAAAATAATGAGGTCATTAAAGTTAGCCAAGATAAAATCAGTCCATTTGATATTACGCAAAAACTACATCATCTAAAGAATCGTTCCGAGGTTAGAAAGTTTTTGCCTGATATACTAGGAAGAGTTCTTGCTAGAACTTGGATAGATGCAGAATTTAAAGAGCAATTTCACGAAGATCCACAGAAAACACTTGAATTTAACGGTGTTTATTTACCGGAAGATATGTCAATCGAATTTCAAAAACCGAACTCAGATAGACCCAGAATAGTAGTTTATGAACAAAGGCCTAATTCTAAGTTCAGACTTCGAGTTTTATATTTACAATTAGTTATGATGGCGGGCAGGTGATTCTTTTAATAATTCCATTTTGTTTATTTTTCTATTTTTTTAACTTAGAAGTATCTGCCAATACTGAAGAATTAAATGACGATAAATATTACCAAAAAGGTGTTACTCATTATGATGATGGAGAATTTAAAAAATCATATATAGTTTTTTTTAACCTTTCGCAAAAAGGGCATAAAAGTTCTATTCACAATCTTTCAAATATGTATTTTGAAGGTATCGGAACCACTCAAGACTATCAACTTTCATTGAAATATACATGGTTATGNTCCTTNAATGGAAATAAAAAATGTATAAATAAAATTGANAGAGTACTANNAAAAGTAANTGAAGATACANTNACAAAAATTAAANCTGAAATTGAGGNAATGTTAGAAAAAGAATANATTGATAATNTCGACGAATTTGCAGCTTTCAAGTTGGCNTACTGGCATGAAAATTTTTCTCCAGAAATNNATTTAGAAAAATCATATTTATGGTATTCTGTNGCTGTGAGTTCTGGTAATTATAANGCTATGAAATTNAGAGATAGAGTTGGCGAATCTCTTGAAANTGAAATATTACTGGAACTACAAAAAGANGCCTTTGATATTTTTACNAAACAAAAATATTTAAAAACAAAAAATANNTCTGGAGACTCACTATGAAGTATAAAGTTCATTGGATTATNGATGGNATAATGGAAGTAGAAGCTTCATCAAAAGAAGATGCNGAAAATANTCTTCGGAAAGATTTAGAAGAATACGTAAAGAATTCCGATCAACTTATGAATAAATTTATTGCAAAATCAATNCAAGGTACAGGNTATGGTNCTGGNNCTGATGAAGTAAANGATGANCAAAAGTCAGATGATGAAAAAAATACTTAGTCTTTTATTACTTTGTTCATTTTCATACCCATTAGCANTACAAGCCAAGCCNAAAGGTAGAACATATGCACCTGAAGAAGGAACATTTGATAGAAGAAAACGTATAGTTATCGAACGAAAGTGTAGATTGATTAAGGAGCAGAAGGTTCCTGATGATGTTATATGTACATATCAACCACAACCGAAAGAAAAAGGTGAGAAAGATAAACAAATTTACCTAGGATCACCAGGTTTTGCCTGCCAAAAGGAAATTACTTGTCCCAAAAAGTAAAATTTTCTCCTTCTTCNTTTAGNAAAAAAATATGGGTNTTATTAGAGCCAGCAAAAGAAAATGATGTTCTTTCTAAGTTTGTTGATATNTTTCTATTAGTTTTAATTTTTTTAAATGTTTTAATGGTTATTCTTGAAACTGTTGATGATCTTTTTTTACACTATTATAAACTATTCAGGATTTTTGAATATTTCTCAGTTTTTATATTCTCTTTAGAATATGTGGGTCGGATATGGTCTTGTGTTGAGGATAAGGATTACACNAATAATTTTAGAGTCAGAATAAAATATTTATTAAGTTTTCCATCTCTAATTGATTTGATAGCAATTGCACCTAGCCTTTTAGCATTTTTTTTCCCATCTGTTGATTTAAGATTTATTAGGGTTCTTAGAATTTTAAGATTTTTAAAATTTTCTAGATATTCAAGCTCCATAAATAATTTATTAACAGTAATTTGGAATCAAAGAAAATCTTTTGGAGCAGCTTTTTTTATATTATTTATAATGTTAATAATAGCTTCAAGCGGGATTTATCTTGTCGAAAAGGATGCTCAGCCAGAAAAATTTGGAAGTATCCCCCAAGCAATGTGGTGGTCTATTGTAACCTTAACTACAGTAGGTTACGGTGATGTTTATCCTATAACTACATTAGGAAAATTTTTTGGCTCAGCTATAATAATCCTCGGAATTGGAACTGTAGCATTGCCTTCAGGTATTTTGGCATCTGCTTTTAGTGAACACACAAGAAGAAGTCAAAATAAATATAAACAAGAACTAGAAAATGCGCTAAGGGACAACAGAATAGATAAATCTGAAAGAAATCAATTAAACAAACTTGCGGAGAATTTGAATCTATCTGATGAAGATATTAATATTATTGAAAGTTTTTATAAATCAGATAAGAATTAACCTACAGATCCTATGAAATTAGCTATTCCTGTACTCACTCTTCTGGCACATTCATAAAGAGATTCAAGTTTTTTAAATATATTTTTTTCTTCATCCGAATAATCTATAAGAGTTTCACTCAAATAATCTGACTTATCTTTAAAACCACTATCAGAGGTTTTTATTTTACCAGTTGGAAAAATTTGTCTGAGTATCTTGACCGCCTCAAAAATATCAAATCTAACTAATCTTGCTACTATCTCATCTTTAGTTGTTCCCATTTGATCACTAAAATTAGGTATTTTTACAGAAAGAAGAAAAATCTCATGGAAAATGGCAACTCTAACCCCGTGCATTAGGAGTAACTCGTCTCTGACTTCTTTTTCAATTACTCTTCCTCTACCAACTGCTATTCTTCCTCTATGCTTTCTACCCAAGAGCCAATTTCTGATCTCCATATATTCTTGATGAATTTTTCTGTAAACTTTATTTAATCTCCAATGAACATCAAACTCTTCCAGTAATTTAGCTACATCCTTCATATTTTCACTTCTCAGAGAGTTTGAGGTTCTTGTAGACCAAGACAGCCACATTCCGGGATCATAACAATCAATATATGCCTTTAAGACTTCAATATCACTAAACGCAAAGGCGTACTGAACCATATCCATTATTCTTCTGAACCTTTCAGAAGATTTAAAATATTCATTAAAAACCTTAGGATCCTTCCTAATAAAAGTTCCAATTCCTCCTAGGGTATTTGCTAACATTCCTAACTGCTGAAGGATGGAGTTTTGAGGGATTGCTCTAGTTTGACTAGGATGATAAACAAGTGTCTTTACAGAACTGTCAAAGTGTCTCTTCACAGACCTAGAACCTGTTGAATGATTTAGGTTTGAGCCAAAAACACTTAATAAAGCAGCATAATTAGGGTCATCCATTATATCTGTGTTAAAATTTTTGATGGTATTTACAAATTCAATTCCAAAATCAGGAGAATTATACAATGAATCATTATCTTTTTTAAAATCTGTATCAAAGCAAAATTCGAAAATTCTAGAAATAGCCGCAAATGATAAGTCATGATTCATGAAATATTGGTATCCATCCCCTCCCTGAAAACTCATCTCTTGTACAAGATCAATATTCCATTCACTAAGTTTTTTTCTAGTATAGTTACAACAAACATATCTTAACCTATCATCAAGTGATACTGGATGCCCCCCTCTTCCAATAGATTCTCCATGAGTGTTAAAAATCAAAAGTTTGACTCCTGAAATATTATTATCCACAAGTGTACTTGCTATTTTTCTTTGAAGGTTTTCAATGGAAAGGACTGCTGCGGTTTGACCTAAATATCTCCCCGCATCTGAATATCCTGTTTGAACCGTAATTTTTTTTCTCTTTAACACATAACTTCTAAAATGTTTATTTTTTAATAATGTAGAAATTATTGAATGACCATTCTCAAGTCCTTTTTCAGTCTCAAATAACGGTGAAATATCTACTTTATCTTCAACACCAAACATTTTTGAAAAATAAAGGGCTGTCATTACAGTTAAAGAATAATCACATTCAGCGATTAAGAATCTTACTGGTTGATCTTCATCGATATATTTTAAAACTTGTTTAATCAACATAAAGTATCTTCTTGCATTCATATTTTCTTCGACAATGCTTCCAAAATTAATCTTTACTGGTTCTACATTATCAATGCGTTTAGATAACTCTCTAAGATATGTTCTTTTATTGGAAGGATCCTCTGGATCACCAGTCAACTGGATCTCCCTTGAAATGGCATTATTAAGTTGATTAGCATTTAATCTAAACTGTGTTCTTCCTAGACCTAAACCGCAATTTATTATTAAAATTTTAAACAAGAGAAGATCATTAATTATTGATTTGAACATCTTCGATTTTTCACTCAAAAATTTATTTATTATTCTGTCTATTTCACTAATGAGTATTTTAGAGCTTGTTAAAAGTTTATTTTTATTGAGATGCATAAAGTTTGAAACAACTTTAATTTTTTCAAGGTCACCTAAAAAATTTTTATCATCAAAATATTTTAGAGCTTTTTCATTGAGATTAATTGATTCATTTAATCTGTTTTTTATTGATNTNAGCTCNNTATTNAANTTTTTTGANNTAGANTTCTTNNTNATNGAATCAANTTTNTTTTTATANATTTTNAANTGATTNATTTTTACNANNAANCTCTTTGCATATGAATTNTTCCAAAANATATCNCCCCTACCATCNACNTCATANCCNACCCATGTATTTANNCGTAAAATCTTNGGTTCAATNTTGTANTATTNCTCAGGNTAAAGTTNCTGNCTNANTTTAAGAAANACNCNATAAAAAGTTTCTAAAGATTCTTGAAGGAACTCAAGTGCTANCATTGATAGNGAGTGTTCATAATCTAATGTAATNTTTTTTTCTGGCCTTTGTTCAGTCTTAAATATCTGCTTTATTATAGATTTTAACTTTTTATGATTTTTATCTTTATTNGAAAATCCATAAATAGCTAAGTTAGCTAACTCTTTCATCATTTCATGGGTAGTGCCAAAAGTTGGGTGTGCCGTGAAAACAATTCCAAAAATTTCCTCTTTAATCTTCATATTAAATTTATTGAAGCTAATTAGTGATTTATCATCAAATGCTAAAGATTTAATAATTTGTGCAATTTTCTTTTTATTTTGCTCAGTATCTAGGCAGCCAACATAAGATTTTAGTCTGTCAGCTCTTAGTCCAAGTGAACCTACAGCAAGTCTTTGAATTAATGCTTCAAGAGCTGAATAATTAAGTTTATTCTTTTCCAACATTCTCGAAATATCTAATGCGAGCATTGTTATTGAATTTGAAAAAGGATCTTTTTCTGCACCTGATCTTATACTATCAAGATCCTTTTGTAGGGCTTTTCTTAATTGTTGAGTATCTATATCCTTGTCAACAGGAAAACAACTCCAAGTCTCAGGTAACAAAGGTTTTCTGTATAAATCCATCTCTGAGTGTGATAATTTTCTTATATTAGTGCTTGTCATTTCAATAAAAATTATTTAATTAAGACTTATATCATAATTACTAATCTAAGGAAGCCTTATAAACTATTAATCATACCATGGCAATATTGAAAGAGAAAGTTATAGACATTCATCACTGGACCGACAAAACCTTCAGTTTTAAAACAACAAGGAACTTGTCGTTTAGGTTTAAAAATGGAGAATTTGCTATGATTGGTTTGGAAATAGATGCCAAACCACTTCTTCGAGCGTATTCAGTAGTAAGCCCTAACCACGAAGATCATCTTGAATTTCTATCAATTAAAGTTCCCAACGGACCACTTACCAGTAAATTACAACATATTGATATCAATGACGAGGTGCTTATTAATTCTAAGTCTACAGGAACTCTTGTTTGTGACTATTTACTTCCTGGAAGAAATTTATATCTTTTTTCTACCGGTACAGGCTTAGCACCCTTTATGAGTATAGTTAGAGACCCAGAAACATATGAAAAATTTGATAATGTTATCCTGACTCACACTGTTAGAACAATAAAGGAACTTGCATATAAAGATTTATTACAAAACTTAAATAATGATGATATCTACTCTCATGTAACTAAAGGAAAATTTGAATATTTTAATACAGTAACAAGAGAAAAATGGGAAAGAGTTGGAAGAATTACTGAGTGGATTAAAAACAAAACTCTTTGGAAAGCTGTGAAACAGGAAAACTTCAACCCTGAACTTGATAGAGTTATGATTTGTGGCTCTGAGGAAATGACTTATGAACTTAAAGAGATCTTTGAAGGTTTGGGATCAAAAGAGGGTTCAACAAAAGTTCAAGGGGGCTTTGTAATAGAAAAAGCGTTTGCAGAAAAATAGTTAGGAATAAATTTGTCAAAAATAAAGCTAGTATATTTTGATTTTAATTTTTGGAGAATTGATATTTTAAGACTCAGTCTTGCATATGCAGGTATAGATTATGAGTTTGAAAGAATCCCAAGAGAGGATTGGACAAAATTCAAAAATAAACACCCTTTTGGTCAACTACCAATCATGTACTACGAAGATAATGTTTTTTGTCACACACATTCTCTTGCAATATTTTGTGCATCCAGGTCAAATCTTTACAGTAGCGACGAAAAAAAACAAATAGTAATTAATCAAGTTATAGATTGGGCAAACGAAATAACATATAGAATAGCNCACTCAATNAGAGAAAAGAATNNAGAAAAATCAAAAAAACTCAGNAAAATATTCATTGAAAAAGATTTTTATACATGGTTTGNATANCTTNATNAGTTCTTTAAAAAAAANTCAAGTAATTCATTNTTCATTGGGAAGCTATCAATNGCNGATATCACTGCATGGAGAGTCATNAGATGGTTTTTATCAGGAAATCTCGAACAAATTGATACAAAATTTATTGAAAGATTTGATGGTTTNAAAGACTTTTACGAAAAATTTTCTTCAAATGAAAAAATTAAAAANCTNCAAGAGTTTAANGANATTATGAACTAAATTTNGTTTGCATATTAATTGGAAAATTCGANTTCATCCAAAAAAGAATTAATAAACCCGGAATTCCTAAAAATGTTGAAATAAGAAAAAAATATCCCCATCCTACAAANTCAACTAAANANCCNCCNGGNGANGATAATANTGTNCTNGCTATACCCATNANNGAAGAAAGNAANGCGTATTGNGTTCCNGTATATTTTTTATTACACAANACGGANANATANGCNACAAAAGCNGCAGANCCTAGACCACCAGAAAANTTCTCNCCAGCNATNGTTAANAGGAGNTAGTTAAANTCTGNACCAACTTTATANAANANAATATANANTAAGTTAGAAATTATCTGTAAAAATCCAGAATAGATAAGTGCGTTTAAAATTCCTCTTGTCTTTACTAAATATCCTCCAAAAAAAACTCCTAACATAGTCATCAGAACCCCAAAGATTTTACTAGCATTTGCTATATCAAGGTTAGAAAATCCAATCTTTACATAAAATGGGTTAGCCATCACACCGGCAACAACATCTCCAAATTTAAAAAAGAAAATGAAACTTAAAATTAATATAATTTTTAAAAAATTATTCCTAAAAATAAATTCCTTAAAAGGTTCCAAAATACTTTTATTATGATTGTAAATTTTACTAGATTTTCTTGTATTAATTAAAAAAAGCACGAAAATGACGATAATTATTATAAATATTGAAAGTGAAAGAAATACCTCAAACCAAGTCATTATTTCTTTTAAATAAAGTGTGCCAGCACCTGAAATTATACCACCAAATCTATAACCTAACTGTGTCATAGCCACACCCGCACCCTGTGATTCTTCATCCAAGATCTCTATTCTAAATGCATCAATTACGATATCCTGACTAGCTGAGAAAAAAGATATTAATAGTGCAATAATTGCTATTGTAAGTAAGTCGTTATTTGGATCTAAATAGCCAAGAAATAATAAACAGGGTACAAGAAAAAATTGAATTAATAGTAACCAGGATTTTCTATGTCCGAGATAATTATTTATGAAAAAGACGTTATATTTGTCTAAAAATGGTGACCAGAGAAATTTTATACTCCAAGGAATTGATGTTAACGCAAATAATCCAATAGTTGAGATATCAATGTTTTCTCTTGTTAACCATATAAATAATGTCGAAAGAATTAGATATAAAGGTATTCCACTAAGAATCCCCATTAAAAAGATTGAAATGAGTTTTTTGGATAAATAAAATTTTAGTATATTAATCTTCATTAAACATTGTATTTTTGTATTTTTTAACAATAATATATAATATGTTTTTTAACTCTATAAAATTTTTAATAGTCTTTACATTTATATTTGTTACTAATACTTCAAAATCTGAAGAAATCCCTAATTTAAAAGGTACCTGGATCGGAAAAAATAATACTCTTTCGAATCAAAGAGGTTTCAGAACCTGGGAAAAGAAAGTTGAAATTTTAGAACAGAAGGATCGTCGATTCAAAGGCACATTTTCCTATACCGATGGTACTAAAGATTTCTTTGGGATAATACACCCTGATAATGTAACTTTCACGTGGGTAGCAGCTAACAGTAGAGGCTATAATATAGGAAAAATATTAGAAAAAAATAGGATAAGCGCGTGTTATGTTGAATCAGGTATTGACGCAACTGCAGGTTGTGCTGATCTAACAAGAAAATAAACTTACACTTTACAAAATAATTCCTCCATCAGTTTTGTAGGTTTTTTCTTGGCCAAAGCAGAACTTCCTTTCCAGTGGACTCTTTTGTTATCTAAAATAACAACTCTTTTGAAATACTTTAAGGCTCCTTTCATGTCCGATGTAACAGCTAAAATAGTAACTTGACTAAGAATGCTCAAATCATTGATAATTTTAAAAATTAAGTTTGATTTTATGGGATCCAACCCAGCAGTTGGTTCATCTAAAATCAAAAACTTAGGGTTGTGTGAAATTGCCCTAGCAATAGCAACTCGTTTTCGCATGCCTCCAGATAGTTCATTAGGAAATAAAAAAGCATCATTAGTTGAAAGTCCTACACTTTTGAGTATTTTTTTTGATCTAAGTATTAAATTTTTATTTTCCTCATTCCCTAAGCTTTGAAACATTATATTTTGCCATACACTCAAACTATCGAAAAGTGCGTCTTTTTGGAAAACTACACCAAACAGATTATTAGTCATTGACTCATCAGTTTTATTAACCGAACTCTGATTTATCAAAACCTTGCCTCTATTGACATGAGTTATGCCTAATATAGATTTTAGCAATGTAGTCTTGCCCGACGCGCCTCTCCCAATAATACATGTAGGTAACCCTTGTTTTACTTCAAATGAAACATTAGATAGAACGTTGGTATCTTCAAAAGACACAGAAATATTTTTTAAAACAATTTCATTTTTCATACAAAAAAATGTAATTTAAACATTAAATGAAATTCAATTATAGCGATAACATCATAAATTTTAAAGAAGGAACTGTAATTATTTCAGGGGGTGGTCCTGGAAACATAAAATTAGTAACTATCAAAACTATTCTTGCTCTAAAATCTGCCGATGTAATAATTTATGATTCTTTAATTAATAAGTCATTATTAAAATATTGTAAAAAAAAAGTAAAATTGATTTTCGCAGGTAAAACCTCAACTAACCGAGCATGTTCTCAAGAGGATATTAATGAGTGGTTAGTAAAATATGCTAAAATGAATAAAAAAGTACTACGACTTAAAGGTGGAGATGTTAGTTTTTTTAGTAGAGGTAGTCAGGAGATAAATTTTTTAAAAAAAAATAAGATTAAGTTTAAAGTATTTACCGGAATAACCTCAGCACAAGCAGCTTTAAAAGAAAACAATAAAAAAGAGGTGGATACTAAACTTTGTTTAAACCTTATTACAGGTCATAAGCAAATAAAGAATTTTAGTAGAAAAATTGATTATAATTACTTGGTTAATACAGGTGGTAAGATTTTAGTGTATATGGGTATAAGTCAGATTGAAAACATAAAAAACAATCTAATCAAAAATGGGATGAAAAAAAATACCAAAATTTCAATAATAACAAACGCAACTTTAGAAAACCAGGTAATTTATAATACAAAGTTAAAGGATGTTACAGATTTTGTAAATGATAATGAAGTCAAACCACCTTCAATAATAATCATTAATTAATAACTATGAAATCGCTAAAACATTTTATTGAATATATCTTTGTAATAATATTTTATAATACTTTTAGAATCTTAGGATTTAAAATTTCTTCGTTCATTACCGGAAAAATATTTACAATATACGGTTATTTTTCTGAAAGAACACCAGTAGCAATTTATAATATTGGAGAGGTAATTAAGGGATTAAATTATAAAGAGAGAAGGAAAATTATTTTTAAAATGTGGGAGAATTTTGGAAGAGTCGTTGGTGAATATCCAAATCTAGATAGAATTCGCGTAATTAACAATGATAGAATTAAAATAATAAATATCAGAAATTTATTAAATCCCTTAAAAAATAATAAAAATTGTTTATTTTTCTCTGCCCATCTTGGAAATTGGGAATTAACATCACATGCTCTTACAGAAAATGGATTTAATATAAATTTTATTTATAGAGCTCCTAACAATAAATACGTAGACGATTTACTAAGAAAAATAAGGTTTCGCTATGGCGTTGGATTAATTAAAAAAGGACCTGAAGGCGCAAGAGAATGTATAAAAGTTTTATCAAATAATGGAGGGAATATTGGGATGCTAATTGATCAAAAAATGAATGACGGAATATCAACCAAGTTCTTTAACAAAAATGTTATGACGCCCTCAGCCATTGCAAAATTTGCATTGAAATTTAAATGCCCAATAATACCGGCATTTTGCATTAGAGAATACGGTACAAATTTTAGAATTGAATATTTAGAACCAATTAGCTATGAGAAAATTAAAAGTCTATCTTCAGAAGAAAAAATCATGAATCATTTAAATAAAATAGTTGAAATATGGATTAGAAAGTATCCAGATCAGTGGATTTGGATCCATAATCGTTGGTAAAGTTTCTCATAATGAGGTTAGCTACTCGATTTACTTCATTCAAAGATTTGTAGGAGGGTTTTTCAAATTCACCTTGAAAAATTCTTACGTATTTCTCTTTTATTAAAAATTCACTAAATTCTTTAAGTTTACTTTTTATATTTTTTAGCTCAATTATATAGATAGATTTGCCCGTATTTAAAACATCTGAAATCATACCAACAGAATCTTGTGTAACAATAAAGAAGTTAGATAATTCTAATAACTCTGAATAGGGATTTACATTGCCTTGAGGATAGCAAATATGAGAGCTATATTTATTCTTAATTATATATTTTTTTATTTTTTCAGGTGTCCTTCTTGAAAAACAATAATTAATTATATATTTATTTTTTAGATCATTCAGAATCCTCAAGCACCCCTCTATATCCTGAATAGAAAGATGAGAACTTTTACCAGAACCTCCTATTAAAAACGAAATAATATTTTTTCTTTTTTGATATTTTACCTTTTTTAAAAGATTTGTTTTCTTAGATAATGCTCCGACTGTAAAAATTGTATTTTCATAGATTCTCATTTTTTTATGATCATGGTAGGGAATAATTATTTTTGTAAACCCACCTCTTCTAAAATATGGATCTAAAATATGATAGTTTTTTGTATAGTTTTTTTTTGAAAAAAATAAATTATATGGAGCTGCTGTTCTCCCGCATGAAAGTATCAGGTTATAATCCTTATATTTAGTGCTCCTGAAAAGACTAATAAAATTTAAAACAAGAAAAATTAGTGCATTTGGAAGATAGTGAAAAAAATTTTTTTTAATAATTAAATAATCACACTTTATTTTTTTCTTTTTCCTAAGCTCGCTTAATAAGGTTTCACATTGATTTTTACTGCTGATTTTCTCATCATATATAATGAATGCATCTATCATTTTTTTCTTTTTCTATTTTTAAGAATAATATAAATGAAGTACTTGTATAAGTAGGCCAGATAGATCATAAAGAAATAAGCATATATATTATCACTAAAAAAATGTCCTCCCATTGAAAGTCTACAAAAAAAAACAAGTAATCCTAAAATATAGTTGCACAGTATGAACATATGATTTCTTAAAATTAATGAACCAAACATCAAAGAAAAAGCACCGGAAGTTTCTCCACTAATCCAGGAGCAATTTTTATAACATTGATCAGATTTAATAAAAGGTTGAGAGTAATTTTTCTCCCCCCCAAATTCAATTATATAAGCTGGTCTAGCTCTACCCCATGTATCTTTAAAGTAAAGATTAGCAATCAATCCGCACCCAATTATTGGACCAATAACAAATCCCAGCAATGCCATTCTAAACCTTAAATTATATTTTATTTTAGATTTTTTAGACTTTTCTAAAGAAATTAAAATTAAAAAGAATAGACAAAATACTGGAATTAAAATCATTAAAATTTTAAGAATACTTCTCANGTCTTTAATAAAGGTGTATTTCTCTGAAATAAATGATCCATCAACAAAAAAAAAAATTTGAGATATTTATATCTAAATATGGATATAAAATAAAAAGCACTGTGCAGAAGATAAACGAAATATTTACAATTTTTAACTGTAGAAGTAAGTTAATTTTTTTCATTTTTTTTGTCTTCTTTGAAGAAATTTATATATCTCATCTTCAAGACAATTATTGCAAATGCAAGAATTAATATTGCAACAGATTCGTAAATTAAAATAGCTGGATCNAAGTCTTTTTTTTGTAGAATTATAAGACGTGAAATAGCAGTGATAGCAATTATTAGAGGATAGGTTATTCTAATTTCCTCTTGAAGTAAATATACCCTTATCATTCCCATAACTTCAACATAAATAAAAAGTAAAAGAAGATCTGCCAGTTGAATTTTTTTTATTTCCAACATATGAANAATTTCATAAACAAAACCTATAACTGATCCAATAAAAATCACAAGAACAGCAAATACTTGNATAAATCTTATTATTTTATTAAGGTCCATTTTTATTTTATATCCTTGAAATACATTTTATCAAATAATCAATTTGTTTGTATGTATTATAATAATGGAATGATACGCGCAAAGCATTAGATATTTTATTTTTTCTTGAGTAATAGTCNTTTTTTTCAACTATTGAAGTAAGTACTTTTTTTTTTAATAAGAAATTATATATGTTTTTTGTAGGAATATTTTTAATAGTGAGAGTGTTGATTCCGCTAACTTTGTTTTCACTTTCATATAAGTTGATATTTGACATTTTCTTAAGTTTATTTCTAAAGTATTTGCTCTTTGATTTGATATCATTTTGAATTTTTGGAATCCCTAAATTATTTATCCTTCTGATTGACTCGGACAGGCCAACTTTAAGTGCTGGTGAATACTCAAAATTTTCAAATACATGATCTTTCTTTAAACCTGTTTTTGACTTATTATCAATATTATGACTATCAATTATACATGGTTTAATTAAGCTCTCATTTATTTTCTTTAAATAAATAAATCCAGTTCCGCGTGGTCCCCTTAAAAATTTTCTACCTGATCCAATAAGTACATCACATTTGAATTGTTTTACATCTATATTAATGTGACCAATCGACTGACATGCATCAATTGAATAAATAATATTCGGGTTTATTTTCTTTATAATTTTTCCGATCTTTTCTGCTGGATTTTCATTTCCTATGTAAGAAGTAATATGACATAAATTAACAATCAANGTATTACTATCTATCTTAGACCTAAGTTCATTAAAGTCGAAATCACCGTTATCGTCTAACCTAACTACTTTAAAATTTATTCTATTATGTCTTAAACATATAAGATTACTATCATATTCATTACTAAATATTATGATATTACCATTCTTAAGTCCCTGGAATGAATTAATTAATAAATTAAATCCTAAAGTTGTATTTGATATGAAAGAGATTTCTGAGGGATTACAATTTATAAGTGTTGATAAATTCAGATAAAATTTATTTATCTTGGTTGAAAATAAATCAGCTGAATAATATCCACCATATTTCTTTTCTTCTTCTAAGTATCTTATTATTGCGTTGTTACAACTTTGAAATGTTTTACTGGATCCAGCATTATTGAAATTTGAATAATCCATTCACTTTTTTACTTTTAATATAAAAATACCAAAAAATGATTTTTCATCTGAAAAAAAACTTTGTATTTTATAACCNGCACTCTCACTAAGTCTTTCGAANCTTTTATANGTATATTTATAAGAGTTTTCCGTATGTATTGTTTCACCAACTTTAAAATCTATTTTTTTATCAAATATTNTTACACTATGCTTAACTCTATTAACCAAATGCATTTCAATTCTACTTTTTTNTNAATTGAAAAAAGCATTATGTTCAAAATTATTTTCATTAAAGTTCGANCCAAATTTACTGTTTAAGCTACTAAAAATATTTTTATTAAATTTTGCTGTTATTCCTTCAGAATCATTATACGCTTTTTCCAAAATNGATTTATCTTTTTTAAGGTCAACACCAATTACCAGATAATTNTCTGATTTTAAATTTTTTTTAAACTTAACTAACATTTGTTTTGCTTCTTTTTTTGAAAAATTCCCAATAGTTGAGCCGGGGAAAAAACCAATTTTAGGCTTAGTAATATTTTGTATTTTTTGAAATTCAAATTTATGATTAAAGTCAGCAGAAATTGCAGTGACTTTTAAGTTCGGAAACTCATTAGCTAATTTTTTAGAATTTTCTAACAAAAAGGTCCTGCTTATATCTATTGAAATACATTCGCTTGGTGAGTCAAGTATTTCAAGAAGTTTCTTTATTTTTTTATTTGAGCCAGCACCAAATTCAATTATAGANGACCCCGCTGGTAATTCTTTTTTTATTTTTTTATTCTTTTTATCTAATATTTCCATTTCTTTTNTTGTAGGATAATAATCTTTTGATTTAGTAATTTTTTCAAAAAGAATCGAACCTCTTTCATCATAAAAATATTTTGGNTTAANTNTTTTTTGATTTGAATTTTTTANACCNTTNATTAANTNTTNNTTTTCTTCAGAAATTANATCCTTNNCTTCNGTATTTAAATAGTCTATGAAATCTAGATTCTGCATTGATTANATTTNNAAANTTANTTTTTCTTNAGTCTTANNCCNGCAAANTGCCATCTATCATGAGGNTAATAAAAATTTCTGTATGTTGCTCTAATATGANTTNTTGNTGTNGCAAATGATCCACCTTTTAAAACAAATTGATTACACATAAATTTACCNTTNTANTCTGANAGNGATTCTTTATAAGANNTNTAATTNTTATATGGCAAATAAGGACTNGNTGACCANACCCAAAGATTACCNTAAAAATTANCAAAAAATCTTTCAGAANTATATGAATGNTCTTTAAANACTTTATTTTCTAAAAAATTNCCAGATTTTTTTGACNTTTTTANAACATATTCAAGTTCAAANTCTGNNGGNAANGTAGNNTTTTTATANCTTGCAAANGCCATTGCTTCATAAAAACTTANNTGTGANACNGGTGAATNCATATTTATTTTTTCAACNCCATTCAGACTAAATAANAAATTATTGTCNATCCAATACATNGGCTTATTNATATTATTTTTNTTNATAAATTNCCAACCATCTGAAAGCCANAGNTCTGGACGACTATAACCTTTATCTTCNATAAANNTNNTCCAATCTTNGTTNGTAANNAANTCNGTTANAATAAATGGNGTTAACCTNATNNTTGANGTTGGTCTTTCATTATCAAAAGANAACTCACTACCATCATAACCATATTTTNTTTCNANAGNNCTATCNANTATAAATTCATTCCTTTTTTTATATTTTAA
>NHBS01000051.1:17272-17867 GCA_002167825.1 Pelagibacteraceae bacterium TMED13
ANTCNATATTCATTTTTTTTTTTATAAACTCAGGTTTATTAATATTCGAATATAAAATATGTTTTATATCCATTAGAATAAGTTCTTGATGCTGTTGCTCGTGATGAAGAGCTATATTAAGTAAGTTTTCTAAATTAACGTCATGTGTGTCAAAAAGTTGATCTAAATTTTTGTTAACATAAGACCTATAACTATTTACTTCTGAAAGGCTGGGTCTACTCAAATTACCCCTGTTTTCTCTCATATTAAAATGACTTATAGTTTCATAATACGAATTGAATATAAAATCGTAATTTTTACTAAATAATTTATAATTTTTACAATATTTAGCTAAAACAAACTTTTCAAAAAACCAGCTGGTGTGACCAAGATGCCATTTAATCGGGCTAACATAATTGGCTGTTTGAACTACTTGATCATCAATTTCTAATTTCTCAACTAGCTTGCTAGTTTGATTACGTAATACTTTAATATTAAGTAATAGCTCGTTAATTTTGTCTTTTTTTGAAAAATCTTCCATATTATAAAATTAAAAGTATAAATAAATTTTAATTAATTAATAATAATTTATTAAAAATATTATAATTTTTATAAT
>NHBS01000052.1 GCA_002167825.1 Pelagibacteraceae bacterium TMED13
GATCAATATTCTGAAATCTTAGTTGCATTATCAGTCATAAACGATAAAAAGGAATTTAGAATATTATAAATTTCTTAGGGAGTTATTTATGTTAAAAATACTATTGAGTTTTTTTGTTATTTTGCTTTTTAATCAGAGTTCATTAGCGCATGGGCCATCACGACAAAAAGTTTCTTTAAAATTAGATATTAAAGCCCCTGCATCTAAAGTTTGGGGTATTGTTTCGAATTTTGAAGAGTTTGTTTGGAATAAAGAAGTAGAAAAGTCTGAATCTAATGGAAATAATGTTGGTTCTGAAAGAGTTGTAAGCTTTAAAAATGGATCAAAGATTAAACAAAAATTAGAAAAGATAAATGCCGAAAAAATGATGGTTAGTTGGCGCATCATCGAAACCGATAATAAAGCTTTACCAGTTAACAGTTATGCTGCAAAAATATTTGTCAAAAGTGTTGACTCAAACACTACTAATATTATCTACAAGTCCGGTTTTTATAGAGGATTTATGGGAAATGATCCTCCAGCAGAACTAAATGATGAAAACTCAAAAATTAAAGTTACTAAATTTATAGAAGGCAACTTAAAAGGTTTAAAAAGAATTGCTGAAGGTAATTAGCTCAATAATTTTTACTCTTTTTAATCTTGGTTCATTACACTCTCAAGAATCATTTTCATATGCTTTTATAACAAATCAAGAAAGTAACAAAGTTGATGTCATAGATTTAATACAAAAGAAAAAAATTAAAGAAATAAATGTTGGAAGTAAACCTGCAGGAATCGCAATTGATTCGATTAACAGACAAGTATATATCAGTAATCCAGAAAGTGGAAATGTAACACAAATAAATGTAAAAAACTTTAAAACTCAAAACTTCAAATCTGGTTCAAGTCCACTTGGGATTTTTTATTCTGAAAATAAAAATACTGTAGTGGTGAGCAATTGGTATTATAATCAAATATCATTAATAAAAATAGTTGATCAAAAAAGTACTGATCAAAAAATTATAAGGGTTGGCACCTCACCGTCTGGTATTTACATTTCGGAAAAAAATAAAGAAATTTATGTTGCTAACAGAGAAGATAATAATATTTATGTGATTGATTCCGACAAACTTCTTTTAAAAAAAAAAAATTAATGTTGGAAACGCTCCGTTTGGTGTTTACTCTGAGGAAGAGATTGATTTTTTAATAGTTACCAATGTTCAATCAAACTCAATTTCTGTGATTAACAAAAATACTCATGATTTAATAAAAACTATAAAAGTTGAAGACTGGCCTTATCAAGCTGTCTATGACTTCACAAAAAATCATTTATATGTTACTAATCAAAGGTCAAATAGTATTTCGATAATAGATATGCAAGATTATAAAATTATAAAAACGATTGATGAGATATGTGAATATCCCGAGGGTATTGATATAAGTTATAAGCATAAACTTATAGTTGTTGCTTGTTGGTTCGAAGATAATATTACATTATTAGATTTAGGATCATTAAATGTTTTAAAAAAAATACAAACATCTGGTGGGCCTAGGGCATTCGGAAAATTTATTTTGGAAAACTAATGAATATTAATAATGAAAAAATTTTGATGGAAATGGCTAATTCTATAAGAGCCTTATCAATTGATGCTATTGAAAATGCAAACTCTGGGCATCCAGGAATGCCAATGGGTATGGCAGATATTGCAACTATCTTGTTCTCATATTTCTTGAAGTTTGACCCAGATAAACCAAAATGGCTTGATAGAGATCGATTTGTTTTATCTGCAGGACACGGTTCTATGCTTTTGTATGCAATTTCTTACCTGCTTGGGTATAAAGATTGTAGTCTCAATCAAATAAAAAATTTTAGACAACTCGGAAGTAAAACTGCTGGACATCCAGAATACGGGATGCTAAGTAGCATTGAAACAACGACAGGCCCACTTGGACAAGGGTTAGCTAATGCAGTTGGGATGGCTATTTCAGAAAAACTTCTAAATGAAAAGTTTGGAAGCCTTGTTGATCATAAGACATGGGTTATTGCTGGAGATGGTTGTCTTATGGAAGGTATATCTCAAGAGGCGATATCATTAGCCGGACATTTAAAACTAAATAAACTTATTGTTTTTTTCGATGATAATAATATTTCAATTGATGGACCTACAGACCTTACTTGTTCAGATAATCAAAAGAAAAGATTTGAAGCATCTAATTGGGATACATTTGAAATTGATGGACATAACTTTAAACAAATATTTGATTCTATTTCTAAGGCTATCAAATCTTCAAAGCCTTCATTAATAATTTGCAAAACAATAATTGGTTTTGGATCTCCTAATAAGTCTGGAAAAGAAACTTGCCATGGCTCACCCTTAGGCAGTAGTGAAAGTTTATTGACAAAACAGAATATTAATTGGCCTCATAAAAAGTTTTTTATACCCAAACATATTAAAAACCATTGGCAAAAAGTTTCATTGAGGAATGTAAAAAAAAGGTTGAAATGGGAGAGTAAACTTAAAAATTCTAAATTGAAAAAGAAGTTTTTAAATCAGTTTAAAACTTTTAATATTAAAAGAAATAGTGATACCGACTATTTCCTCCAGAATATCGTTAAGTCAAATAATTCTGAAGCAACACGCAAATCATCTCAAAATTGTATTAACTATTTTTATACACAAATTCCTAATCTTTTAGGAGGATCCGCAGATTTAACTGGATCAAACTTAACCAAAGTACAATCATCCGTGGTAGGTGGTAAAAACTCAAATTATATTCATTATGGTGTTCGAGAACACCTGATGGCAGCTGCAATGAATGGAATTTCTGTGCATGGCGGATTTATTCCATATGGTGGAACTTTTTTAGTTTTTTCGGATTACTGTAGAAACGCAATAAGATTATCTGCAATGATGAAACAAAAAGTAGTATATGTTTTTACGCATGATTCAATTGGGCTTGGAGAAGATGGTCCAACACATCAACCAGTTGAACACCTAGCAAGTCTGAGATCTATACCTAATTTGAATGTGTTAAGGCCTTGTGATCAGATTGAGACTTTTGAAGCTTGGGAAATTGCTTTAAATTCTGAAAATAAACCAACAGTATTGGCTCTCTCAAGACAAAATTTACCATTGATAAGAAAGGACTTTAAAGTTAATAGGTCAATGATGGGTGCATACCAACTATCAACAAATAAAAATAGTAAATTATCAATATTTGCAAGTGGTTCAGAAGTAGAAATTGCGGTAAGGATCAGTAAATATCTAAAGGATAATGGTATAAATTCCAATGTGATATCAGTACCATGCACCAGTTTATTTGATACCCAGAGTCAACTTTATAAAGATAAAATCCTTAGTAACCTTCCAAGAGTATTTATTGAGGCAGGAAGTTCGAATACATGGTATAAATACTCAGATAAAAATGATCTGATATGTGGTGTAAACCATTTTGGAGAATCGGGTAAAGGTAAGGATGTTTATGCTCACTTTGGTTTAGAAGATAAACAAATTTTAAAAAAAATAATGGTGAAATTTTTTAAATGATAACTTTAAAAAAAAAATTCTCAGATTCCTATAACTTTTTATATAATAAAAAAGCAATAGTTAGAGTTGATCTAAATATTCCTATAACGAACGGAAAAATTGTAGACGACACAAGAATTCAGAAAATTATTCCAACGATTAAAATACTTCTTGAAAAAAAAGCCTCAATAGTCCTTATTACGCACCTCGGCAGACCAAATGGTAATTGGGATGAGAAATTTTCTTTGAAAGAAATAGCATCTGAAGTTTCATTAATAATAGGTGAAGAAATTTATTTTGAAAAAATGAATATTAACAAGATCGAATCAGAGTATCTAGATAATCTCTTCAAAGATTTTAAAATAGTTCTTTTAGAAAATATAAGGTTTTATAAGGAAGAAGAAAAAAACGATAAAAAGTTTGTAAAAAAAATATCATCTTTTGGTGATGTTTTTATCAATGAATGTTTTTCATGCTGCCATAGAAATCATGCATCTATTTCAGGAATACCAACTTACTTGCCATCCTTTCCGGGCAAGCTCCTTGAAGATGAAATCCTTAACTTAAAAAATCTTGTACTTTCTTCAAATATTGAAAATAATATAGCAGTTCTCGGAGGTGCAAAAATATCTACAAAACTAAAAATAATTGACTTCTATGCCAAGAATTACTCTCAAGTTATAATTGGTGGTGCAATGGCAAATACTTTTTTATCTGCACTTGGAAATGAAATTGGCAATTCATTATATGAAAAGAAAATGGTTAAAACTGCTACTGATTTGCTTTCAATTTATGGGGATAAAATCCTTTTACCCAAAGATGTGGTGGTAACTTCAAAAAAAGATGAAAACCTAATGCTTATAAAAAATATTGATGAGGTTGAAAAGGATCATGTAATCATGGATATAGGTCCACAAACTAGAATGAGTTTTTATAATGAGATAATTAAAGCTGAAAATCTTTTATGGAACGGTCCTTTAGGATTTTTTGAAAAAACACCTTTTGACGCGGGTACAAACTATGTTTTGAAAGGTGTTAAGAATAATAAATTTAAAAATTTCTTTTCTGTAGCAGGTGGAGGTGATACTATATCGCTGTTAAAAAAAGGAGGTTTTTTTAACTGTTTTTCCTTTGTATCTACTGGTGGCGGAGCTTTTTTAGAATTTATCCAAAGAGGAAATTCTCTTCCAGGACTTAACAGTTTAAATAACTAAAATTAATATGGATAAAGAAAAATTGAACTCAATAGCTACTAATTTGTCAAGGCCGCCGAAAGGAATACTAGCTGCAGACGAAAGTACAAATACAATTACGAAAAGATTTGATTCAATTAATGTGGAGTCAAGCATTGAGAATAGAAGAAAATATAGAGAGTTACTATTTACTTCAGAAAATCTTAATAAATATATCAGCGGCGTTATTCTTTATGATGAAACTGTTTATCAGTCGACAAACGATGGAGTTAATTTCCCTCAGTATTTGAAAAGTTTAGGAATTATTCCAGGTATAAAAGTTGATACAGGTGCGGTACCTATTGAAAAGAATTCTCCAGAAAAAATTACTGAGGGTCTTGATGGCCTTCAAAAACGTTTNGAAGAATATAATTCCCAGAACCTNGAGTTCACTAANTGGAGAGCAATAATTGANATAGACNCTAACAANAATATCCCGACTGAATATTCGATAGAGTTAAATGCTCATAGTCTTTCACGNTATGCAAAAATTGTTCAAGATTATGAGATGGTTCCAATAGTCGAGCCAGAAATTTTGATGGANGGAGCACATGATATTGAAACATGTTATAAAATCACATCAAATGTTCTTAAAAAAGTTTTTGAAGCTCTTAATAAGCANAATGTATATTTGGGAGGCATTCTACTNAAACCAAATATGATTATTGCTGGAAAAAATTCTANAAAACAGGCCTCAACTGANGAAGTTGCANCNATGACTCTAAAGTGTCTCAANGAAAATGTTCCAAAAGATGTTCCTGGAATTGTATTTTTATCAGGTGGTCAAAGTAATGAATTAGCAACCNAACATTTGAANAAAATGAACAAAGATTCTAAAGACTCACACTGGAANATTAGNTTTTCTTATGGAAGAGCTCTTCAACAACCATCTTTNTNAAGCTGGATGGGTAGTGATTCAAATACTGANAGAGCACAAAAAGAACTTTTGAAAAGAAGNAAACTAAATTCTGATGCTACGTTAGCAAAGTATTCTATTGAAGANGAAAACTCTCAATTATGACAAATTATGTCAAAATTGCACCATCAATTCTTTCTTCTAACTTTTCCAAACTTGGNGANGAGATAACTACNCTTGATAACTCTGAGTGTGATTACATTCATATCGATGTTATGGATGGTCATTTTGTTCCAAATCTTACACTCGGTCCTGGNATTGTAAAATCTATTAGACCATACACNAAGAAAATATTNGATGTTCATCTTATGATAAATCCAGTGATGAATATTCTTCCAAGTTTTATAAAAGCTGGTTCTGANATAATAACTATTCACCACGAAATATCGGATAATGTATTTGATTGTATAGATCTTATNAAAAAACATAACTTAAAGGTTGGNNTATCAATTAAGCCCANTACAGAAGCCAAAGAAATTATTCCNTACCTTGAATTAATAGACNTGATTTTAGTTATGACAGTTGAACCNGGTTTTGGTGGACAAAAATTTCTNNCTAGTCAATTAAAAAAAATAAAGGAAATCAAAGGTCTCATCTCAACTAGAAATATTGAATTAGAGGTTGATGGNGGTATAAATTACATCACATCAAAACAGGTTGTAGANGCNGGAGCTAATGTCTTGGTTTCTGGTTCAACTATATTTAGTTCTAAAAATTATAATGAGGCGATATTAAAACTGAGGGGTNATGANTAAATTAATTTTTATAAANATATTTTTAATTTCGTTAATTTTCAANCTTAANCAATCTTATTCCCAAACAAACGATATCTTAGTAAGNTTTATTAATCCTAAAAAAGAGTTAATTNCCGANGANNTTGAGCTACCAGCTACAATCAAATCAAATGAGCAAGTTAAAATTACGTCAACTGTTTCAGAAAAGATTGAAGAAATACTTTTCNATGAAGGTGTTTCAGTTAAAAAAGATAAGATCTTAGTTATTTTAAATAATTATGAAGAAACNGCTATACTCAAACAATTCGAAGCTGAACTNAAAGAGGCTGAAATAAATTACCAGAGGGCTTTAAGTTTATCTAAGAAAGGGAATATATCTCAATCTATTCTTGATAGTAGATTAACTGAGAAAGTTAGATTATTAGGAAAAGTAGATGAGATAAAAGCAAAAATAAACGATTTAACCTTAAAAGCTCCATTTGACGGAACAATTGGTTTNAGAAATTTTAGTGTTGGNGCATTTNTCNANCCTGGNGAAGTAATAACCACTATTTATGATTTTAAAACATTAAAGGTTGNGGCAACTGCACCNGAAGCATACGTTGGAANAATTAAAATTGGAGATANAGTNAAGATNAAAGTAAATTCTTCNGAAACAATTTNTTCNGGAGAGGTTTACGTTATAGATCCTTATATTGATGAAAAAACAAGAACATTTAAGATTATTAGTAAGATAGAAAAAAAAGAAAGATTAAAACCNGGNATGATGGCAAAAAAAATTATCAATTTTGACAGTAAAAACTCTGTATTGATACCTGAAANTTGTATAATTCCAATTGATGATGAGACGTTNGTTTATGTTATTAANAAAAAAAATATTATCAATAAGGTTNAAGTTATTACTGGTAAAAGAATTGATGGAAAAGTAGAAATTATAAAAGGGATTAANTTNTCTGATAAAATTGTCTTTGAAGGTATTAATAAGCTTAAGGCTGGAAGTAAAGTTAGGATTGAATGAATTTCTCAGAATTTTTTATCANAAAGCCNGTTTTTTGTATTGTTTTNTCAACTTTTATTCTGTTGATAGGTTTTTTATCACTTCTTGANCTTCCACTAAGACAATACCCTGANACAGAAAAATCAATTGTTACAATTGATACAGTTTATCCAGGAGCTGCATCAACGATCGTAGAAACAAAAATNACTGAAATCATTGAAAATCAAATTAGTGGGATAGAAGGNATTAAATCAATNTCATCAGTAAGTAGAGATGGAAGATCCAAAATTACAATTGAGTTTATTTATGAAAAAAATATTAATGAAGCAGCTAATGATGTTAGAGATGCAGTATCNAGAGTTGTAGAAAATCTTCCAAAAGATTCAGANCCTCCTGAAATATCAAAAATTGATTCCGACTCTAATGCAATTATGTGGCTGAATTTAACATCAAATGAAATAAATCAGTTNGATCTTACTGATTATGCTGAACGNTACCTTGTCGATAGGCTATCAGTAATAAGTGGTGTAGCAAAAGTTAGGATTTCAGGTGGGAAAAAAAAGTCGGTGAGAGTTTGGATAGATCCATTTTTACTTTCCCAGTATAATGTAACCGTAAGAGAAATAGAAAGTGTAATTAAATCAGAGAATATCGAATTTCCAGCAGGTAGAATTGAGTCGGAAACTCGAGACTTTACAGTTAAACTTGAAAATAGTTACAAAACTTTAGACGATTTTAAAGAATTAGTTATTAGGAAAGGTGATGGTGAATCATTTGTAACACTTGATGATATAGCTGATATATCATTTGGAGCTGAAGAGTCTAGNCAACTATTCAGAGGAAATGGTGAAGAAATGATTGGTTTGGGAATTGTAAAACAATCTACTGCAAATCTNATTAAGGTTACCGACTTAATAAAAAAAGAATATCTAGAAATAAAAAAAGATCTTCCAGATAATATTAAAATTTATGAAAGTTATGATACTTCTTTATTTGTTTCTGAAGCATTGAAAGATGTTATATTTACNCTTTGTTTTGCAGTTTTACTTGTAACACTTATCATTCTTTTATTTTTAAGAAATTTAAAAAGTACAATCATACCATTTATAACAGTTCCGATTTCTATTTTATCGACTTTCATTTTTCTAAATTTTTTTGGGTACTCAATCAATTTAATAACACTTCTTGCTCTCGTACTATGTACGGGTTTAGTTATTGATGATTCAATTGTTATGCTTGAAAATATCTATAAAAAGGTTGAGGGAGGNGATGATAAAAAGGAGGCTTCNNTTAAAGGGTCTGGAGAAGTTTTTTTCGCTATAATATCTACCTCAGTAGTGTTGATAAGTATCTTCATTCCTGTGGTCTTTTTAAAAGGAGATACTGCAAAATTATTTGAAGAACTAGCTGTAACTATAATTGGTGCAATTTTTTTTTCTACAATCATTTCTTTAACCCTNACACCAATGCTTTGTTCCAAAATATTAGAGGTNAAAAGTCATAAAGAAANTTNNTTCATCAGAGATAAGTATATNTCTTTACTGAAATTTATTATTAGTAAAAAAATNATTGTATCATTTTTTGTGGTNGCCACCTTTGCATTATCAATTTATTTATTTAAATTTTTATCAAAAGAACTNTCCCCAAGGGAGGATAGGGGAGCATTTTTTTTGGTTATTGAATCTCCTGAAGGTAGCACATANGAAAATACAGTNGAACAAATGCTTTTGTTAGANGAAAAATTACTTTATTTGAATAAAAATAAAGAGGCTAAAAGAATACTTCTTCGAGTTCCTAGAAGCTTCTCAGGAACTGAAAACTTTAGTGATGGAATTGGTATTATTGTATTAAATCATTGGGATCAAAGAAGAAAAATATGGGAGATAATTGATGAAATTAAAGTTAAATCTAANGAAATAATTGATTCAAAAATTATAATTTTCCCCCCGAGAGGTCTGGGTCAAAGAAGGTCTGGTTCNCAACTTCAGTTTGTAATTTCTGGAGANACTTATTCTGAAATTGATTCAAATATGAATATTATTCTAGGTGAACTTAATAATAGTAAAGATTTTCTTTTTGTTAGAACAGACTATAAAAAATCAAGACCACAACTAAAAATCTTAATTAATAAAAAAAGAGCCTATGATCTTGAGGTNTCAAACNCAGAGATTGGAAGAACATTAGAAATCCTTCTAGCAGGAAGAAAAATTAATTCATTTATAGATAAAGGAGAAGAATATTATGTGATTTTACAAGCAAAGAAAAATTTTAGAAAAAATTTAGAAAATATTTTAGCTTATGAAGTAAAAAATAAAAAGGGGGATTTGGTTAGACTTGAAAATGTTTTAAATATTGAAGAAACAGCAGAAGCAAAAGAGCTCAATAGATATAATAAAATGAGATCTATAACATTAAGTGCTGGTTTAAATAAAAATTATTCTCTTGGAGAGGGAATTGATTATCTTGAAAACTTATCAAAAAATAAGTTAAAAGGTAATTATAAGATTGACTTCAGGGGACAAAGTAAAGAATTTAAGGAATCATCAAATCAATTTTATTTTCTATTTATAATTTCACTTCTCTTCGTTTATCTTGTTTTATGCGCTCAGTTTGAGAGTTTTAGATATCCTTTTATTATAATGATTTCTGTTCCATTAACTTTATTGATACCAATTATATGTTTAATAATTTTTGAAAATTCCTTAAATATCTTTAGTCAAATAGGAATAATAATACTCATGGGTATAGCAGCAAAAAATGGTATTTTAATAGTTGAATTTGCTCGCCAACTAAAAAATCAAGGTGAAAATAGCTCAAGATCTATTATAGAATCTTGTAAAAAGAGATTCAGACCTGTAGTAATGACAGGAATATCTACAATTGTTGGAGTAATTCCTCTNGTTATAGGATCTGGCGCAGGATATGAATCTAGATTAACTATAGGAATTGTATTAATATCTGGGATTTTCTTTTCAATTTTTTTAACGTTATTTATAACACCATTTTTCTATAGTTTGATTGATAAAGAAATTAATGAAAGTTAAAATTATCAGACCTAAAGTAGTTTCCGTCAACACTAAGATCATCCGTATTTAATGAATATTGCTTACCAATCCATTTATTAATATATTTTTTAATATTTTTATCGTAACTAAGATTTAAGGCTTGAGTTTTTGTTTTAAAAAAATTATTAATCTTTCCGTTTTTAACAATTTCATTCCCATCTTTAAAAACGTAAACCGGCTTTCTAAACATTTTATCATATTTTAAATTTGGGTTATAAATTGATATATCAGCTAAACAACCGGGAGCTAAAGAGCCTCTATCACTTAGACCTAAAATCTTAGCTGGTTCAGATCTAGTCATAATTGCAATATCATTCATTGTATAAACTCTTTTTATATCTCTTAAATACGACATCTCATAGGAAGTTTTATTTATTTTACTGGCGCACTCTGAACGGTAATCATAATCCATTAATAGCCTAAATAATTCAGGATAACTNGTAAAAGGAGCTCCATTTGGATGATCTGTTGTAAAAAAAACTTGAGATGGATTCTTAATTAACAAGAATATTTCAAGACCTATTAACCACTGAAAAGCATTTACAAAGTTTTCTTTTTTATATGAGTAGGGNATAANNCCCCCTCCCCCATCTTCTAATTCAGTCGTGATCCACTTTTTTGGATNNGCATTTTTTCTTGCTGAATACTGTCTTAAAATATCAGATGATATGGTAACAGTTGGTTGAAACATCACTTGGCCNACATCAACTGTNATNTTTTTATTTTTATTTACAGCATCACATAATCGCATAGCTCCTGACGAAAACCCTTTTTTACCTTTATTGTCNTACCCATAAAATTGAACATGNGCAAGNTGCATTCTTCTTCCTTTAGCTGCTTTAATAGTNTCNAGAATTGTATTAATATTTCCAGCCATACCTAAGTTATTNCAATGAACATGCAAAGGATGCTTNACCTTAAGATTTTCAATTGAATTGCATAACGAATCAACAATTTCTCTTGAAGAAACNCCGTATTCTGGAACAATATCATCCAGATTNAAATTATCACGACAACCACGTTTAAATGATTCTGTNCCTCCGGCATTTATTACNTTCAAACCAATACTTTTAG
Organism: Pelagibacteraceae bacterium TMED13; assembly: GCA_002167825.1. Classification (GTDB taxonomy): domain Bacteria; phylum Pseudomonadota; class Alphaproteobacteria; order Methylaequorales; family Methylaequoraceae; genus TMED13. The sequence continues at coordinate 11,525 of NHBS01000052.1, forward strand.
TTGAATTTATNGTNAAAGCTACNTAATCATCAATGAATTGCTGTCCCCTTTTTTTTTGAAGCGAATTTAATAAAAAACTATCATTGCCCAANACNGACAAACATGCNTTNTCAATCATNGGAATTTTTTCTAATTCTAAATGACTNAGAAANGAATTTACTGGTAATACAGCTGGTTCAACTACAGTTGTAAAACCCATCTCAGCATATCTGTACCCAGTACCCTCACAAGTCCATCTAGTATTAAATCCAGGNAGAGTTTTTTTACGNTTTAAATTTTTCTCTAAAAAATTAAAGTGTATTTCNGGNGATAATACTCTTGCATTATTNACATTCCCTCCAGCAATNTGAGAATGAATGTCTATTCCNCCAGCCATTACAATCATTCCGGAAACATCATATGATNTTTTATAATCTACTAATTCTGANATTGAAGGTGAAACAATTTTCCCATCGCAAATATATATATCTTTTTGCTTGCCATTTATATTTCTTGAGGGGTCATAAACTATCCCATTGGTAATTTTAAATTTCATTTTGCAACTTTTGAGTTAAAGTAGTATTAAATAATACTTTAAATTTATATTTATAATACAAAATATTTAATATATAAATTATGA
>NHBS01000053.1 GCA_002167825.1 Pelagibacteraceae bacterium TMED13
GTACAGGTTCAGCTGCTTTCTTAAAAGGAAGTAACTGGGGTTACTGGGAAGGTCGTATGGCTGTTGGAATCATGGGTATTGGTTTCGGTGGCACACCATCTGGAATGAGAATCGACGTTGTTGATATCGCTAAAGATGGTAAATCAATTAAAAGTGTAATTCACATGCCTACTGGTCTTACAAAAAGATTCAGAGGTCTTAGATTAGGACCTGACGGAGCTTTGTATGCTGCAGTAGACGAAGGTGAAATCTACAAAATTACTGCTGCTAAGTAGTAAATTGGTTATTTCCGCACTGTAGTATCGCAGTGCGGGATACCACAAAAATTCATGAAGATACTCCAAACCACAATGAACCTAAAAATCAGGTAACCGCCTAATAAAAAATTCGAGAATTAAAAGAGGATATATTTTAGATATCCAATGAAGTTTTATAAAATGCAAAAAAAAACCCAGCTAATTAGCTGGGCTCTTAAAAATTTAGAAATCTGTTAAATTACTTCTCAGCGCAAGCGTAAGAATTAATTTCTAGACCAACAGAGATTTCTGAAATCATAGGTTTTGTCCAAGCCATTGTTTTATCCTTTTATNAAGTTAATATTAATTGTNCTTAATNTATCTTANTANAATTAANCNATACTGAGTTAANTATTCATCTTATATTAATCAAAGAATTTTTTTAATTTAAACTTTAATTTTGTATCCTAACTTAAATATAAAATATATNGCTGTGAGACATAAAATAAGAAANCCAACTATTGTNGTTAATGAAATAATAATNCTGATATCAGAATGTTCGTAGAAACTCCATCTAAATGCACTGATAAGATAGACTATTGGATTGAAGTAGGAAATTTTTTGCCAAATTTCAGGAAGCATNTCTATTGAATAAAAGCTTCCTCCCAGAAAAGTTAACGGTGTTATTATAAACGTNGGAATTAATTGTATTTTTTGGAAGTCATTTGCCCATATACCAATGATAAAGCCAAAAAGACTAAAAGTTATACTTATAAGAATTAAAAGAAAGAACATCCAAATAGGATGNCTTATATTCAAATCTACAAAAAAGGTTGATGTTAATAAAATTATAGCTCCAACTATTACCGACTTNGTAGCCGCTGCACTAACAAATCCAGTTGTTATTTCAAAAGGTGATATTGGTGCAGAAAGTATTTCATAAATAGTACCACTNAATTTTGGAAAGAATATNCCAAATGAAGCATTAGATATGCTTTGACTTAGTACTGTCAACATTATTANGCCTGGAATAATAAANGAGGAGTATGCAGTTCCATCGATGTCTTCTATCCTAGAACCAATNGCAGAACCAAATACTATAAAATAGAGTGATGTTGTTAAAACAGGTGAAATAATACTTTGGGAAAATGTCCTGAAAGTTCTGGACATTTCAAATTTATAAATCGCAGTTATTCCTCTTATATTCATTTATTTATTATGTTTAAAAAAATATCTTCTAAGCTACTTTTTCTAATTTCCAAATCTTCAAATTCAATCTTATTTTTGTTAAGATCCTTAAAAAAATTTGGNACAATATTTTTATCNTTTAAATTGTAATTTAATAGATAATTACTGTCTAATTTCTTCAAAGAGTATTTTTCAAAAATAAATTTAAAATTCTTAGCTNTTTTTTTTATTGATATTTTTAGTGTCTGTTTCCCTAATTTTTCAAGTAACTTTCTTGTGTTTTCTACAATAATTATTTCACCGTTATGNATAACTCCTACTCTATCAGCTAGTTGCTCTGCTTCCTCAATGTAATGAGTTGTTAAAAANATAGTTACACCATTCTTTTTTAAATGATTTAGANTTCTCCACAAACTCTTTCTTAATTCAACATCAACACCAGCTGTTGGCTCATCTAAAAANAAAATTTTAGGTTCGTGNGATAGGGCTTTTGCAATCATTACTCTTCTTTTCATACCNCCNGATAATGTTCTAATTTGTTGATTTTTTTTTTCATANAGNCTNANNTCNCTNAGAATTTTATCTANATGAANTTGNTGATTTTTTTTTATTAAATAAACCTCTGCTAAATCTCAGTGTATCTATAACCTTTTCAAATGAATCTGTTGCAATCTCCTGAGGAACTAGACCAATTAAAGATCTCGCTTTTTTATAATGAGAAATATTATCAAATCCGAAAATATTTATTTTGCCATTATTTCTTTTTGCAATGCCACAGATTATATTTATCAGTGAAGATTTTCCTGCACCATTTGGACCTAACAAAGCAAATATCTCTCCTTTTTTTACTTTAAGATTAATATTTGTTAATGCTTGAAGTCCATTGTCATAGAATTTATCTAAATTTGATATTTCAATCGCATACATATTAAGTCATTTAAGATTAAAGTTTTCAGAAACTATATATTTAAATAAGTGGTTAAAGAACTGCAGTAAAGGGAATAATTCACATATTGTAAAATATTTTTGATTTATTTATTTCTACAGATTCACTATTTGACATAATTGATTCTCTTCTTTGATGAATAATATTTCTATTTTTCATGATGGAGGTCGAGTTTTCGTTTGTTTTTTTTGTCAACTCTATAGCAACTTCTTGATTTGATTTACTCTTTTTTTCAAGTGTGTTGGCTTTTTTTATAACGAGATCTTCAGTTTCTTTTATATTTTCCGGAGAAATATCAGGGCAATTAAAATCATTTTTCATCATTTCTTTATTAGATTGGATATTTTTTTTGTTAAAATCAACAATGAATTGATTCATATTCATAATATCTTCGTTAATTTTTATTAACTCGGAATTCATTTCCGAGATTTTTTTTGAGATTTTTAATCTTTTCTCATTTAATTCGATTTGATGGCTTAGAAACTCTAATTTAACCTTATCTTTTTCTAATTCTACGTATTTTTCTTCATTTTCATCGTGAGTAATTATCTTTGACAACAAAGATACAGAATTTGTAAGAATATTTTTTGTATTTTTTTTTGCTAAGTCAGAATTAATACTCAATGCAGACGAATAATTACTAATGATTAGATTTCTATTTTCTTCAATATTAGATTGAATTAAAACTAATGACCTAACGTTAGATTCAATTATAGATTCTAGGTTGAAGATTCTTTTTTTACTTTCATCAATTTGTGGTTTTTGTCTCTCTGGCTTGTTGAGATCACTCATAATTTCATTAACTATAGAATCATTCATTTCTTATTCCAAACTATTTATAAGACAATATTATAAATTAAAGCATGTAAATGATAGTAATATTTAAATTATTAGACATCATTTAATAATTATAAAAGTAGTATTTAAACTAATTTCATTGCTAATACTGTTGTTATTAACGTGTAAACAAGAAGACAGGCAATGATTAATACAACTTGATTTGCCTTGAAATAATTTTCTTTAGCCATTTCTTTTACTTGGTAAACTAAATTAGGCCATGTATAAGAAACGAAATCTCCTTGTGACATAACATTAATCAATTTACCTGTTTTGTCTACAACAGGTACGTGTCTGAATCGCTCATTAGACATTTGTCTAAGCCAGGATGTTAACTGATCATCTTTATCTGCAACTTTGACTGGCGAGGTCATAATGTCCTTAAGTTTTGTAGTTTTAGGATTCATAGAATTGTTTAATAATTTTCTCATTAAGTCTCTTTCAGTTACAATTCCTAACACCTTTTTTTGTTTGTCAACAATAATAACTGAACCAAAGTTATCTTTAGACATTGCNTTTACNGCAGTTAATACCTTNTCATTTTCATGATAGGTNAGTGGNGGTTTTTTACTTTTAAATTCTGGTCTTTCACATATTTTCATTTATTCATCTCCNTTTNGTATATTTATTCCAATTATTAAAAAAAATAAAGAAAAATAAACTATTTTATTATATTCTTAAAATCAACTATAAATAACTTGCTGTAAGTCGTTATAAATTTTTTAAGTTAAAAGATATGTCAAAAAAAATTAAATTAGAGGTTGTTCTAAGTATTGATAAGGAAATTAATATTGACGAAGGAATGATTCAAAGAAGTGTTGGTTTATTAGGTGATATCGACTCGTACAATGTAAGTGAAAATTTAGAGTCAACACAAACAGAAATGCCATCACAATCAAGTGGTACCGAGAGTTCTATTTCAGAAATTTCGGAATTAATTAATAGCGCAAACAAAATTTATTATGGTAATTTAACAATTGATCAAAGAGCCCACGTAGCCTTAGCAATTTTTAAATATTCAAACTTTGAGGCAATTTCAAGTAATCCAGGTTTAAAAGACAAAATTTCTTCGATATTTTCTAATAAGTTTGATTTAGATGATGCAACATCCAAAAAAAACCTTGAAGGTGAAACTGACTCTCAAGCTTTTGAAGATTTGAAAAATAAGTTTCTTGATGGTGATTTGACTCAAATGTTTATTTATATTTGGGAAAAAATACTATCNTCAGATGAAGAAGATCCTGTTGAAACGGANTTAGTTGAGTCAATGCAATTAAGTTTTGGTTTCGAGCCNGCATCAGTCAACGAGATAAAAAAACAAGGCAATGATAGAGCAAAGATAAACAAATCAATAAATATAATTAAATCAGGTAANACTGCATACAATAAATTAAAAGCATTCGAAAAAACAGTTCTAATAGGCTTAATGCTAGGTGAATGCTCAAGGGTAGATGGACAAATTTCTTCTGATAATCAATCAAGATTAAGAAGTATTTTAAGCAATCAATTTGGAATTACTGCAAATGCAACAAGTGTTATTCTTGAAATACAGATGGATGAACCAATTACTAAAAAAGTAGAGCAAGTTGAAGTCTATAGAGAAAAATATGATTTAGTGGAATTTGTTTGGGAAAAAATTCTGTCTACAGAAGATACTCTTAATGATGATGAGATGGAGTTAATAAGAAAGTGGTTGAGAAGAATTGATATATCTGANGTTGAGTCACAAGGTGCTCGNAGAGATGCAATGGACGCTTTAAACCCAAAATAATATAAAAAATTTGTTTAAAGTAATTTTTGATTAATTATATGAATGTAATGAAATCAAATAATATAATTTTGCCTAAAGAACTAATACCATATTTCAGATCAAATCATGCTGGAGAAACAGGTGCGGTATATATTTATAAAGCAATAATTAAATTTTCAAAAAACAAAGATATCTTANAATTTTCACAATTACATTTATCTACCGAAACAAAACATTTAAATTTATTAGAAAATATACTTCAAAAAAAAGACTTTAGTAAATTGATTNGTTTATGGAAGTTCTTTGGTTTTTTAATTGGTTTTATTCCTTCAATGTTAGGAAGAAATTTTATTTATACTACAATTTATTATGTAGAAACGTTCGTTGAAAAGCACTATCAAGAGCAGTTAAATATGCTTGATAAGAATGAACAGTCAAAAAAACTAAGAAAAATCATTGAAGATTTAATGAANGATGAGATAGATCACAAAGATGATGCAAAAAAATACCTTAAAAACTTAACAATTTTTAATAAGTTATGGGGACAAATAATTACACATGGCTCCAATCTAGCTGTAAACATATCTAAACGCTTTTAATTATTTTATAAATTTATCCAGGAATTTATTTATTCTTGGTACAAAAAATAGAATGCATAAAAATACCACTGGCCATGCAATTATAAAGCGTTCAAACCAAAGCCAGAAGAAATTTATTTTTAAACCAACTTTTATTGAAATAATAAACAGTGATACAAACGTACTTGTGAAGAAAGACATAATTATGGCGAATATGATNAGTCTATATCTTTTCATTTTAATAGAGTATCATAAAACACAAGTAAGTAGGCTGAAAAATCAATCATTCATGTTTTCTAAAAAGTAAGGAATTTTTGTTTTGAACTTAAAAAAACCTGATTTTGCATAAGGCCAACACATTAAATCAAATTGGTCGTATATAAACTTAAAATCTATGTCATACCTCTTCGATATTTCGTTAATTTTGTCAAGTTGATAACCAACACCAGGATAATTACAAATAATAGTCTTTTTTTCTGAGCAGAAATCAATTAATTGGTCAGTTTTTTTTAAACATTTTACCTTAATGTTTTTATTANTTAANAAATCAATATATTCTTTAGCNGCTTCTTTNTCATATATATCCTTAATANTTTCTTTTGAGTTTTCAGATCTTTGATCTAAAAATAGAACATTAAAATTTTTTATTTTATNAATTTGATGGTCTGAGTAGATAAGATTATCAAGCGTAACAAGAAATGTTTCATCATGACTTATTTTTTTTTCTTCGAATGTTGGAGGAACATATGAATAATTAATATAAGGGGGTAATTTAGGTTTTTTTNCTAATACTGGTTTCTTTGAAAATTTAAATGTTGAAAACTTTTCGATATTCTCCTCATTTGCTAAATAAATTTTTCCTTCTGTCTGAAGGCCTGCAACCCATCTCCAAGAAAGTGTATTTGAAGCTGGGTCAGCATCTAGAAGATTTTTATAAAAAAAGTCAGCACCCAGTTCCCATGGTAGGTTAAGTGTAAAAATCCAAATACTTGCAAACCACATTCTTGAGTGATTATGAAGATATCCTGTGCTTACTAATTCTTCTACCCAAGAGTCAAAGCAATGGATCCCAGAATTTCCACTAATAGCTTTTGAATAATCCTTTCTAAATGTTTTGAAATTAAGATCATCTTTTAGAAAATTTAATTTTTTGTTATAATCTTTCCATACATCTTTCCTACCCTCCAACCATCCTTTCCANTAAGTTCTCCAAAAAATTTCTTGGATNAACTTTTCAATATTTGCAAATTTATTATTTTTTAGACAATTTTTTAATACAGCTTTTTCATGAATNATTCTTCTTCTTATGAAAGGAGATAGGCGAGATACATTTGATTTATTGCNGAGTCCAAAGTCGTAGTTTCTTTTTGAACTGTATGACCTCAAGCCCTTATTAATAAAGTTATCTAGAAATTNTTTAGCAGTTATATTATTGGGCTTGAAATCCATATGTAAGTTTGTGTACTTTACATCTATTAGTTAGATTTACTTTCCTTAGTATCTTCTTCTGATGAATCTTTAGTATCTTTGATCTCTTTATGACCTCCACTGCAGTGATTTGCAACAGAAATACTTGAAGAGAAAATTAAAGAAAAAGATAATAAGAGTAGAGATAGGTATTTGGTCATTTTTAANTCCTTGTTNAATATAAAATTAAANNTTANTTANTAGAAGCTGCACGATTCTTTTTAATTTGCATNTTCTTTACTTTATCTATGACTTTATCCTTATTNACNANTGCGCCAATAGCAACNCCAGACAAAAACGCNCCNGCAGTTAAAGCTCCCGTAACAAATGCACTTTTAATAACAAAATTTATCATAGNCNTAAAATANAATTTACTNNTANANTANTAATATAGTATAATTATNNAAAATTCCAAATAANTATGNTTAGTNATTTAGAATTAAACAAACTTAAAAATTCTTTTAAAATAAAAAAATTCATNAAAGGNGATATTATTTTTCCTCAGGGTGCAGTTGCTGATGGTGCNTATATAGTTATNTCTGGTTCAGTACTCCTAAAAAAACACCATTATAAGAGTAAGATGATTGAACATATTGGCACAATNAAAAAGGGCGATACATTTGGNGCCTGGTATGTNCTTTTTGAATCTGACTTAAGGCCATTATCAGCAGANTCAAATGAAGATTCNGANTTAATTTTTATTCCCAACGATATTTTAGTAGATAAACTTAAAAAGTCNGATCCTTTTATANTATATTGCTTTAGAAAATGGATTGATTTGACTTCAAAAAATGTTGTACCAAAAAAAGATGTTTTAAAAAATAATAATTCTGATTAAAACAAATTGAANAATTTACTTAATTTTTTCTTTAATTCNNAAATAGTTAAAACTTATAANAGAAATTTAAATCTAAATGGTTTTACACCACTTGGTTTATTCTGGTCTTCAAAAAAATCTCAATATGATCGATTTGATACANTNTTATTTTTGATTATGAAATTTAAATTTAAACATCGACTTAGTATTTCNGATATTGGTTGTGGTTACGGGTCATTACTAGCTTATTTNAGAGAAAAAAANATCGANTTTTACTACTCAGGCTATGANATAAACAANAGTCTTATAAAATATTGTATAAAAAATTATCCAACAAATNTNTTTAAAGTATCTTATTTTCCNACTGAATTCACTGACTTAACTATTGCTTCAGGTACATATAACTATACTGTTACTNATAATGTNNAAATCTGGGAAGAATATATATTATTCAANTTGAAAAAATGTATGACAAAATCAAAAATTGGTTTAATTTTTAATCTNCAATTTACAAGAAAAAAGAGTTTTATTAAGAATAATATTTATTACACAAANATTGAGTTTATGTTTGANAAGCTACANAAGGAGTTTCTGANAGTAACAAAATTTTATTCTACAAAAAATTTAAATGATATNTATTTTATANTATTGAAATAATTAAAANTATTTTGTCGCCATGCTTCAAATAAACATATAGATACAGAATTAGCNAAATTTATACTTCTACTANTTGGNAACATTGGTATAAAAATTTTAATTCTNTTTTTCATAATTTTAAAAACTTCATCAGTATAACCTTTNGATTCTGANCCAAAAAATANGAAGTCACCGTGTTTATATTNTANTTTTTCATATGAAGTATTTCCAAATTTCGTAAACATGTAGATATTTTGNTTGGAATGCTTTTCAAAAAAANTATNTAGGTTNTTGTATGTTAAAATTTCAACATTCTTTTTATAATCCAAGCCTGCTCTTCTAAGTGATTTTGTACTTAAATCAAACCCTAGGGGCTTAATTAGGTGTAATCTAGACCCAGTATTTGCACATAAACGAATAATGTTCCCTGTATTAGGAGGGATTTCAGGTTGAAACAACACAATTTCAAATGTTGGTTTTATCGCCATTAGTAACGATTATAAGTTAATAATAAACTATCCTAAGAACTTTTTTAAAAAACTATTGTAGCTTTCTTGAGATTTGAAAAGCTGCTTTATGTTACCCCCAATAAAGCCAGACATTTTTACATCAACAAACCATTGCTTCAATTTCATGTCCCATCCGTGGAATACGTCAATTTGCACACTTTTTTTATTAATTGATTTAAAATATCTAGCCATATTACTTAAATATTAACTGTATATTAATGTTGCAACTTTCAAGCCATATGTAATTATAACTTCTAGATTGGTTATGAAGCTGAGAAGAAACTTTTTTAGATTTTTTTTTATTTTGTTTTCTTTGATATTATTTAAAAAGAAAGTGAAAGCCCATCCAACCGTTTCAGAGTATGAGGAAATGACTGGATTTAGATATTATGGTCAGCCAAGTAAATACGAAAAGATTTTTAGATGGATAATTGCTAACGCCAGTTTACAAGGAAATGGCCTAAGCTATACCCCTTTAAGTAAATTAAATGGTAACATTACTCCTAATGGACTTCATTTTGAAAGACATCATTATGGAGTTCCTATAAAAAAACCAGAAGAATATAGACTAGAAATCATTGACTTAGAAGGTCGTAAGAGAATATTTAGTATTGACGATTTGAAAAATGAAAATTTGTTAACTATCAAAACTTTTATAGAATGCGGCGGCAACTCAAATGTTATGTACAATCCACGCCCAATAAAATCTTCCGTAGATCATATCCATGGACTTTTTTCAATATCAGAATGGACTGGGATTTCATTAAAAATTCTTTTAGAGGAGTTTTTAAGTTTATACAGAAATAAAAAGAATATTTGGATTGAATTCACAAGCTTTGATAAAGGGTCATACAACATAAGTTTACCAATTAAAGTTGTTAAAGAAAAAAGTTTGATAGCTTTTTATCAAAATGGTGAACCAATAAGACCCGAGCAAGGTTATCCTTTAAGATTAATTATCTCTGGTTGGGAAGGGTCAACACATGTAAAGTGGCTTAAAGAGATAAAATTTAGAAAAGGACCTGCTTATACAAGAAATGAGACATCAAGATATACAGATTTATTAAGTAACGGTAAGGCAAGACAATTTAGTTTTGTAATGGATTTGAAATCAGTAATTACTAAACCTACTTTCGGTGATAGAGTAAAAAAAGGTAAAGTTCTAATTTCAGGTTATGCATGGTCTGGATCGTCTAATATTGAAAAAGTAGAAATTTCTGTAAATGGAGGAAAATCATGGCAAAAAACTGATATATATTCAGAAAATATTTCAGTTGTAAGATTTAACTATATTTTTATTTGGAAAGGAAAAGAGACCATAATTCAGTCAAGATGTATAGATAAAAGACAAAGAATTCAACCCACAAGGGAGCAAGTGTTAAAAAAAATGGGAAAAAATGCCACCTATCATTTTAACGGAATTACTTCATGGAAAATTAAAGCAAATGGCGATGTTGAACATACTTATATTTAGTTTAATATTTTATTCATCAGTAATTTGTAATGAAATAACAACAATTGAAATAGATGGTTCTAATTTACCAGAAACTCAAGGAGAAGTATCAAGTGGTAAAAAAATTTTCAAAATAAATTGTAGTAATTGTCACGGTTATTCTGCTGAGGGATTAACTGCACCAGAATTAGTTGGAAGTCAAAAATTATCTGGTGATAATGTTTCAAAAACTGTAGGAAATTACTGGCCTTATGCACCCAAGATTTTTGATTATTTAAAAAGAGCAAAAAGAAATCAAAATGATGAATACTTCTCTGACCAAGATATTTATTCTATTACAGGATATATTTTAAAAATTAATGATCTTTTTGAAGGTGAGGTTATCGATAAGAAAAAATTATCTGAAATCATTATGCCAAATAGAGACGGTTTTATAAACCTTTCGAATTGAGAATATCTTTATGGTGGTTATTGTATTGTGCAATCAAATCTTTATCATTGAGCATATCGTTATTTTCAGTTGTTAAAAGTGTGTCCCCATAGAATATTGAATTAGCTCCAACTACAAAACACAATAGTTGCGCCTCTTTTGATAAGTCTTTTCTTCCTGCTGATAATCTAATTCTTGAATTTGGAGCAATAATTCTTGTTGAAGCTATGATTCTTACCATTTCTAATGAGTCAACTTTATCTCTATTCTCAAGGGGTGTACCTCTTACTGGTACTAAAGAATTAATAGGAATACTCTCAGGTTGTGGTGTTAAATTTGCAAGTACCTCCAACATTTTTGCCCTATCATGCCAGGATTCACCCATACCGATTATTCCCCCAGAGCATACACTAATGCCTGCCTCCTGAACATTTTGAATAGTTTCTAACCTTTCATCGAAACTTCTTGTTGAAATTATTTCTTTATAAAATTCTGGAGATGTATCAATATTGTGGTTATAGGCATCTAAACCAGCTTCCTTAAGAGTTAAAGCTTGTTCCTTAGTAATTGAACCAAGAGTAACACATGCTTCAAGATCTAATGATTTTACTGCTTTTATCATCTTTATAATAAGATCAAGGTCTTTGCCGTTATTGAGTTTTTTCCATGCAGCACCCATACAAAATCTATCAGCTCCATTTTTTTTTGCCCTTATGGCAGCCTGTTCTACTAATTCAATATTAATCAATTTTTCTTTTTTTAAATCCACATTGTAATGTGCAGATTGAGGACAGTATTTACAGTCTTCTGGGCATGAACCAGTTTTAATTGATAAAAGTGAAGCAAGTTGAATGTCAAGTTTTGGAAATGAACTTTTATGCACCGTCTGAGCTTTAAAAATCAAGTCGTTTAACGGCATAGATAAAATTTCTTTTATTTTTTTCAGAGAAACTTTGTTCATTTTTTTTCATAGTTCGGGAGAAACATTTCTCCAGTACAAAAAAGATACTCTAACCTTACTTTAGAATCAATAGGTCCTTTAATTTCGTATTTTTTACCATTAATAATCAGGGTGCTATTTCCTATCAATATTTCTTGAAAGAATAGCGTCATTTCGTCATTCTTTGTAATAGTACTCAATGTAAACCCATCTTTTGTTTTTGGTTTTACTCCAAGAATGTTGTTTATATCATTTGAAAAACTTTTCAAGTTAGCTTCATTAATATTTAAATTTTTAGAATTTACCTTAAAGAAAGTTAATGTATTATCTGTATGGTTTTTTTTAATTGTTAGTTCAGCAGTAAATCCTTCTTTCTTGTTCAGGAAATTCAAACCACATTCCTCAGGTATATTTTCTTTTAATTTAATAATAGAATTAACTTCAACATTCGCTTGAATACTCGTAGAAAAAAGAAGTAAAATTATAAAATAAAAAAAAGTCATAATGTATAAATATAAAATTTTAAAAATTTCTCAAGTAATCGATTCAGAAAATGAATTTATATTAAAGAATTCTGAAAAAAAACTTTTTGATTTAGCTACAAAAAAATTAAAAAAATACATACAAAAAAATGTAATTAATAAAAAAATATTATTTATTTGCGGCCCAGGTAAGAATGGTCTTGATGGAATAAAAACTGAAAAGTTACTAAAATCAAAAAAATCTTTGATATATTTGATAAATAAAGAAAAAGATTTAAACCTAATAAAATTATCCAATCAAATTAATAATTGTGATATTATTTTTGATTGTATCTTTGGGATTGGCTTGAAAAGAAAGCTAGATAAAACTTTTTTAAAAATTATAAATATGATTAATTCATCAAAAAAGAAAATAATTTCTATTGATATTCCAAGTGGAATAAACTCCGATACAGGAGGAAATTTTGGAGCAAATATTAATGCTGATTATACGCTTGCAATGGGATTTTTTAAACCTGCACATTTTTTATTGCCAGCAAAAAAATATATCGGAAAACTTAAAGTTATTAATTTAAATTTAAAATTACCAAGAATTTTAAAACCCGACATCAATATTATAAAAAAAAAAATAATTAAAAATTTTCAATTACTTCATCAGATAGATATCAACAAATATGATAAAGGCCATGTTTGTGTTGTTGGAGGGAAAATGGCAGGTGCTGCTAGAATTGTTGCAATAGCCTCAAGGAAAATTGGAGCTGGTTTATCAACAATTTCTGTTGAAAAAAAATATCTTACATATTACACAAAAAGTGAGGTTGGAACAATAGTTGAAGTGTTTAATAACTCTTCATTGTATAAAAAAAATGTATTTGTAATTGGTCCTGGTTTAGGAAAGGATTTTAAGAAAAAAAAAATTTGTAAGATTTTAGAGAATATAAAAGAACCGGTTATTCTTGATGCTGATGCTATTAGTATTTTTGAGAAAGATAGAGATAAGTTTTACTCAATCCTAGCGAAAAAAAAAAATGTTATACTTACACCTCATCATGGAGAATTCTGTAGAGTATTTAAATATAATAAAAAAATGTCAAAAATTGATAATTGTATTACCGCTTCAAAACTAATAAAAAATATAATTATTTTTAAAGGAAATGATACAGTTGTTTCTTTCCCTGATGGTAAGGTTTATGTAGATACTGAATCAAAAAAATCATTAGCAACTGCAGGTAGTGGAGATATGTTGTGTGGAATGATTGCTGGTTTGATTTCCCAGGGTATTAGAATTGAAGATGCTGTACTAGTCTCTATTTTTTTGCAAAGCAGAATTTCTCGAGAAAAAAATAAAACTATAGTTGAAGACTTTATTGAATTAATACCAAAAACACTTAATTTAATAAAAAATAGTAATTGATTTAAAAGTAATTA
>NHBS01000054.1 GCA_002167825.1 Pelagibacteraceae bacterium TMED13
ATCCTCTCTCGAGTGGTTCGGCTACAAGTTCGGCGGTTGTGGAATCGCCAGTTTCGTTATCTTTAACAAACTCTATTTTTTTTGGTTTGATTAATTCTTTCCAGTTTTTATTTATCACTTTTCTTTCCCTTATTATCTTAAACTCTTCTTCTTTTTGATGGTCTGCACCCATTATGAGGAATTGGTGTGATATCCTTAATAATGGATATATTAAGCCCTGTAGAGTTAAGTGCCCTTATGGCCGATTCACGTCCATTACCAGGGCCTTTTACAACGACTTCAATATTTTTCATTCCATGCTCAATGGCCTTCTTCCCGGCTTCTTCAGCAGCAAGCTGTGCAGCAAATGGGGTTGACTTTCTTGAGCCCTTAAAACCCTTATTTCCAGAGGATGACCAAGATACTGTGTTACCTATATTGTCTGTAATTGTTATAATTGTATTATTAAAGGTTGAATTTATATGAGCAACTCCAGAAACAATATTCTTTTTGACCTTTTTTTTTGTTTTAGAAGCTTTTGAAACCATAATTAAACTGCTTTTTTCTTACCTGCTATAGGTATCGCTTTACCCTTCCTAGTTCTTGCATTTGTATGTGTTCTCTGGCCTCTAACAGGTAATCTTTTTCGATGCCTTAATCCTCTATAACATCCTAAATCAGTGAGTCTCTTAATTCTAGATGAAACTTCTCTTCTCAAATCCCCTTCAACTAGAAAGTTGCTTTCTATAAATTCTCTTATCTTAATTATTTGTTCTTCGTTTAGTTCACTTACTAACTTTTTTGTATCTATTCCAACAGCAGTACATATATCTTTTGAAAATTTTGGTCCAATACCGTAGATATAGGTTAGAGATATTTCTAANCTTTTGTTTGTTGGAACGTTTACGCCTGCTATTCTTGCCACTATATAACTCTTAATAAATACAAAGCTGGATTATATTTTTTTTTCATTTTAAGTCAACAATAACTATTCAATTATCTGCAAAATATTATNATACACTGTTTCAATAGATTCCATAGCATCTATCTCATACAAAATATTTTTATTTTTATAGTAATCTACTATTGGAAGTGTGGATTCTTTATAAATATTTATTCTTTTATTTAATATCTCTAGATTATCATCAGTTCTTAAATCTTCTCTGGTTGACTGCTCAATTCTCTGCTTTATCCGACTTTCTAAAACTTTATAATCAATTCCAAAGAATAAAACATAATCAAGAGAAATAGATTTAGTTTCTAGCGATTTATCTAAGAATTTGGCTTGTTCAATATTTCTCGGAAAACCGTCAAAAATTATATTTTGATCTTTTAAATCTGAGACTTTCTTTACTATTATATCTATAACAAAATTATCTGGAACCAANCCTCCTTGTTGCATAATTTGTTTAATTTTTTGACCAACTTCTGACTTGTTATCTGAAGATGCTGCTCTTAAAAGATCTCCAGTTGAAAGTTGAAAAAAACTTTTATTTTCTACAAGTAANTTAGACTGAGTTCCCTTACCGCATCCAGGCGGGCCGAGCAAAACAATTTTTTTACTCATCTTCCTCTTCTGAAATTTGATTTCTTAATCAAACCTTCGTATTGATGAGCAAGGAGGTAAGATTGGATTTGAGTGACAGTATCCATCGTNACACTTACAACAATTAANAAACTTGTACCNCCAAAATAAAATGGAACTTGATATTTTGATATCAGTAGTTCGGGTAATAAACAAATTAAAGAAAGATAAATTGCACCCAAAACTGTTAATCTTGTCAAAACATAATCTAAATAATTAGCTGTGTTTTCTCCTGGCCTTATTCCAGGTATAAAACCACCATATTTTTTTAGATTATCAGCTGTATCTTTAGGATTAAAGACTATAGCAGTGTAAAAAAATGCGAAAAAAACAATCATTGAAATGTATAGAGTTAAATAAACAGGATGTCCTCTACTTAGAAACAAACTCAAAGTATTTAACCACTCTGGACCGCCACCAGCATTGAAGCTTACAAAAGTAATGGGTAATAAAAGAAGTGAACTTGCGAAAATTGGCGGAATAACTCCTGAGGTATTAATTTTCAATGGTAAATGTGAGGATGGAGCAGAACCACTTCCTGCTCCTCCAGGTTGCCTTTTAGGGTATTGAACTAGCAGTCTTCTTTGTGCTCTTTCAATAAAAACCATAAAAGCAATAACTGCTACCGACATAACTAACAAAAAGACTATAAAAAGCGTAGATAACGCACCGGTTCTACCAAGTTCAAAGGTGGTGCTTAAAGCTAGGGGAAGTTGAGCGACTATTCCGGTAAAAATTATCAATGAAATTCCATTTCCAATTCCTCTTTGCGTGATCTGTTCACCAAGCCATACTAGGAAAAGTGTACCAGAAACAAGTGTTATAACTGTAACTAATCTAAAAAAAGTTCCAGGATCCATCACTGCTTGTATTCCTTGACTATTAGACATATTTTCAATCCCTACAGCAACACCATACCCTTGAACAGTTGCTAAAAAAACTGTGCCATACCTTGCGTATTGATTTATTTTTTTTCTCCCAGCTTCGCCTTCTTTTTTAAGCTGCTCTAGCTGAGGTGATATAACGGTTAAAAGTTGCATAATTATACTAGCGGATATGTAAGGCATTATATTTAAAGCAAATATTGTCATTCTACCTAATGCTCCACCTGCAAACATGTCAAACATTCCTAAGATACCACCAACATTTCTNTCAAAAACTTTTTCTAGAGCCACNGGATCAATTCCTGGTACAGGAATGTAAGAACCAATTCTATAAACAATCAATGCTAAGAGGGTNAAGAGTATTCTTTTTTTTAAATCTTCTGCTTTGGCAATGGAACCAAGATTNATTCTAGAAGCTAACTGTTCTGAAACTGAAGCCATNTTTATTTCTTCTTATCTACCTTTTTTGTTGTTTTTTGTTTAGCTTTTTCNGCAGNTTTNNGANTTTCTGTAGCCTTTTGTTTTNTNTTTATTTGNTCAGTTTTTGTCGATTTTTTTTTNTCTTTAGGAACTCCAANAACCTCATCTTTATCTTTGACTGTTTTAGTTGGTTTTATATTTGCACTTTTCCCCGATTTTACTTTTTTTGTTTCTTTGTTATCTGAATTATTTTTGGCATTAGAAGTTTTAATATCTTTGATGAATTGTTTGAAGTCAATAATTTTTATTTCACCGCCAACTCTCTTAAACTCTTTAATCACACCCTTTGAAGCTGCATGAACTTCAATTGAGATGGAACCTTTTAATTTTTGCCCCATGAGAATTTTTATANGGGAATNNNTNTTTGCACTTATNAATTCGTNAAGTTGAGTNATATTTACAGTTGANTTNTCCTTTANAGCTTTTTTTTCAAAAAGGTAATTGATGAAATCNGTTTTAAAAACTTTATTTTTNATTTTAGTCCTAGATTTAAATCCATGTTTAGGCATCCTCATATGCAATGGCATCTGACCACCTTCAAAACCATTAATAGAAACTCCAGTCCTTGACTTCTGACCTTTGACNCCCCTACCACCAGTTTTTCCTTTTCCGGAACCAATTCCTCTTCCAACTCTTTTCCTTTGCTTNAAATTTGANCTTGGTGTTCTTAANTCATTAAGTTTCATTTTAGACCTCTTCAACTTTCAACAGNTGTTTAACTTTTTCTATCATGCCNTTGATTGAATCATTNCCTTCAACAATTTTTTCTCTATTNAGTTTATTNAGACCTAAACTTATTAAAGTGAGTTTTTGTGACTTTTCTCTTCCAATTGGGCTTTTGATTTGTGTAATTTTAAGCTTTTGCATTTTCTATACTTGACGTGTTCTTTCTTCTTTTTGTTATATCATTAACTTTCAAGCCTCTTCTTGATGCAATTATTTTGGGTGAAGAGACCACTTTTAATGCTTCGAATGTTGCTCTAACCATATTATGGGGATTTGATGAACCAATTGATTTAGCAACAATATCTTGGATGCCCAATGCCTCAAAAACTGCTCTCATTGGCCCACCGGCAATAACACCAGTACCAGATGGTGCACTTCTTAGAAATACATTTCCAGAATCAAATCTTCCTCTAATATCATGGTGTAATGTTCTGCCTTGTCTTAGTGGAACCCTTATCATAGTGTTTTTTGCTTCATCCGTAGCTTTTTTTATTGCCTCTGGAACTTCCTTGGCTTTTCCTTTTCCATGACCAACCATTCCATTACCATCTCCTACCACTACTAACGCAGCAAAACTGAAACGTCTTCCTCCTTTTACTACTTTTGCAACTCTATTAATACTAACTAGCTTTTCAATAAACTCATTTTGATCCTTCTCGTTCCTTCTTGNTAGATTATCATTAGAGTTTTGTTTTTTTTCTGAGTTTGGTGAACTCTTTTTCTTNAAATTTTCGTCNTTANTAGATAGNTTTTTTTTTNGTTTATTTTTNAAAGAATCNTCTGCTTTANCCTTTTCNATCTTTTTAACATCTATTTCTTTATTTACCTCAACATTATTCTCAGTTTTAACTTTAGATTCTTTATCACTAATTTCAGGCTTTACTTCATCAGATTTAGACTCAATTTTTTTCTCTTGCGTTGTAGAAGTCGGCATCTTCTTATTTACAGCCTTATCATCACTTTTATCTTTATTATCAATAATATCTTTTTCACTCATAAGCTTACAAACTAATCCCTTTCGATCTAACTCCCTCAGCTAGCTGCTTTACTCTTCCATGATAAAGGTAAGCACCTCTATCAAAAGCAATCTTATTACCAATTTTTTTATCATTTATCAACCCACCTATTATTTCTCCAACNTTAAANGCAANCTCTTGCGGCTTGAGNTTTGNATCTTTCATACTTTTATCATGNGANGATGCAGANAAAAGTGTTTTGCCAACGTTATCATCTATAAGCTGAACGTANATNTGTTTTGANGACCTNAAAAGACTAAGTCTAANGTTAGANGATTTTTTTANTTTTAATCTNACTCTATTNGCTCTTTTAATTCTTAAATTTNTCTTATTCATTATTTTTTCTTACCTTCTTTTCTTCTTATTATTTCTTCTTTGTATTTAATTCCTTTACCTTTAAANGGTTCTGGCTTCCTAAAAGATCTAATCTCCGAGGCGATTTGACCTACTTTTTGCTTGTCTATTCCAGAAATTTTAATTTGGGTCGGTTTGGGAACTTCGATTTTCAGACCCTCGGGTACGGGGAAATTAATTGGGTGGGAGTAGCCTAGGTTTAATTCGATAGATTTACCTTTTTCTGCTGCTTTATAACCNACTCCNTTTAATTCTAATTCCTTNACAAAACCGTTNGAAACNCCTTCTATTATATTTGAAATTCTTGATCTNACAGTACCCCACATTTTTTCAAAATGTTTATTGTTCCCAGCTTTAGAAACNGTAATTATTTTATCCTCAATATCAACTTTAGCATTCTTACCAAAATTAAATGANAGTTCNCCAAGCTTNCCTTTGGCTGTAATNATACCNTCGTCTACCTTAATTTCGGTATTTTCAGGCACATTAATTGGTATTCTTCCGCTTCTTGACATAATAAATCCTTAAAAAACCTTACACAAAATTTCACCACCAACATTCTCACTTCTAGCCTCANTNTCGGANAGAACACCNTTTGAAGTTGATAGAATTGANATTCCTANACCATCAAAATTTCTTGGCAAATCATCNATTTTNGAGTACACCCTTCTTCCAGGNGTTGANATTCTTGAAATTTCCTTTATNACNGGTTCACCATCNATATANTTNAATTCNATCTCAAAGTTTTTTTTGTGGTTCTCTAACTCNATTTTTTTNAAACCTCTTATAAAACCTTCTCTTTCTAAAACTTCAAGAACNTTTCCTCGAAACCTTGAGGCAGGCATATGCACATAATCTTTTTTTCTGATTTGNGCATTTCTTATTCTCGTTAACATATCTCCAAGTGGGTCTGACAAACTCATAACTTAANTCCTTTCCAATTACCAACTTGANTTAGTGATTCCAGGTATTTGACCTTTAGCAGCTAATTCTCTAAATNNTATTCTAGACAGTTGAAACTTTCTATAAACTCCTCTACCNCGACCAGTTAAAACACATCTATTTCTAATTCTAACTTTTGANGCGTTTCTCGGNATTTTTGATAATTTTAATCTAGCCTGAAACTGTTCNTCANGTGATAATTTTTTATTATTNGCTAANTTCAATAATTTATCATGNTTTGTTTTAAATTTTTTATATAGGTTAANTCTTTTTTTATTTCTTTCTATAATACTTAACTTTGACATTTTCTCTCCTTAGTTCTTAAATGGCAGATTGAAGCTCTTTAACAACTCCAATGCATGTTCTTTATTATTAGTTGTTGTTACTATCGAAATATCCATTCCTCTAACTTTGCTGACCTTGTCATAGTTGATTTCAGGAAAGATTATTTGCTCTTTAATTCCAATTGAATAATTTCCTCCATNATCAAAAGATNTTGGAGATAAACCTTTAAAATCTCTAACTCTAGGCAAAGCAATGTAAACAAGTCTATCTAAAAATTCATACATCATATTTTTTCTNAGTGTAACTTTACATCCAATATTCAAACCTTTTCTNAGTTTAAATCCAGCTATNGATTTNTTTGCCTGGGTTAANACTGGCTTCTGTCCTGTTATNAGTGATAATTCTTCAATTGCACTGTTAATCANTTTNGAATCCGTNACAGTTTCGCCAACACCCATATTAACAACAATTTTCTTAATCTTTGGAACCTCAAAGACGTTGGTTAAATCAAATTTTGATTTAAGATTATCTCTAATAGTTTTATAATAAAGTTCTTTTAATCTTGCCATAGTTCAATAAACTTAAGTTAGAGTTTCTCCTGATTTTTTTATAAATCTTACTTTCTTTCCGTCCTTTAATTTTTTAAAACCAACTCTAGATGGCTTTTTAGTTTTAGGATCTATTATAGAAAGTTTACATAAGTAGATTGGTTTTTCTATACTTTCTATACCCGCTTTTGTTGTTGCGGATTGCTTGTTGTGTTTTTTAACAATATTAATACCTTCTACTATTGCTTTATCTATGGATTTATTTTCACTTGACTTAACAATTTTTAAAACTTTTCCAGTCTTTCCTTTATCTTTTCCTGATAGAACGAACACATCATCACCTTTTTTTATCTTATAAGCCATCTTAAAGAACCTCCGGTGCTAAAGAAATTATTTTCATGTACTTTTTTGCTCTTAATTCTCTTGTTACTGGTCCGAATATTCTAGTTCCTAACGGTTCTCCATTATTATTAATTATAACTGCTGCATTTCTATCAAATCTTATTGATGACCCATCAGATCTATAAACTTCTTTTGCAGTTCTAACAATTACAGCTTTATGGATATCCCCTTTTTTCACTTTACCTCTAGGAATAGCATCTTTCACAGTAACTACAATAATGTCACCAACCGAAGCAAATCTTCTTTTAGAACCACCTAAGACCTTTATACACTGAACTTTTTTTGCCCCAGAGTTGTCGGCTACAAATAATATTGATTGCATTTGTATCATTCTAACCAGCCTTTAATACTATCCATGTTTTAGTCTTAGAAATTGGTTTNTTTTCCTGTATTGTNACAATCTCNCCAACTTTAAATTTATTATCCTCGTCATGAACAGAGTATTTTTTNNTTTTNTTAATATANTTTTTATAAATNGGNTGCATAACTTTTCTCTTAACAAGAACTGTTATAGTTTTATCTGCTTTATCAGATACAACAACACCCTTTAAAATTCTCTTAGGCATATTATTTTTTCCCCACTTCTTTATTATTTATAACAGTTTTAATCCTAGCAATCTGTCTTCTGACTGCTCTTATTCTTGCAGTCTTTTCCAATTGGCCACTTGATTTTTGAAACCTCAAATTTAAAGATTCTTTTCTAAGATCAGTGATCTTATTCTTTAAGTCTACGACAGGTATTTTTAATAATTCTGAAAATTTATCCATTATGAACCAAGCCTTGAAACAAATTTTGTTTTTATGGGAAGTTTAGCTGAGGCCAACTCAAACGCAGCCATAGCTAAATTTTTTGATACACCATCAATCTCGAACAGAATCTTACCTGGGCGTACTTTTGCTGCCCAAAATTCTACTGCACCTTTTCCTTTTCCTTGCCTAACCTCAGCAGGTTTTTTGGACACAGGAACATCTGGGAAAATTCTTATCCATACTCTACCCGACCTTTTGAGATGCCTTGATATACAGCGCCTAGCTGATTCAATTTGTCTAGAAGTAATTCTTTCTGGTGTAAGTGCTTTAAGTCCATATGAACCGAAGTTAAGAAAGTTTCCGCCTTTAGAAACTCCATGCATTCTTCCCTTAAATTGCTTTCTATATTTAGGTTTTTTTGGTTGTAACATCTTACTTCTCTATATTTCCTATTTCTTTATCGTTATTTTTATTGGACGATTCTGTTAAATCTACATCCCTTTCAAATTTTTCGCCTTTGAAAATCCATACCTTAACCCCACATATTCCATATGTTGTGTTAGCTCGTGATACACCGTAATCAACATCAGCTCTGAGTGTATGTAAAGGCACTCTACCCTCTCTATACCATTCGGTTCTCGCAATTTCTGCTCCACCCAATCTTCCACTACAATTAACCCTTATACCGCCGGCGCCTAATCTCATAGCAGATTGAACAGCCCTTTTCATAGCTCTTCTAAATGCAACTCTTTTTTCAAGTTGTTGAGCAATATTATCTGCCACAAGTTGTGAGTCTAGCTCAGGCTTTTTTACCTCTAGTATATTAATATTAACGTCTCCACTAACCATTTTGCTAACTGACTTTTTCAACTTTTCAATATCAGAACCTTTTTTTCCGATAATTACTCCAGGTCTTGAAGTATGTAATGTGATGTTTGCCAGTTTAGCTGGTCTTTCAATTATTATTTTAGATATACCTGCTGTAGACAGCTTTTTCATCAAGAACTTTCTAAGGTTGATATCCTCTTGAAGTAGTTTGGAGTAATCTTTTTCGGAGTACCATCTTGATTCCCAAGACTTAATGATTCCAAGCCTAAGACCTATTGGATTAGTTTTTTGTCCCATTTTCTACTTTCTCCTGATTTGGCTCTTTTTTTGTTTGAACTACTTTTTCTTCTAAATTCTTTTCAGTAAGTTGGATTTTAATTCTTGAAAAGGGTTTTAATATTTTTCCAGCTCTCCCTCTAGCTCTTGGCCTAAATCTTTTTAAAACCATTGATTTACCGACAGTAGCTTCTTTAACGTAAAGTTTATCTATATCAAGCTGATGGTTATTTTCAGCATTAGAAATGGCTGACTTAAGAATCTTAAGAACAATATTTGAAATTCTTCTCCTTGAAAATTGAAGTATATTTACTGCATTTTCTACAGGCAAACCTCTGATTGTTCTCAATACTAGGTTAGCTTTTTGCTGACTAGACTTTATTGACTTTCCAATCGCGTGAGCAGTATTATTTATATTTTTTTCCGCCATAATTTCCTATTTAGTTTTTTTATCAGCATTGTGTCCTTTGTACGTTCTGGTTGGAGAAAATTCACCGAATTTATGACCTACCATGTTTTCGTTTACAGTTACAGGGATGTGTTTTTTACCATTATGAACCCCAAAGGTCAAACCAACAAACTCCGGAAGAATGGTTGATCTTCTAGACCAAGTTTTTATAACGTCATTTCTACCAGAATCCTTGACTTTTACAGCCTTTTTCATGAGGTACATATCTACAAATGGTCCTTTCCATACTGATCTTGTCATATTAACTCCTATTTTTTCTTCCTACTTTTTAATATATATTTGTCAGTTCTTTTATTGTTTCTAGTTTTTTTACCCTTNGCTGAAAANCCTTTTCGAGAAACGGGGCTTCTACCTCCTGAAGTCCTTCCTTCACCTCCACCATGTGGGTGGTCAACGGGATTCATTGCAACACCTCTAACAACAGGTCTAACACCCAACCATCTTTTTCTTCCTGCCTTACCAAGCTTTATATTTTTCTTATCTTGATTAGATACCATACCNACAGTTGCTCTACATTCAACTCTTACCAGTCTNATCTCTCCTGAAGATAATTTAAGTTGAGCATACTCNGAGTCCTTTCCAATAATCTGACAGTAAGTTCCGGCAGATCTTCCTAATTGNCCACCTTTTCCTGGTTTCATTTCAATATTATGAACTAAAGTATCTGTCGGGATATTTTTAATAGGTAAACAGTTTCCAACCTTTATGTCAGCGTTATCTGAAGAAATAACAGTATCACCAACCTTCAAGTCTTGTGGGCAAATTATGTAGGAATGTTTGTCGCTATCGTATTTTATTAACGCTATGAAGGCGCTTCTATTTGGGTCGTACTCTATTCTCTCAACGATAGCAGGAGAGTCTAAAAGACTTCTTTTAAAGTCTATGATTCTATATTTTTTTTTGTGACCGCCGCCCTGTTTTCTTGAGGTTAAATGTCCAAAATTGTTCCTACCGCCGTTTTTAGTCAAACCTTTAGTAAGTTTTTTAAAGGGTTTCCCTTTGTGAAGGGATTCTCTTCCAACTAACACTAGTCCCCTTTGACCTGGAGTGTTTGGTTTATATTGTTTTAGTGACATTTATTTTACCTCTACGGATGAATCAATTGTGTTACCTTCAGCTAACTTTACAAAAGCTTTTTTAAAGCTTGCTCTTTTACCTGTTCTATTTCTAAACTTTTTTACCTTACCTTGTTGATTTAGGGTGTTGACATTAACAACTTTAACATTGAACAACTTTTCAACAGCCTGTTTAATCTCAGATTTATTAGATTTGGGTGAAACTTTAAATACATAATAATTAAATTGGGAGACAAATGTTGCCTTTTCAGAAATCAATGGGTTTCTAATTATCTCGAACAATTTTTCAGTAGAAATAGTTTTCATTCTTCAAATCTTTCTTTGATNCCATTTACNGCATTCTCTGAGAGAACNAAGAAGTCTCTTTTCAAAATATCGTATACATTGATACCAGCGACTGGAAGAATATCAATCTTCGGAACATTTTTTGCNGCTANTAGAAAATTATTATCAATATCCTTGCCATCTATAAATAAAACTGATTCNAATTNAAGACTTGAAAGTTTAGANCTAAANAGGTTTGTTTTTGGTTTGCTTATTTTTAGCTCACTTATAATTTTAAANTTNCCATCCTTAATTTTTTTAGANATTGCCATTTTTAAAGCTAACTTTTTAATTTTTTTAGGAAGTTTATGAGCATGACTTCTCACCTGGGGACCNAAAATAACAGCNCCACCTCTCATTTGAGGNGATCTNTTACTCCCTTGTCTTGCACTNCCTGTTCCTTTTTGTTTAAAAGGNTTTTTTGTAGTTCCNGATATNTCAGAAATTCCTTTTGTTTTGTGNTTNCCTGATCTTCTTTTTGCCATTTGATATCTAACCATTCTATAAATAATTTCTTCTTTAAGTTCTACACCAAAGATTTGTTTATCAAGATCNATATCTTTTATTTTTTTATTATCTAATGAATTTACTTCCATTTTCATGACTTAACTCTTGTCNTCTTNTTTATTAGTTTGAACNTGTTTTAAANCNTGANCATNTTCNNANTCAACCTCTTGATCNTTACTTTTANCTTCAGCTGGACTCTNNTTTGATTGTTCAGGAATAACATTTTCTTTTGTATTTTTTACTTCATCATTCTTTGGCGATACTTCAGTATTTTCAGGTTCAGTTGAACCTATGTCTGGTTGTTCAGTAACAAGATTTTCTTTTGTATTTTTTACATCATCTCCATTTAGTGAAGTTTCAGTAGTTACTTTTATATCTTGATCTTTTTTTATTGCATCAATAACTCTGACCATACAACCCTTATGTCCAGGTACTGCACCTTTAACAACTAAAAGGCTGTTCTCCTTATCAACTTTAAGGATAAGAAGATTATGTGTTGTAATTTTTTTATTTCCAAGTCTACCTGCCATTTTCTTACCCTTAAATACTTTACCAGGGTCTTGGCACTGACCTGTTGAACCATGTGATCTATGTGAAATCGAAACACCGTGGGTAGCCCTATTACCAGCAAAATTATGTCTTTTCATACCACCAGCAAAGCCCTTTCCGATTGAATTCGAGGATACATCAACATATTGTCCCACAACAAAGTTTGTCACATTGATTTCATCACCAACTCTAAAACTTTCTGTGGAATCAACTCTGAATTCTTTGCTTCGAAGAAAAGAGTTAAGATTATTTTTTTTTAGAAAAGACTTAAATGGCTTATTTGGTTTTTTTGATTTGCCATGAGATAATGTAACTGAGTCATAACCATTTTTATCTTTACTTTGGATTGAGATTACCCTGCAATTTGTGACTTTTAAAAGAGTAACAGCTTGGTTTGAGCTATTCTCATCATAGTATCTGCTCATCCCTAATTTCTCTGCTAAAATACCAATTCTCATAAATTCATCCTAAAGTTTAATCTCAATATCCACACCTGCTGCTAACTCAAGCTTTTGGAGAGCATCAACAGTTTGGGGTGTCCATTCGGTTATATCCATCATTCTTTTATGAGTTCTCATCTCCAATTGGTCTCTAGATTTTTTATCTACATGAGGAGATTTTAAGACTGTAAACTTTTCAATAATAGTTGGAAGGGGGATAGGACCTTTAACGTTGGCACCTGTTCTCTTTGCAGTATTAACAATTTCAAGAGTAGTTTGATCTAAGACCCTATGATCAAATGCCTTAAGCCTTATTCTAATATTCTGATTAGCCATTCCCTTACCTAACTTTTAATTTACTCAATTATTTCAGCAACAACACCCGCACCGACTGTTCTTCCGCCTTCTCTAATAGCAAACTTTAAACCTTTATCCATCGCTATTGGAGTTAAGAGCTCAACGGTAACGGAAACATTATCACCAGGCATAACCATTTCCGTTCCTGAAGGTAATTCTATTGTCCCTGTAACATCGGTTGTTCTAAAATAAAACTGGGGTCTATAATTTTTAAAGAAAGGTGTATGACGCCCACCCTCGTCTTTATTAAGGACATAAGCCTCTGCTTTAAACTTTTTATGGGGCTTAATTGACCCTGGTTTTGCTAATACTTGTCCTCTTTCAACTTCTTCTCTCTTTGTACCTCTGAGTAAAACTCCAACATTATCACCAGCTTCTCCTCTGTCTAATAACTTTCTGAACATTTCTACTCCAGTGCAAACTGTTTTTGCTGATTCTTTAATTCCTAAAATTTCTATTTCATCGTTGACATTAACTACGCCTCTTTCAACTCTACCAGTTACAACTGTACCTCTTCCAGAAATAGAGAAAACATCCTCGATAGGCATTAAGAAATCTTGGTCTAATGGTCTTGTTGGTTGCGGAATATGTTCATCAACTTTTCCCATAAGCTCTAATATAGCTTTTTTACCAGTTTCTTCGTTAGTGCCCTCAATTGCTGCTAAAGCTGATCCTTTAACTATAGGAATGTTATCACCATCAAATTCATATTTCGATAGTAGTTCTCTAATTTCCATCTCAACTAGATCTAAAAGTTCAGGATCATCAACTTGATCAACTTTATTCATAAAAACTACAATTGAAGGAACCCCAACCTGTCTAGCTAAAAGAATGTGTTCTTTTGTTTGAGGCATTGGGCCATCAGCAGCTGATACAACCAATATTGCACCATCCATCTGGGCAGCACCTGTAATCATATTCTTTACATAATCAGCATGACCAGGACAATCAACGTGTGCATAGTGTCTTTTTTCAGTTTGATACTCAACATGAGCAGTTGATATTGTGATGCCTCTCTCTTTTTCCTCAGGTGCTTTATCAATTTGAGCATAATCCATAGCTGTTGCACCACCAGTTTCTGCTAACACTTTTGTTATAGCAGCAGTTAATGTTGTTTTTCCATGATCAACGTGACCNATAGTTCCAATATTACAGTGTGGTTTACTTCTATCAAATTTTTCTTTAGCCATTTTATTTACTCCTTATAATTATTAACCAGAAACTTTTTCTTTAACCTCTTCAGCTACATTATGTGGCACTTGC